>NZ_JAXCHX010000023.1:0-74357 GCF_035984855.1 Arthrobacter sp. MP_M4
CGTTACGACAAACTCGCACTGACCTACCGTGCCGGTGTTGTCCTCTACGCCGTCGTCATCTGGCTACGCCAATAAGGAGACACGCCCTAGGCCGCGCGTTTCCAACGGACCCGGATGGACGGTGGATTGGCGGTCAATTATCATTTTCAAGTAACCACCAGACCGGAGACCCCGCGCCATGCTCCTTCCCGAAGCCAACCACGTTCCCGAAGACCGTGGCAGTGACCCCCTGAGCACCGTCGACCAGATCCAGAACCTCATTCTGGAAAGCGCCGACTTCGAGGACTTCCTGAATGAGCTTGCACGGTTCTCCGCACACCAGGTGGCAGGCGCCGGGGACGATGCCCTGTGCGGTATCACTCTGCTCAGGGACCGCAAGGCTGCGACTATCGGGTGGAGCAGCGACTCCGCCCGTGAGGTGGATGAAATCCAGTACCGGCTCTCGCAGGGTCCGTGCCTGACCGCGGCGCAGGAGGAACGCGAGGTTTACGTTCCGGACCTCTTTTCCGAGGACCGCTGGGGTCCCGCCTACGCCAGTGCCGTCGCCGCGCACGGCCTGCGTTCCGTGCTTTCCGTGCCGTTCCACCTGCAGGGCGAGGCCCAGGCTGCGCTGAACCTTTACTCCGACGTGCCGAACAAGTTCGACGGCGATGTCGCCGCGCGGGCGCGCGGCTACACCCGCCAGATTTCGGCTGCATTGCGGCTCGCGGTCCGCTTCTCCCTGCACACGGACAGTGCCACGAATCTTCGGGCCACCCTCGAATCCCGGACCGTGATTGACATGGCCGTAGGGATTGTCATGGCGCAGAACCGGTGCGACCAGGAGTCGGCTGTCCGGATTCTCAGGGACGCCTCCAGCAACGCCAACGTCAAGATGCGTGACATCGCCACCTCGCTGGTCCAGTCCGTGGGCGGCGCCGCCTCCCGGACCCACTTTGAGGAGCCGGACCAACGGGAAGCCGGCTGAGGCGTCCCGTATTGATTTGTGCGGACCCCCGCCTGCCTATAATCTGGAAACGGTTGAGCCGTCGGCCATAGACACCCCTTTCTTGGAGTACCTATGGACACCTCCCTCAACGCCAGCGCCAAGCTTGACATCGCCTCCGATGTCCTCCGGATTGATGTCCGGGGGAGCCTTACGCAGGCCTCCCGCCCGGCCCTGATGCGGCAGATCCAGCACATCCGCGGCATGGGAATCACCTCTCACATCCGGGTGAACCTCGGCCGTGCAGCCTTCGTGGAGTCGGCGGCCTTGTCCGGGCTTCGCAATGACCTCAATGCCATTGACAGCGCTGCGACGCTGGTCGAGACGGCCGGCGTTCTGCGCAGCTCAGCCGGCGTCTCCCTCGAGTTGAACACCTCTGCCGAGAACGTTGCCTCTGTGGTGCCGTCCCTCGAGCTCCCAGCGGAAGCAACCGCGTCCATGGACGCCTCGGGCACCCGGCCGCTGCACGTCTACTCCGATGATGAACTGCTCGCCGCGAGTGATTCGGTGTTCGGGTTGATGGACAACCCTGCTGACATGGCCCGCTCGCAGCTCCTGGCCACCTACGACGAAATTGGCCTCGAAATCGGCCGCCGCAAGGTCGTCCCCGGAACGGTCGGCCGCGAAGCCGTTTCCGCGGCCGCCCACCCCGGAATTGCCGGTGATACCGGCCGTTCCGAGGCTCGCCGCGGGCCTGATCCGGCCTAGGCAGGTCCCACCGCCGGACTGTGGCCGAGCTGTTATCCGCGCCGATTCTGAATCCCTTTCCGTGGTGGCTACGGTAGGTATGTGCTGCGGAAAGCGGAAGTTGGCGACACCGGCGGGGACGGCGATGCCGCCCGCGTGCTTCGCCATGCCGCCGGACTGAAACGGTATTCCAGGCGAAGCTTCCTGACCGGCACGGGTGCCGCCTCCGTGCTGGCGGCAGACATGCTCTTCACCCGGCGCGTGCAGGCCGAACGCCGCGTCCACAAGGTCCTGACCGTGCCGGATGAAACCGCGGAGAAGTACTTCCCCCACGCCAGCTGGTTCCTCTTTCCGGGCTACAAGACGAGCTGGGAGGAAGCCCAATGGATCCTGAATGCGCTGCGGGGCGCGCTGAACAAGCGCGGCCAGCTTGCCGCCGTCGGCTACTCCAACGTGGGCATCGACATTGACGAGATCGTGATCGCCGTGGTCGAGCACGCGCGGGCCCATCAGCTGACCACGTTCTACTTCTACGGCCACAGCTTCGGCGGAATGGTGGCAACCCAGGTCGCGGCCCGGCTTCGGGAGCTCCACGGCATTGAGGTGGCGTTCATCCTGCTGGATTCCAGCCCGTGCAGCAAGTACGACGTGCTGGACCAAAGCTGGTTTGAGGGGGTGGTGTTCCTCTACGAGCGCGGCTTCCGATTCCCCACGGTGCTGCGGGGCGGCTACGAACTCGGCGAGCGGATGCTGCACAAGGATGAGCGCAGCTGGGGACAGATCCTGGACCAGACCATGGAACAGCTCTCGCCCATTGCGCCGTCGAGTGTCCTGATCCAGTCCGAGTCTGCCTATATCTACCATTTTGACGCGACGCGCTTTGCGGGAAAGCTCGGCGGGACCCGCATGGTCTTTGTCGGCAACCCGCACGACAAGACCGTGGACTACGAGACCGCCCGCGACTCCTGGTCCCTGATATTTAAGGACAACATGGTCTCGGACGACCTTAGGACCGACGGTGCCCGGCCCGCGCACGCCAGTCCGGGCTGGAATCCGTCTGTGTACCGGCCCATCATCGAGCAGTTGGAGGGCACCCTTTTTCCGCTTCCTTCCGGTGGAGGAAGAAAGACCGTCTTCTAACCCCCGGGTTTAGATCTGGTTCTTCAAATCCGCCACGGAGTTCAGGATCTGGTTGGGGCGGAACGGGTAGGCGGCGATGTCATCCCGGTGCGTGATGCCGCTGAGCACCAGCACCGTGTGCAGCCCCGCCTCCATGCCCGCGATGATGTCCGTGTCCATCCGGTCACCGATCATGGCCGTGGTTTCCGAGTGCGCGTCGATCTGGTTCATCGCCGAGCGGAACATCATCGGGTTCGGTTTCCCCACAATGTAGGGTTCCCGGCCGGTCGCCTTCGTGATGAGCGCCGCGATGGCACCGGTGGCGGGCATGGGACCGTCCTTGGAGGGTCCGGTGGCGTCCGGGTTGGTGGCGATGAACCGCGCCCCGCCCAGAATGAGCCGGATGGCCATGGTGATGGCTTCAAAGGAGTAGGTGCGGGTCTCACCGAGCACCACAAAGTCCGGGTCCTGGTCGGTGAGGATGAAGCCGGCCTCGTGCAGCGCCGTCGTGAGGCCCGCCTCGCCGATCGTGTAGGCGCGGTTGCCCGAATCCGAGCCGCGCACCTGATCCTTGAGGAACTGCGCCGTGGCCAGGGCCGAGGTCCAGATGTTCTCCTCAGGGATCTCCAGGCCCGAACTCTTCAGCCGGGCGGCCAGGTCCCGGGGCGTATAGATAGAGTTGTTTGTCAGGACGAGGAACCGCCGGGACGTGTCCACCCAGCGCTGGATGAGTTCCGCGGCGCCTGGAATGGGCTGGTTCTCATGCACCAGCACACCGTCCATGTCGGTGAGCCAGCACTCTATGTCCTGGCCGCTGCGGTACATCGACGCCGCCGACCGTCCGTCCTCCGACTCGCTCCGCCGGTCATCGCGCTGCTCATCCATGGTGTCCTCCGCCGTAAGTGTGCCGCTACCTGGGTCCCAGTCTAATGTTGAGTCGTGACTGAACCCGAGATACCCAGCGAAATCCGTCCCGCAAACGCGTACGGAGCTGAAGAGGGGGAAGCGCCCAGGGCGGAGGTCGGCGTCGGACCCTGGGACGGTGAACTGCCGGAAGGCGATCACTGGGACCCGGACCTGCTCGCGGACGGCGACCGCCGCAACGTGGTGGACAAATACCGCTACTGGAAACACGAGTCGATCGTGGCGGACCTGGACGCCAAACGGCACAATTTCCATATCGCGATCGAAAACTGGCAGCACGACATGAACATCGGCACCGTCGTTCGCACCGCCAACGCGTTCCTGGCCAAGGAAGTGCACATCATTGGCCGGCGCCGGTGGAACCGCCGCGGGGCCATGGTCACCGACCGGTACCAGCACGTCCGCCACCACCCCACCGTTGCGGACTTCGTGGCATGGGCGCAGGGGGAGGGCCTCGCGATCATCGGGATCGACATCTTCCCGGACTCCGTTCCGCTGGAAAGCTACGAACTGCCCAGGGACTGCGTACTGGTATTCGGGCAGGAGGGTCCAGGGCTGTCCCCCGAAGTCCATGAGGCGGCGGCGGACACCCTGTCGATCGAGCAGTTCGGGTCCACCCGCTCCATCAACGCCGCCTCGGCCGCGGCCATCGCGATGCACGCCTGGATCCGACGGCACGTCTTCGGCCAGCTCCCGGGCTAGGACGCCCCAGCGCCCGGGTCCCCGCGAAGTGCGAACCCAGCGCCCCGGGTCCGGGCCCGCAGGCGAGTATTACAGGCCCGGGTGACCGGAAACACTGCCACCGGCGCAGTCATGACTAGGATGGACCGTAGCCGACGAGGTTCACTCCAGGGTCACCAGCCCGCAGACGAAATTCACTTTAGGAGTCAGCATGCCCATTGCAACCCCAGAGATCTACTCCGAGATGATCGACCGCGCTAAGACGGGCGGCTTTGCCTTTCCAGCCGTCAACGTCACCTCCTCCCAGACCCTGAATGCAGCCCTCCGCGGCTTCGCCGAGGCCGAGTCCGACGGCATCGTCCAGGTCTCCACCGGCGGCGCCGCTTACTGGTCAGGCGCCTCCACCAAGGACATGGTGGCCGGTTCCCTGGGCTTCGCCGCGTTCGCCCGCGAAGTGGCCAAGAACTACGGCGTCAACATCGCCCTGCACACGGACCATTGCCCTAAGGACAAGCTGGATGGTTTCGTCCTGCCGTTGCTGGCCGCGTCGGAGGCCGAGGTCAAAGCCGGGCGCAACCCGCTCTTCAACTCGCACATGTGGGACGGCTCCGCTGAGACCCTGCAGGAAAACCTGCGGATTGCCCGCGAACTGCTCGAGCGCACCGCTGCCGCGAAAATGATCCTCGAGGTCGAGATCGGCACCGTCGGCGGTGAGGAAGACGGCGTCGAGAACGCCATCAATGACAAGCTCTACACCACCGTCGAGGACGCCCTCGCCACGATCGACGCTCTCGGTGCCGGCGAGAACGGCCGCTACATCACGGCGCTGACCTTCGGCAACGTGCACGGCGTGTACAAGCCCGGCGGCGTGAAGCTGCGCCCGGAAATCCTCAAGGATATCCAGGAGCAGGTGGGCGCCAAGATCGGCAAACCGAACCCCTTCGACCTCGTCTTCCACGGCGGATCCGGCTCGTCCGAGAAGGAAATCGCGGACGCCGTTTCCTACGGTGTCATCAAGATGAACATCGACACCGACACCCAGTACGCCTTCACGCGCCCGGTCGCGGACCACATGCTGCGCAACTACGACGGCGTGCTGAAGGTCGACGGCGAGGTGGGCAACAAGAAGCTGTACGATCCGCGCGTCTGGGGCGCCTCCGCCGAGGCCGGCCTGGCTGCCCGCGTCGTGGAGGCTGCCCAGCAGCTCGGCTCCACCGGCAAGACGTTCTAGGCATGTCGGACGAATTCCGCCGGAACCTGATGGGTCCGGAGCCGACGCACCTGCCCGCCGAAACCGAAGTCTACGCGGCGCTGGACGCCGGCCAGGAAGCCCTGGACCTGGTGGAAAAGCACCCGACGTCCTCGCTGCTCTGGGCCGTGCTGGCTGAGGAAGCGTGGAGTGAAGGCCGGACCATCGACTCCTACGCTTATTCCCGCGTGGGCTACCACCGGGGACTGGATTCGCTGCGGCGCAACGGCTGGCGCGGTGTCGGGCCCATCCCCTGGGAGCACGAACCGAACCGCGGGTTCCTGCGCGCCCTGTACTCGCTGGGCCGCGCCTCCGCCGCGATCGGCGAGGCCGAGGAACCGGAGCGGATCGAGAAATTCCTCAAGGACTCCGATCCCGCCGCCAGGGCAGCGATCGAAGCCGAAAAGCGCTAACACCGCGTTGCAGTTAAACGAATGACGGCGGGCGTCCACCAGAAGGTGGGCGCCCGCCGTCATTCGTTGCGGGTGGGATCAGCTGGTCTTTGCCAGCCCTGTGCGGGCCATGGCGTCGGCGTAGACGGTGCCCATTTCCTCCAGGTACTGCTCCTGCCGGGCAGGTGTGCCGGCGAAGGCACGGCCGCTGAGCGAGCGGACCTTGTAGGTCTTGAGGCCGCGGCGCCAGATCATCGGCACCTCGGTCTTCAGGAGCAGGTTCGCGAGGCGGTTGGCTTCGGTGCCGTGGGCCACGATCACCGAGGCGCGGGGCACCACGGCAAGGAATTTCAGCAGCGGCTTGAGGCCGGCGGAGATCTGGTCCGGCGTGAACTTGCCGTTGGGCTCGCCCGGGACGTACCAGGGGTGAACGTTCCACGGCATCACGTACTCAGGACGCAGGCCCAGCTTCCAGTGGACGCCCAACAGGCGGGTGGCCGCTTCTTCGTCGCCGGCCGTGATGAAACCCGACTCGTCCTCGGTTCCGATGTTGGAGAAGAGGCTGATGATGCGGCACTCGTCGACGTCGTGGATCGGGTCCACGTAGGAGACGTTCATGCCAGCTTTGGTGGCCTGCAGCGTGTCGCACAGCTCGTTTACGGCTGCGACGCTAGGTTCGTAGCGGCGGCTCAAAAGCTGCTCGCGGGAATTTTCAGTGGCCAAGGCTGTCATATATTGCTGAGTCTCCTGCAGGTTTGGTGAAGCTCCCAGACCGTACGCGGGCACGCCAATTACGGTGTGGTTTGAAAATGTGGTGTGGACCGATTCCTGGTCGATCCTTATTAGTCTATCAAGCCCTGCGAAATGACGGACCGGCCGTGGGGCCGGCTACCAGAGCCGGGCGGTTGCCCGGCGGGCTCCCTCGCCCAGGGATTCCAGCTTGGCAAAGGCGATTTGCGGGTGCACGCGGCCGCCGAGACCGCAGTCTGTGGAGGCAATCACATTTTCCCGGCCCACCAATTCGGCGAAACGCACGATCCGGTCAGCCACCAGGTCCGGGTGCTCGACGACGTTGGTGGCGTGGGAAACGACGCCAGGAATAATGACTTTTCCGTCGGGCAGTTTGGTGTCCTCCCAGACCCGCCATTCATGTTCGTGTCGGACGTTGGCGGCCTCGAAGGAGTAAGCCCCCGCGTTGACCTGCATGACGGAACCGATGATGTCCGCGAGGTCAATGTCGGTGGTGTGCGGTCCGTGCCAGGAGCCCCAGCACACGTGCAGACGGATCTGGTCCTGGGGAAGATCGCGCAGTGCCCAGTTGGTGGCCTCAACCCTGAGCTGGATGAACTTCAGATAGTCCGCCAGGCTCGGCTCCGGGTTGATCTGGTCCCAGCTTTCGGCCAGCGACGGGTCATCGAGCTGGACAGTGAGCCCCGCATCGATGATGGCCTTGTACTCCTCGCGCATGGCATCGGCGCAGGCATAGAGGAGCTCCTCATCGGAGGTGTAATACTCATTGGCGACGCGTGCGCAGGAGCCGGGGGACAGGGACGCGACGAAGCCCTCGGACAGCCCGGCTGCGGCCAGGCCGGTCTTGAGGTTGGCGATGTCCGACCCCACCAGGGCCTGGCCGGTGTAGCTCAGCGGGCCGGCGATCTTCGGCTGCGTGACGGACCTGCGGTGCGCCAGGATCCCGGAGGACGGATCGTTGTAGGCGTCGTTGAATTTTTGCCGGTCGCGGCGGTCCGGGAAGGAGGTCAGCACGATGTGGCCGGGGCTGGAGCGGTGCACGGCGGCGTCCGCCCAGCGGTCCACGTCCGTCGGTTCCAGGCCGCCCAGCCGGCTGAAGGAGTAATTCCACCACGCACCGTAATCAACCGCGCTGGACATGGTGTGCCCGTATTCGCCGTCGTTGGGGATGTCGATGCCGAGATCCTTCTGGCGCTGCACGATGTCCACCACGGAGGTTTCCAGCAGGTCCAGGAACTCGGGAGTGATGCCGTCTGACTCTTTGGCCTCGTTCGCGGCGATGAGCTCGGGCGTGCGGGGCAACGAGCCTGCATGGGTGGCGCGGATATGGTCGGTGTTCTGCGGCATGGGAGCGCGTCCTTTCCATCGGTCCTGGCGGTAGCACCTTTGCCGTCACAGTGGTGTGCGCGGGCAGGGTTGCTGCGGCGTCAATGGTCCAGGTCCCTCGGCCGCTCGGGATGGTCACCTCCTACCTAATTCGAACCGGCCGACCCGCGCAAGCCTGTCCCACGAAGTTCCGCAAGCTGGACACTGCGCAGGTGGAGCCGAGGAGGCCGGCGGCCCGGCGGAAGTCCAGTGGCCGGGCAAATGAGCTGCTGTCACCGCCATCGGCTAAACTTGGGTGGTAAGAGCCCCGGAAACTGGCGTTGATCGAAAGAGCACAGCGGTAGATTCGGGGCATTCTCATGAACGGCGCTAAGCTGCGGGACACCTGCGGTTTGGCCCGAACGAATGGGGGAGGATCCCATGCCAGCAATCGTGATCGTCGGAGCCCAATGGGGCGACGAAGGCAAAGGCAAGGCCACTGACCTGCTTGGTGGCCGAGTCGACTACGTCGTCAAGCCCAACGGCGGCAACAATGCCGGCCACACCGTCGTCGTAGGCGGTGAGAAGTACGAGCTCAAGCTCCTTCCGGCCGGCATCCTGAGCCCCAACGCGGTCCCGGTTATCGGCAACGGCTGCGTGGTGAACCTAGAAGCGCTGTTCCAGGAAATCGACGGCCTCGAAGCCCGCGGCGCCGACACCTCCAAGCTGCGCGTCTCCGCAAACGCCCACCTCGTGGCGCCGTACCACCAGGTGCTGGACAAGGTCACCGAGCGTTTCCTGGGCAGCCGCGCCATCGGCACCACCGGCCGGGGCATCGGACCGGCCTACATGGACAAGGTGGCCCGCCTCGGCATCCGCGTCCAGGACGTCTTTGACGCCTCCATCCTGCGCCAGAAGGTCGAAGGCTCGCTGCGCCAGAAGAATGAACTCCTGGTCAAGGTCTACAACCGCCGCGACATCGAGGTGGACGAGATCGTGGAGTACTTCCTGTCCTTCGCCGAGCGTCTGCGCCCGCTGGTCATTGACAGCACCTATGTGCTGAACACCGCCCTGGACGAGGGCAAGGTGGTCCTCATGGAAGGCGGCCAGGCCACGTTCCTGGACGTCGACCACGGCACCTACCCGTTTGTGACCTCCTCGAACCCGACGGCCGGCGGCGCCTCCGTGGGCTCGGGCATCGGCCCCACCCGGATCTCGCGTTCCATCGGCATCATCAAGGCGTACACCACCCGCGTGGGCGCCGGCCCGTTCCCCACCGAATTGTTCGATGAGATGGGCATGTACCTGCAGAAGACCGGCGGTGAATTTGGTGTCAACACCGGCCGGCCGCGCCGCTGCGGCTGGTACGACGCCGTGCTGGCGCGCCACGCCTCGCGCGTCAACGGCTTCACGGACTACTTCGTCACCAAGCTCGACGTCCTCACCGGCATCGAACAGATCCCGGTCTGCGTGGCCTACGACGTCGACGGCGTCCGGCACGAGGAAATGCCGATGACCCAGACCGATTTCCACCACGCCAAGCCGATTTTCGAGTACTTCGAGGGCTGGACCGAGGACATCACCGGCGCCCGCACCCTGGAGGACCTCCCGGAGAACGCCAAAAACTACGTGCTGGCCCTGGAAAAGCTCTCCGGCACGCGCTTCTCGGCAATCGGCGTCGGTCCTGACCGCGACCAGACCATCGTGATCAACGATTTGATCAACGACTGACGCATCCGAAGCTAACGCACGACGGCGGCGGGTCACCTGAAAAGGTGGCCCGCCGCCGTCGTTTGGCCGGGTGCCGCGAGTTCGGCGGGAACGTGGGGCAAGGTGCGGCGCGCCGTTTCGTTATGGCGAGCCCGCACGCGTGCCGCGAGTTCGGTGGCCCGGCGCGGGCGCGGTTAGGCCAGGACCTGCCGTTTGGACGAAATGACGCCGGTGTCGAAGCCGGCCAGGTGCAGTCCGCCGTGGAACCGGGCATGCTCGATTTTCACGCAACGGTCCATCACGACGTCGAGCCCGGCCGCCTCGGCTTCCTTCGCCACGTCCTCGTGCCACGAGCCCAGCTGCAGCCAGAGCGTTTTGGCGCCTGCCGCGACGGCCTCGTCCAGGACCCCCGGGAGGTCATCGTGCTTGCGGAACACGTCCACGATGTCCGGGCTCTCCGGCAGGTCCGCGAGCGAGGCATACGTTCGCTGGCCCAGGATCTCCTTCACCACCGGATTTACGAAATACACCTTGTAGCGCGTGGAGGACTGCAGGTAGGTGGCAACGAAGTAGCTCGCCCGGGACGGTTTGTCCGAGGCGCCCACGATTGCGATCGACGTTGCCTGCCGCAGCAGGGCCAGCCGCTCCGGGGCGGACGGCTCGGTCCAGGTACGTTCTTCTTCGGTGCTCACGCGTTAACTCCGATCGTGCAGGCGTCAGCCTCTGGCGTGTGTACGCCGCGGGCGGAGGCATCAGGGGCTGCCACCGTTGCAGCGTCCAGGGCCTGGTCAATGTCCCAGAGGATGTCCTCGAGGTCTTCCAGCCCGATCGAGATCCGGACCAAGTCCTCCGGGATGCCGGCGGACTCGAGCTGTTCCGGGCTGAGCTGCTGGTGGGTGGTGGACCCGGGATGGATGACGAGGGTCCGGGAATCGCCGACGTTGGCCAGGTGCGAGGCCAGCTGCAGGGACTCGATGAACGTCTGCCCGGCCGCGCGGCCCCCCTTCACGCCGAAGGAGAACACCGAGCCCGGTCCGAGCGGAAGGTACTTCCGGGCCCGCTCGAAGTACGGGTGCGAGGGAAGGCCCGAGTAGTTCACGTAGGCCACACGTTCGTCCGCTTCGAGCCACTCCGCGACGGCCTGGGCGTTCTTGAGGTGTTCGTCCAGGCGCTGCGGAAGGGTCTCCACGCCCTGCAGGAGCTGGAACGCGGACATCGGGGACAGGGCGGGTCCGATGTCCCGCAGCTGCTCGCAGCGGAGCTTCGTGAGGAAGCCGTACTCGCCGAAGTTGCCCCACCAGGAGACGTTGCCGTAGGAGGCCACCGGCTCGGTCATCGTCGGGAACTTCCCGTTGCCCCAGTTGAACCGGCCGCTTTCGACGATCACGCCGCCGAGGGTGGTGCCGTGGCCGCCGAGGAACTTGGTGGCGGAATGGATAACGATGTCCGCGCCGTGTTCGATCGGCCGCACGAGGTACGGCGTGCTCAAGGTGGCGTCGACGACGAGCGGGATGCCGGCGTCGTGCGCTGCCTTGGCCAGCCCCTCAAGGTCCTGGACCTCGGAGGACGGGTTGGCCACCACCTCGACGAAGATCGCCTTGGTGTTCTCCCGGATGGCAGCGGCGTAGTCCGCCGGATCGGTGCCGGGGACGAACGTGGTGTCGACGCCGAAGCGGCGCAGCGTGACGTCCAGCTGGGTTACCGTGCCACCGTAAAGCTGGGAGGCTGCCACGATGTGGTCACCGGCCTGGGTGAGCGCGGCGAAAGTGATGAACTCCGCGGCCATCCCCGAGGACGTCGCCACCGCACCGATGCCGCCCTCCAGGGACGCGATGCGCTCCTCGAACGCGGCCACCGTGGGGTTGCCGATCCGGGAGTAGATGTTGCCGTACTTCTGCAGCGCAAAGAGGTTGGCGGCGTCCTGGGTGTCCTTGAACACGAAGGAAGTGGTTTGGTAAATCGGCACGGCCCGGGCGCCGTGCTCGGCGTCGGGGGTGCCGCCGGCGTGCAGGGCGCGGGTACGGAACCCGAACTTACGGTCAGCCATTATGCGTCCACCTTAATCGTCGTGGCCGGAATCCCGGACAGGTCCAGTTCCGTGCCGTGCTTGCGGGCCAGGTCGGCCTCGAGTTCGCGGACGATCGGCAAGACGTCCTGGCCGAACGCTGCGACCTCCTCCTGGAAGTGCAGGTAGGCGGTGAGGAACAGGTTCACGCCGATTTTCTTATACTCTACGATCCGTTCGGCGATCTGCTCCGGGGTGCCGATCAGTTGGGTCTTGAAACCGTCGTTGTACTGGATCAGATCCTCGAAACTGGAGTCGGCCCACATGCCCTTGCCGTCCTTCGTGGACGCCCCGGCTTCCTGGACCGCGGCGCGGAACCCCTCGACGGCGGGTTTGTGCGCCTTCGCGACGATCTCGCGGAGGGTATCGCGGGCTTCCTTCTCGGAATCGCGGGCGATCACGAAGCCGTTCAGGCCAAACCTCGGAGAGGATAAAGCGGCAGCGAGGGCGCCTTCGGTACCGCGCCTGGTCTCTGCGGCAGCGGCGACGACGCCGGCGATGTTCTCCTTGAAACCCTCCAGGTCCTTGCCGTTGGAGAAGTACCAGTCCGCCACCCGGCCGGCCGTGGCCTGCGCGGCGGTGGAGTTGCCGCCGAAGAAGATTTCCGGGTGCGCCCGGCCCGGCACGTCCACCGGTGCCGGCTGCAGGGTGAAATCGGCGATGTTGTAGTACTTGCCGGCCTGGCTGTAGTCCTGCTCGGTCCACAGCCCGCGGAGGACCCGGATGAACTCCTCGGTGCGGACGTAGCGTTCGTCGTGCTCGAGCCATTCGAGGCCGAAGTTCTCGAATTCTGCTTTGAGCCAGCCGGAGACGATGTTCACGGCGGCGCGGCCGTTGGAAATGTGGTCCGCGGTGATGATGAACTTCGCCAGCACACCGGGGTGCCACATGCCCGGGTGGACGGCGGAGATCACCTTGAGCCGCTCCGTGGCGGCGAGCAACGCGAGGCTGAACGAGGTGGCCTCGTGCTGCTTGTCGGCGCCGTAGGAGGCGGCGTACCGGGTCTGGGTCAGGGCGTACTCGAAGCCGGAGTTCTCCGCGATCCGCGCCAGTTTCTTGTTGTAGTCGAAGTCCCAACCGGTGCGCTGTTCGATGGTGGAGACCACCAGGCCGCCGGAGACATTCGGGACCCAGTAGGCGAACTTGAGCGGATCGGAAAGACGGGCGACGTTGCTGATGTCTGTCATAGGAGTTCCTTACTTCCGGGGTGTATCGGGTGTGGCATTGCGGTCACGCAGGACGGCCTGGATGCCGGCGATCGACGGTTCGTTCTGCAGCGAGGTGGTGTCTCCAAGCGTGGTTCCTTCGAACAGCTGGGTCAGCAGCCGGCGCATGATCTTGCCGCTGCGGGTCTTCGGCACATCCTCGACGATGACGACGTCGCGAGGCTTGGCGATCGGCCCGATCGCCTTGGCGACGTGGTTGCGGAGTTCCTCGGCCAGCGAGTTCGGGCCCACGCCGGCGAGGGACCCTGCCTGTGGTGGCGAAGGCTGGGAGCCGGTGGGGACTTGTGAGGGGAGGGGACGGGTGGGGACGACGAACGCGACGATCGCGTGGCCGGTCTTCGGGTCCGCGACGGGGCAGACGCCGGCCTCCACCACGTCCGGGTGCGAGACGAGGGCCGATTCAATCTCGATCGTGGAGAGCAGGTGCCCGGAGACGTTGAGGGTGTCATCCACCCGCCCGAGAATCCAGATGTCGCCGTCGGCGTCGTACTTCGCGCCGTCGCCGGCGAGGAACCAGCCCCGTTCCGCGTATTGCCGCCAGTAGGAGTCGAAATAGCGTTGCGGGTTGCCCCACACGGTCCGGGCGATGGCGGGACCGGCCGCGTCCACCACGAGAAAGCCCTGGACGCCGGGCGGGACGGTATTGCCGGCGTCGTCCACGATCCGGGCGCTGACGCCGGGCAGCGGCCGGGCCGCGCAGCCGGGCTTGAACTCGGTGTCCGTCGGCGCGGGGGAGAGGATGGTGGCGCCGGTCTCGGACTGCCACCAGGTGTCCACCACGGGCACGGTGCCGGCCCCGAGGTGCTTCCGGAACCAGCGCCATGCCTCCGGGTTGACGGCTTCACTCACGGTGCCGAGCAGGCGGATGGAGGACAGATCGTAGCCGTCCGGGATGCCGTCCGGGAACCAGCCCATCAGCGAGCGGACCAGAGTGGGCGCGGTGTAGTACTGGGTGACGCCGTAGCGTTCGATGATTTCGAAGTGCCGGCCAGGATGCGGCGTGTTGGGGGTCCCCTCGAAGATCACCTGGGTGGCGCCGTTGGACAGCGGGCCGTACAGCTCGTAGGTGTGCGCGGTGACCCAGGCGAGGTCGGCCGTGCACCAGTGGACATCCTGGTCGCGGAGGGCCGGGTCCGGGTTGCTGAAGAGGTGCTCGAAGCTCCATGACGCCTGCGTGAGGTAGCCGCCGGAGGTGTGGACCAGGCCCTTGGGCTTTCCGGTGGTGCCGGAGGTATACATGATGAACAGCGGGGTCTCGGCGTCGAACGCCTCGGGTTCGTGGAGGTCGGCGGCCTGCCCGACGGCGTCGTGCCACCACACGTCCCGCCCCGCGGTCATCGGGACAGTCTCCAGGTGTTCCTGTGCGGTGGTGCGGTTGACCACCAGGACGTGCTCGATCGCGTTGTCCCCGGCGACGGCCGCGTCCGCGTTGTCCTTGACCGGAACTGCGACGCCGCGGCGGAACTGCCCGTCGGTGGTGACCAGCAGTTTGGCGCCCGTGTCCTCCACCCGGAACTTAAGCGCCTCCGCAGAGAAGCCGCCGAACACGAGCGAGTGGATGGCACCGATCCGGGCGACGGCCAGGGTGATGATCACCGTTTCCGGAATCACCGGAAGGTAGATGACCACACGGTCGCCCTTGCCGACGCCGAGGCCCAGCAGGGCGTTGGCCGCCCGGGAGACCTCACGCTGCAGGTCCGCGTAGGTGATGCTCCGGCGGTCACCGGGCTCGCCCTCGAAGTGCAGGGCCACCGTGTCCCCGCGTCCCGCCGCTACATGGCGGTCGACGCAGTTGTAGGCGACGTTGAGCCGGCCGCCGTCGAACCAGCTGATCTTCGGCCCGGTCCCGGCGCCGGCGTCGGCCGGGACGAGGCGGTGCGTGGTGTGCCAGGGCTTGTCCTGCCCCGGGGAGTCTGCCCAGTCGAGCCGGAGAGCCGCGGCGTCCCAGAAGGCGAGGCGCTCTTCCTCGGTTGCCGGGTGCGTGACCGGGGCTGCCCGGGTGGTTACGCCCATCGTTTCACCGACCATTTCTCGGCGAGCCCCAACAGGGCATCGGTGATCTTGCCGATCACCGCCAGCAGCACAATGGCCAGCAGGAGCCGGTCTGTGCGGCCGTTGTTCTGCGAGTCCGTCAGCAGAAAGCCGAGCCCCATGGAGGAGGCGATGAGTTCGGCGGCCACCAGGAACAGCCAGGCCTGGGCCAGTGCGAGCCGGAGCCCGGAGAACACCGCCGGGACCACGGCCGGGAGCTGGACTGTGGTCAGCAGTTTCACGCCCTTAAGCCCGAACGCACGGGCGGCCTCTACCAGGTTCCGGTCCACATGGCGCAACGCCAGGGAGACGGTGGTGAAGACCGGGAAGAACGCGCCGATCAGGATCAGGGTGATCTTGGAGTCCTCGCCGATCTTCATCCAGAGAATGAGCAGTGGCACCCAGGCCAGCGAGGGCACGGCCCGGAGCGCACCGATGGTCGGCGCGAGCAGGGCATCGGCGAACCGGGACAGGCCCACCAGCGATCCGAAGACCAGTCCCAGCGCAGCGCCGGCGGCAAAGCCGAGCAACACACGCTGGGTGGAGATTGCGATGTGCTGGCCGAGTTGCCCGCGCTGGAGCAGGTCCAGGCCCGCCGCCAGCACCATGGACGGCGGCGGCAGCTGGACAATGCTGAACACCCCCGCGGCGGTGGACAGCTGCCAGGACAACAGAACTGCGGCGGGAATAATCAATCCAAGGAGCAGACGCGCCCAGCCGGCGGACAGGATCCCGGCCGGGGACCATCCGTTTGCCGGGGTCCTGTCTCCACCCGGGAAGGGGGAGTTCGGCTGGGCGGCGTCTGCCGGAGTTGCGGGGACGGCTGCAGCGCGCCCGTCCGCAACACTGTTGCCGGTGAGGTGGCGGCTTCCGGGGGCCATCAGGAATCCTTGATGGCGGACGCATCCGCCTTCTTCACCAGCGAGTCGTCAAGAAGGGAGGCAACGGCGTCGTCGATCTGTTGCTGGGTCGCGACGTCACCGGTCTCCACGAAGGTGGGACCGATCTTCGCCAGGACTGTGCGCTGGGCCTCTCCGGGCGCCGGATCCACGTCCAGGTTGCTGCGCTCCAGCACCACAGTCTTCGCGACGGCGAGGTCCAAACCGGCAGCGTCGGCGAGGATCTGCGCGGTCTCGTCCGGGTGGGCTGCGGCCCACGCCCGCGCTTTCTCGTAGGCGTTGACGACGGCCTGCGCCTGCTTCGGTTTGTCCTTGAGGAAGGATTCGGTGGCGTTCAGGAAGCCGTAGGTGTTGAAAGAGAGGTTGCGGTAGAAGAGCTTGGCGCCTTTCTGCTCCGCGCCGGCCATGATCGGGTCCAGCCCGGACCAGGCATCCACGGAGCCGTTCTCCAGCGCGGCGCGGCCGTCCGCGTGCTGCAGGTTCTGCACGGTGACATCCTTGGCGGAGACGCCGGCTTCGGCGAGCGACTGCAGCAGGAAGAAGTAGGGGTCGGTGCCTTTGGTTGCGGCCACGGACTTGCCCTTGAGCTCCGCCACCGTGCTGATGCCGGAGGAGCTCTTTGTCACGAGCGCCGCCCACTCGGGCCGGGAGAAGATGTCGATGGTCTTGATTGGGGACCCGTTGGAACGGGCCAGCAGCGCGGCGGACCCAGCCGTCGAGCCGACGTCGACCGCGCCGGAGCGCAGTGCCTCGTTGGCCTTGTTGGAGCCGGCGGACTGGACCCAGTTCACCGTGACGCCCTGGTCCTTGAGCGAGGCTTCCAGCCAGCCCTTCTGCTTAATGACCAGGCTCAGCGGGTTGTAGGTGGCAAAGTCGATGTTGAGGGTGCCGCTCTCGACGGCGGCGCCCGCGGCGGGGGACCCGCCGGAGCCTTCACCGGCCACGCAGCCCGTGAGGACGAGGGCGGCTGAGGCGGCGACGGCGCCCAGCACCGAACGGCGGGTGGCTTTGGGGGCGAATGACATGGGGATCCTCCGGGATGCGGGGTGGAATGACGGGCGTGAGGTCAAGGGTGGGAGCTGAAAGCAGGGCCAACAGGCGTGGGTTGGGTGGCAGCTGGCGGTCCGGACGTTCCGGGCGGCCGCACACTACCCGAACGGGCGGCTAGTGGCCGTCGACGCCGAGGGTCGCCAGGAGGGAGGCCCGCATGCGGGCCAGTTCCACGGATCCGCGGTTGCGGGGGCGCTCGCCGGGGACGGCAACGGTACGCACGATGGTGGCGCCGGGTGCTGTGGAAGGAGAACCCGCGACGTCGCTGTTTTCCGTGCCGAGGACGATGATGCGGTCGGCAAGCTGGAGGGCCTCGTCGACGTCGTGGGTTACCAACAGCACCGTGGTGGGTTCGGCGCGGTGAATGTCCAACAGGAGGTCCTGCATGTTGATTCGGGTGAGCGCATCGAGCGCACCGAACGGTTCATCGAGGAGCAGGACGCCGGGGTTGCGCGCCAGGGCGCGGGCCAACGAGGCACGCTGGGCCATGCCTCCGGAAATTTCGCGGGGGCGGTGCTTGGCGAACTCCGTCAGCCCGACGAGCTCGAGCAGCCGGGACACCTTGGCTTTGCCGTCCCGGGCGCTGATACCGGGAGGCAGGCCGATGGCGATGTTGGCCTGCAAGGTGTGCCACGGCAGGAGGCGCGGTTCCTGGAAGGCGAAGGCGCAACGCGCGTCGATGCCCTGGACGGGTGTGCCGTCGATATCAACCCTGCCGGTGGTGGGGGAGTCGAGCCCGGCGGCCGCCCGGAGCAGCGTGGATTTGCCGCAGCCGGAGGTACCAAGGATGGCCAGCACTTCTCCGGCGTGGATGTCGAAGTCAATGTCACGGAGGACCGTATGCGCATCGGCGCCGGTGCCGAAGGTGCGGCGCAGCGAGCGGAAAGCGACCGGCAGGGCCGGGGTGTGGGGGGTGGCTCCGGCGCCGTCGAATAACGTCTCGGGCGCGGAGGAGGACAGGAAGGTTGTCATAGCGGCACTCCATCGGTCCTGGCAGTAGCACCCTACGGAAAGAGCCTTCGAGCCGGGTAGTCAGTCCGGCTGTTCCCGCGGCTCTTGCCTTGCTATCGCCGGAGTCCAGGGCAGGATTCCAACGACCAGGGTTGCTGCGGCTTCATCGATCCAGGTCTCTCGGCCGCTCGGGATGGTCGCTCTCAACTAAAACGGATGTCGCGCTTTTTCTCAAATATGGACCGTTTTTTGGCGTAATATTCGATTTGAGTCGGATCTTTGCCCTCGTTACCGATCACTTGTTCGGGTATGCCGCCGGTCCGGTTTCCGGGGCCTCCCTTGGTCCGCGGCAATCTTGCCGGCGTGTCGGCCGGTGCGGTTAGGCTGTGCACATGGCCCACGTCAACGATCCGACAGTCCTCGAAAAGCTCATGCGCACCAGGGCGCGGTGGGCCATTGTGGGTTTGTCGACGAACGAATGGCGGGCCGCCTACGACACCTCCCTTTTCATCCGTGACCGGCTCGGGATGGAGATCATCCCGGTGAACCTGCCCGGCGATCCGGTGCATGGGGAGACCGGCTACGCCACTCTGGCCGCCATCCCGGCCGAGAAGCAGCCGGTCGACGTCGTGGACTGCTTCGTGAACTCCGGACGGGTGGGGGCCGTGGTGGATGAGGCGGTTGCTGTTGGCGCTAAAGCGGTCTGGATGCAGCTGGGAGTCATTGACGAAGCCGCGGCGGCGCGGGCAAAAGCAGCCGGTCTCGACGTCATCATGAACGCCTGCCCCGCGCAGGAGGCCAGGCGCTTCGGTCTCTAAGCCGGCGCCGCCGTGGCAGTCATCACGCCCGGCACTGGCCCCTGCAAAATGTCCGGGCCGGCCGGTAGGCTCGAAGCATGGATGCAGCAGAACTGCGGCGGATCTGCCTGGGCTTTCCCGGCGCCTTCGAGGACTTCCCCTTCGGCCCGGAGACGTCGGTCTTCAAGGTGCGGGCCGCAGTGTCCGGCGGCGGCCGGCACGAGGCAAAGATGTTTGCGCTCTCCGCCATGCAGGAGACCGACTTCGCGGTAAGCCTGAAGTGCGAACCGGCCCTGGCTGAGCAGTTGCGCGCGGCGCACCCGGAAATTACTGGAGCGTGGCATCTGAACAAAAGACACTGGAATGGCGTACGCCTGGATGGTGCCCTGCCCGATTCGATGGTGCGCGACATGGTTGAGGATTCCTACGACCTGGTGGTGGCGTCGCTGAGCCGGCTCCAGCAGGAGCAGCTTGGCTGGGCGCGGCTGATCGGCGGGCGGGCATGAGCACCCGGATCGCGGCGGGTCAGCTGAACTACGTAGGGATCGGTTCCACGGAGCATGGTCAGTTGCCCGCTGGGGCCCAAAGCGTGGTCACTCGCGCTGACGTTGGCGAAGGGATGCCCGCGTACCGGCGTGTGGCAGAGGGCATTCTGGGCTGGCAGCTGCAGAAAGGGGCAGGGTTGCGGGTCCGGGCAGAATCCGGCACCGTGGTCCCCGGCACGCGCGTGGTGAGCGGTTTCGGCGTCGGGCCGTTCCGGCTCAACGCGCCGTGCGAGGTGGTCTGGGTCCGCCACCCGGCGCAGGGGGACGGGCCCCAGTCCGCCGGTTTCGGCTACGGCACCCTCCCTGGGCATCCCGTCCGGGGTGAGGAAGCGTTTGAGGTTTCGATCGATGGGCAGGGCAGGGTCCTGGTCCACATCACCGCCTTTGGCGTGCCGTCCAACTGGTTTTACGCAGCGGGCGGCGCCCTGACAAAGCTGGCACGGGACCACATCACGTCCCGTTACATTAGGACTGCGCAACTACTGGCACGGGAACCCGCCGCGGCCCCCTGAGTTCCCTGTAACAATGAAACCCCGATCCGCCTCCCCGAAAGGCAGCTTCCCGTGATCTTCATCGTCGTAAAATTCAAGGTCAAGCCCGATTGGTCCGAGCGTTGGCTCGGCCTCGTGGAGGACTTTACCCGGGCCACCCGGCAGGAGCCGGGCAATCTCTGGTTCGATTGGTCCCGCAGTGTGGAGGACCCGAACGAATTCGTCCTGGTGGAAGCGTTCAAGGACGACGCCGCCGGGGACCACGTCAACAGCGCCCACTTTAAGCAGGCCATGGCTGACATGCCGCAGGCCCTGGCGGAAACCCCCCGGATCATCAGCCGTCAGTTCGACGGTGACGGCTGGGACCGGATGGGCGAACTGACCATCGGCTGACGCCGCCGGCAACTGCACGCCATGTGGATCGGCTGGATTGAATTCGACCTCCTCCTCGGCGACGTCCACAGCCTGAAGGAGAAACGCTCCGTCGTGCGGCCCGTGCAGGCGGAACTGAAGCGGCGCTTCGATGTTTCCGTCGCCGAGACAGACTTCCACGACCAGCACCGGCGCGCCATGATCGGCGTCGGACTGGTCGCCGCTGACCGCGCCCACCTGGTGGAGGTGCTGGCCGCCGTTGAGCGCTTCATGGCTGCCCGCCCCGAGGTGGAACTGCTCAGTGCCCGGCAGCGGGAGCTCCGCAGCGACGACTGACGTCAGGGGCGCACGGCCGGCGTCCTGTCCGCGCCTGCGGTGGGAGCATCTGGCGCGCCGCCGGTGGCGGTCACCGGGAACGTGGCCCGGACCATCCACAGTCCGCCCTCGACCCCGGTGGACAGGTGGCCGCCGAGGCGTTCCACCCGTTCGCGCATAAAGCCCAGACCGAAACCACCCCGGGGGGTCCGGCCGGCGGGGCCGCCGTTGGCGGACACTTCGTTGGAGACGGTCAGGACGAGGCTCTGAGGGCCGGATTCAAGGGTGAACCGGACCTGCGAGCCCGGGGCGGCGTGAACGATCACGTTGGTGCTGCATTCGCGCAGGATGGGCCGGACCCCGAGAACAACCATGGCGGAAAGAGTGTCGGGATCGCCGGTCACCTCTACCTCCGTGGGATATCCAAGCCGCCGCAGATGCCCCACGATGTCAGCCAGGGAGCGGGTAAGGGAGGACTCCGCGGGGGGACCATCGCCGCCCATGGCTGGCGAAAGGACCCGCATCATCGATCGAAGATCGGTCAGTGCCCGGTGCGCCGCATCGGAGATCGCTTCGAGGCTCTGGTGACGAAACGACGGATCGGATCCGGACAGCGCGGCATCCGCCTGCAGGGCAATGACGGTGACATCGTGGGCGATCACGTCGTGCAAGTCCCGGGTGATCTGCCGGCGACCCGACGCGAGGGCTTCGGCGTGATCGAGTCGCGCCTGTTCCTGTTCCGCGCTGCTGCGCTCGAACAGTTCCCGGGAGTGGATCCCTGCCCGGGAAATCCCATATAGCAGGCAGATACTGACGGCCACGGCGATGTTGACGAACAGATAGTCGAAGGGAACCAGGGCGGCATTGGCCGTCATCCAAAGAAGCACCAGCGCGAGCACCCCGCTGCTCACCCTCTTGGTCCCGGTGAAGGCGCAGATGAGCACCGCGAGGCTGAGGAACAGCAGGGCATGCGAGGCGGGGCTGTCGAGTTCCGGCACCGCGCCGGCAAGCGTCACCGCCGCTCCGGCCCAGCAGCGCACCGTGGCCAGCAGCGGGCCCAGAGCCAGGAAGGCGAGGCTGATGAGAGGCACCGCTGAAGCCTGGCCGGAGCCCGCCGGTTCGGTCAGGAGGCCCGGCACGTCCGTCATCAGTGACCAGATCGCCAGAACAGCGACGGCGGCCTGCCACCAGGGCGACAACGGCCGGGAACTGTACGTCGACGGATTGCGCAGCCATTGCCGCGCTTCCGAACGGATCGCGTCGGCGGCGCTCGTCTTCATGCGCTCCACCCTACCGAACCGCCGCTGAGACGGGCCCGGTCCGCGGTGCACGGCTGGTCGCCGGAGATGGAACCGGTCGTTGAAGGCCACCGGCCTGATCACCCACAGTTCAGCAACGGAAGAAGAGGCACCGGAGTTTGGCGAACTCGTCCCGGATCCCGTCGGTGGAGACCGCCCCGGACTGGCCCGCTGCGGGCGTCACAGTTGGAGTCAGGACGATTGGGGAGGCGTTAGGAGGAAGCGTGGTGGCAGCCGTGGCAGGGAGGGCAGCGGAAGTGAGCGCTGCCGTCAGGACCACGGCCGCGGTGCGCGCAAGGACATTCTTCAAGATATTTCCCCCATTGAATGGATAAATATTGGCCCTGCCAGTATTTCGATTGCGCCCGGCCCGCGGTAGCTACGAAGGTTGACATTCGTCGTCGCCTATAGTCGAGGGGTGGAGGGGGACACCGTGGATGACATCCGTGTTTTGGTAGTCGAAGATCAGGCGCTCATGAGCCAAGCTCTGAAGGTCTTCATCGATGCTGCGCCAGGCATGGCGTGCATCGGAATAGCGGAAGACGGCAGGTCAGCCGTGTCCATGAGCGCCCGGCTGCGGCCCGACGTCGTTCTGATGGACATGCAATTGCCGCTAATGGACGGGGCCGAGGCAACTGCGCGCATTCTGGCATCCGACCATTGCCCGGCGATCCTGGCGGTGACCACTTTTGCGACCGACGAATATCTGGTCCCGGCCTTCCGGGCCGGAGTCCAGGGATTTCTTGTAAAAGACTCCCGACCGGCAGAGATCGCAGCTGCCGTGCGGCAGGCCCATGCCGGTACCTCGGTGGTCAGTCCCCAAGTGACGGCGGCGCTGGTCAAGGCGCTGGTAGCCGAACCGCTGAGAACCTGCCACCCTGCGGCCCCGCTGCGCGAACCACTCACGGGGCGGGAGTCCGAGGTTCTTGCCCTGATCGGCCAGGGTCTGAGCAACCGGGATGTGGCCAACGCCCTGTTCGTCACGGAGGCCACGGTGAAGGCACATGCTGGTCGGCTGATGGCCAAGTTTGGCGTAGAAAACCGCGTTCAGCTCGTTGTTTGCGCACTCAAACTCGGCGTGCTCACACTTTGACGTGCCCGTACCCGAGTGCGGCGCGGTCCTTGGGAGATAGACCAAAGTAGCGCGCAGGGCGCCACAGTGTGAACTTTCGGGGGACGCGCCACGGCTGCGGCGCTTCGTAGGGTGGGGTGACCGGCACACGCCGGTATCACGCGGCTCGATGAGGGCTTCTCACTCTAAGGAAGTAACCATGAACAGCTTGGCAAAACGGGCGACGACGGTCTCACTGGCCGCTGCCATCGCGGCAGTCGGCCTCGTCATTGGCGGTGTGGCCATCGCATGGGTGGCGGGGTCTCTTGGCATCTCGACGGCGGCAGCAAGCCAGATCGTCACCGCCGTCCAAGTGGGCGGACTGGCGCTGACACTTGTGGCAGCTGCCTTTGGCTTTGGAGTCGGCGGCGCACTCGTGGCAACGATCCGCTGGTACATCCTCCGCAAGGGCAAAGCCATCGCGATCGCTTAGGGCCCGACCATCATGAGCAGCCTCGTCCGCAGCGCTATCACCCCCACCAGGGTCGACGCCAAAGTGCTCGCAGTGTCCCTTACCTTGAGCGCGGTCCTGTTCGCGGCGGGGCTGCTCATCGGTTATTTCAGTCTTCCGTCCTTTCGATCCCTCGGCGACGACGCCCCCGCCGCCCAAAACTGGAACTTCGGCACGCTCGTGCTGCGCAACATGGGCGCAGCGTGCCTCCTCTATGTGGGGGCCGTCACCGGGGGTTCGGCCACGCTGATTACGCTTCCGCTGGTCGGGCTGTATGTCGGGGCCACCGCCAAAATCGGGGTGGTTACTGCCGGGGGCGCGGCGTTGCTGACCTCCGTTGCCTGGTACGTCCCCTTCGAATTCCTCGGTTGCCTGGCGGCCGCGGCCGGGGGACTGTACCCGCTGGTCGCCACCCTCCGGCGCCGCCGGAACGGCGCCCGGACCTGGTCTACGTACACCTCTGCGCTCGCAGGGTCGTTGCTCCTGTTCGCGGCCGGCACGGTCCTGATCCTTTGTGGCGCCGCCATCGAGGCATTTATCATTACGCAATTCGAAAGGTGAGGGTCATGTCCGTTTTGCCGCAGGCGCCACGTCTCGAGGCACCACATGCTCTCCGCCGCGGCACCCACCGAGGCGTCCGCTGGCTGATATTCCTGGTTCTCATGGGCATTCTGCTGTTGCGGGTTCCGCAGACCCAGGCCATGCTGCAGGAAAAACTTCCTCTCGAAGCGCCGACGGATATGGAGCCGGAGCTGCTGCAGCTCTCGGTCTCCGTGGCCCTCCTCCTGGGAATCATCGCCTTCGGGATTGTCCTGGCCCTCTATCTGGGCCTGGCCGGAGTCTTGGAACAGAACCTCTTCGGCGGCACTCGGCACCTGGGCCGGCGCGTACATATTGGATTGTTTACCGCAATCGTGGTCGCGACACTCGTGCCACTGCAGCTATGGTCGTTCTTCAGCGGATCCATGCCCGGAACCGCGGTGAAGGCACTGCCGGTGCTGGTGCTCTGCTCCGCGGTTCTCCTGCTGTACCGTCGGTCCCTGGCAAAAGTTGGGCTTCGCCGGGCAGTCCTGGTGAGTGCAGTCGCCGTCGCGCTGGGTGCGGCCGTTTCCCTCGTCTAGACAACGCAAACAGAAAGCGGGCAGAGACACATGACCTTGAAGACGACGCACGTAAGAATCGTTCTTGCAGTCATTGCCCTGTGCGGGGCGGGCATGCTGACGATGCTCCTTCTTGACGGCTCCCTCATGGACCGCACTGAGCTGGGCGGCCTGTCCTCGGCGCTCATGATGGTGCTGGCTCTCGGGGCAGTGGCACTGCCCATCCTGGGCATGCTGGGATCCCTGGCCGATCCGGGCCGCGTCCGCAGCGTGCTGTTCCTGGTGGTCCCTCTGCTATCCCTTGCGATCTTCCTCGACGACCGTTTCAACGTTTTTCCCGTGCGCATCCTGTGCCTGGTAGGCCTGGTCCTGGCCTTCATCGGAACCATTGCCGTCCTTTTCAATGCGATGGAAGAAAAAGGGTCGCGGAAACCCAGTACTCCGGGCCGGTTTCAATGAGCACGCGGGCGGCGGTATCCGTCCAGCCGACGCAGCAACCCCGCCCAACCGCGCTCCGGCCGCAACCGTTGGCCCGGCCGCCGGGACCGTGGTCGCGAATCCAGCTGTTGATCGATCTCCGTTGTGCGGAACTGGCGAATGCACTCGGGCTGACCTGGCGCCTCACCAGCCTCCGGCGAATCCTGATGGTGGCCGTGGTGGCCCTGTGCGCAGCCATACCTGCGGCGGGATACGCCTTTGCCCGTATTTTCGCCCTGCTGTCCGTGGATGTCCCCGCACCCGCGCTTCTCCTGCCGCTGATGACTTCGCTGGCTTTTATGTCGGGCCTTGGTTTGTTCTTCGCCGAAGCGCTGGGGCGTTACCGCAACGCCGTGTCCGGTCATCCCAATCGTGCCTACTTCCGGGCACTTGATATTCCCGCAGCACTCGTCCACGCCGTGTACGTCGTTCCCAGGCTTGTCGGCGCCGCAGGATTCTGGGTGCTGCTGGGGGCAGGCGCGATCGCGGGACTCGTCTCCGTCCAGGATCATTCGGACTGGCTGCCCGTCGCCTTGGCCGGCATGATCCTGCAGCCCATGCTCTGGATGACGGGCACGCTGCTGATCAGCCTGCGGCTGGCCGGGAACTCCGTTGATGTGGGCGCAAGGTTCAGCACGGGCCTCGCATGTGCTGCGCTGGCCGGAACCTGCGCCGGCCTGGTGGTGTCCTGGATAGTAATTCCCCGGCTGCCCCGAGGCGGGACCATCCCGAGCGCTTCCGCCGACGTGCCTGGCCAGGACCTGGGCGCCACGCCGGCCGTGCTGCTGGCGATCCTGACACTGGTCCTGGCCCTCCTCTGCGGGAAGGAGATGCGCCGGCTGCGCTCACGGTCCTTCCGACTCGACGGCGCGGATGCAACGCACAGGACCCTGCGGCTTGGACGGTCCGCCGGGTGGTACTGGTTCCGGCTGTTGCTGCGTC
Source organism: Arthrobacter sp. MP_M4 (assembly GCF_035984855.1). NCBI lineage: Bacteria > Bacillati > Actinomycetota > Actinomycetes > Micrococcales > Micrococcaceae > Arthrobacter > Arthrobacter sp. MP_M4. The sequence continues at coordinate 25,924 of NZ_JAXCHX010000023.1, forward strand.
AGCGGCGCCGCAGCTGGCGGAAACGCGTCGAGGACCGGCTCGGCTGGGCGCTAACCGGCGCCGCGTGCGCCCTGGCTGCTGCCCGTCTGAGCGGCGCCGTCGAACGGTCCGGGCTGGGCTCCCTCCCTCCCGCGGCAGCCGCACACATGATGTTGGCGGCTGGCTTTGGCGGTGCCCTGCTCGGACTCGCCTGCGCGGAGACGACCCTGGGTGATCTTGGTCGACAGGTCCATGGCAAAACCCTGCGGGCGGCGCTGGAGCTTGGGGCACCCCTGCGGGTTACCGTTGCCGTCCACGTCACGGCCCTGTTGGCCCCCACTGTCCTCCTGGGGTTGCTGGCGTCGGCCGTAGCGTCACTCCTGCTGGGGCGCGTCGAACCAGTCCCGCTGGTGGCCGCGGTGGGTGCCTGCGCCGGCAGCATCATTGCCGAACGGCTGTTCCCTCCCCCGCGCACGGTTGACGGGGGAGCGGGGGAGCGGGGGAAAGCCTGGTCACAGCCATGGCTGCACTGATCCTCGGCAGTCTCCCGGTGGTGTGGCTGGGAGTCGCGCCGGCGCTGGCAATTTGGTTTACGCCGTTCTCTGCAGCGGCCCTACTGGGAGGAGCACTCTGGTGCGCTCACCGAAATCTTACCGTTTTGTAGAACTGGACGCCGTCGCGGCAGGCTATGGCCGCGGTCCTGCAGTGGTGAACATCAGCCAGTTGATTCTGGACAAACCAGGCATTGTCCACCTGCACGGCCCCAACGGCTCCGGGAAATCAACCTTGGTGGAGGTCCTCAGCGGCTACTTGCGGACCACCAGCGGACGGGTTCTGGTGAACGGGATGGCGGCAGCCGCATCCGAAGCGCATGAGCGACGGCGGATATGCCGCACGGAACCGGCGCTTTACCCCATGATGAATGTCCGGGACCACCTGATCTTTGCCAGCCGCTGGTGCGGTGCTGATCCCGGCCGCGCACTTGCCCGTGCCGCTGACTACGGGCTTGGACCGTGGCTCGAGGCGCCGGCGGAAACCCTGTCCACGGGCAACCGCCGCCGCTTGTGGATCATTCAATGCACCGTCGGTGACTTCGACACCCTCGTCCTCGACGAACCATTCAACGGTTTGGACGGGGAATCTACTGATGTACTCATCGGCGAACTCGAGGGCTGGGCAGCATCGCGGTGCATCGTCCTGATCGCCCACCAGCCGCCGGAGCGGCTCCGGATTGACCAGGCGGTGGCGTGGGAAGAACTTACGCGGGGCCACGCAGCGCCCATCCCGTAGGGATTTTGGGCGGTGGCGTGGCCCCGCGCAGCCAGGGGAAACGCTAGCCGAAGTACTTCGGCAGGGTGGCCTCGTGGGCTTCACGGAGTGCGTCCAGGCTCATGGTGTCGACGCCGTTGATTTCCAGGGTGCCGCCCTCGGCGTCCACAACGCCGATCCGGACGTGCGCGAAGCCGCGTGCGGTGCACATGTCTTTGAACCGGATCTCCTCGGAGCGGGGCACCGCCACGATGGCACGGCCCTGTGTCTCGGAGAACAGCGCGGTGAACAGGTCCACGCCGTCCCGGTCCAGGACATCCTGCAGCGCGATGCGGGCGCCCACGCCATAGCGAAGCGAGGACTCCACGAGGGCTGCCGCGAGGCCGCCTTCGGAGAGGTCGTGCGCGGCGTCCACCATGCCGTCGCGGGAGGCGTTGATCAGAATTTCGCCCAGAGCGCGCTCCGCCGCAAGGTCAACCTTGGGCGGCAGGCCACCGAGGTGCCCGCGCATATTGGACCATTCCGAACCGTCCAGCTCCGCCGCCGTCGTGCCGAGCAGGTAAACCGCTTGGCCGTCTTCCTTCCAGCCCGACGGCGTGCGGCGCGCCACGTCGTCGAACTTGCCCAGTACAGCCACCACGGGGGAAGGGTGGATCGGGGTGGTGCCGGTCTGGTTGTACAGCGAAACGTTGCCGCCCGTGACCGGAATGCCCAGCACCATGCAGGCATCTGACAGGCCGCGGATGGACTCGGCCAGCTGCCACATGACGTCCGGGTCCTCGGGGGAGCCGAAGTTCAGGCAGTCGCTGACGGCCATCGGCACGGCGCCGGAGGTGGCGACGTTGCGGTAAGCCTCGGCGAGGGCCAGCTGGGCGCCGTGGTACGGGTCGAGGTAGGTGTAGCGGCCGTTGGCGTCGGTCGCCAGGGCCACGCCCAGACCCGTTTCCTCGTCCACCCGCACCACACCGGCATCGTCCGGGAAAGCCATGGCGGTGTTGCCGCCCACGTAGCGGTCGTACTGGTTGGTGATCCAGGACTTGCTGCACATATTCGGTGAGGCGACGAGTTCGGCGACGGCGGCGGCGAGTTCCGCGGGGGCGGACGGGCGGCCGTCATCCTGCACGGAGCCGGTGAAGGAGTCGGCCTGCACGGCGTCCTGCCATTCGGGGCGGGCGTAGGGGCGGTCGTAGACCGGGCCGTCGTGGGCGACGGTGCGCGGGTCGACGTCGACAATGACCTCGCCTTCCCACGTGATGATGAGCCGGCCGGTGTCTGTCACCTCACCCAGCCAGGAGTACTCCACGGCCCACTTGTCCATGACCGCCTCGAACGCGGCGATGTTCTCGGGGGTGACCACGGCCATCATGCGTTCCTGCGACTCGGACATCAGGATTTCACCCGGGGTCAGGGTCGGGTCGCGGAGCAGGACCGAGGTCAGCTCGACTTCCATGCCGCCGTCGCCGTTGGAGGCGAGCTCGGACGTGGCGCAGGAAATGCCGGCGGCGCCAAGGTCCTGGATGCCCTCAACGAGGGAGCTTTTGAACAACTCCAGGCAGCATTCGATCAGGACCTTCTCGGCGAACGGGTCGCCCACCTGCACCGCTGGACGCTTGGACGGCTTGGTGTCGTCGAAAGACTCCGAGGCCAGCACGGACGCCCCGCCGATCCCGTCGCCGCCGGTGCGGGCGCCGAAGAGCACCACCTTATTGCCCTTGCCGGAGGCGTTGGCGAGGCGGATGTCCTCGTGCCGCATGACGCCGACAGCCAGGGCGTTGACCAGCGGATTGCCCTGGTACACAGAGTCGAAGACCATTTCGCCGCCGATGTTCGGCAGGCCCAGCGAGTTCCCGTAGCCGCCGATGCCGGCCACAGCACCGTGCATGACGCGGGCGGTGTCCGGGTGGTCGATGGCGCCAAAACGCAACGGATCCATCACGGCCACCGGGCGGGCGCCCATGGAGATGATGTCGCGGACAATCCCGCCAATGCCGGTCGCGGCACCCTGGTACGGCTCCACGAACGACGGCGAATTGTGGGACTCGATCTTGAACGTCACGGCCCAACCGTCGCCCAGGTTGGTGACACCGGCGTTTTCGCCGATGCCCACCAGCATGTCCTTTTTCATCTCGTCCGTGACCTTTTCGCCGAACTGGCGCAGGTGGTTCTTTGATGATTTGTAGGAGCAGTGCTCGCTCCACATCACGGAGTACATCGCGAGCTCGGCGCCGGTCGGGCGGCGGCCCAGGACCTTGACCACCTCGTCGAACTCGTTTTGCTTCAGGCCCAGTTCGGCCCACGGAAGTTCGACATCCGGGGTCGTGGCGGCGTTCTCAACGGTGTCGATGTTGAACTTTTTGGTCTCGGCGGCGGTGCCGGCCGTCCGGCCAGCCGACGTTTCCGTCATTTGTTGTCTCCCACGATCTTGTTCAGGACTGAGGTGAAGAAGCCGAGGCCCTCGGTGCCGGAGCCGGTTTCGGGTCCGAAGCCCGTCTCCACCGCGTGTTCAGGGTGCGGCATAAGGCCGACAACGTTGCCGGCAGCGTTGGAGATACCGGCAATGTCCCGGCGGGAACCGTTCGGGTTCCAGCCAACGTAGCGGAACACCACGCGGCCCTCAGCCTCCAGGGCATCCAGGGTGTGCTCGTCCGCAATGTACTGGCCGTCCTGGTTCTTCAACGGCACGGTGATTTCCTGGCCGGTGGCGTAGTCCAGGGTCCAGGCTGTGGTGTTGTTCTCCACCCGCAGGACCTGGTCGCGGCACAGGAACTTCAAATGGTCGTTCTTGATCATCGAGCCGGGCAGCAGGTGCGACTCCGTGAGGATCTGGAAACCGTTGCAGATGCCCAGGACCGGCAGTTTGGCTTCGGAGTTGGCGGCGTCGATGATCTTGGCCATGAGCGGCGCGAACCGGGAAATGGCGCCGGCGCGGAGGTAGTCGCCGTAGGAGAATCCGCCGGGAATCACGACGGCGTCGACGTCACCCAGGGTGGTGTCCGCGTGCCAGAGCGGCACCGGAGTGGCGCCGGACAGGCGGACCGCACGGACGGCATCCCGGTCATCAAGAGTTCCCGGGAAGGTGACGACGCCGATCCTGGCGCCGGCGAGCAGCGGGTGGGCGGCGACGGCGACCGCCTCACCGATCAGGGGAAGTTCAGTCATGTCAGGCCTCGACGACCTCGACGTTGACGACGTCTTCGATGACCGGGTTGGAGAGCAGGGTCTCGGCGGCGCTCCGGGCCTGGGCCAGGATTTCCTCGGTCACCTCGCCATCCACGGTGAGTTCAAAGCGCTTGCCTTGCCGGACAGAACTAAAGGCGGTGAAACCCAGCCGGGGGAGTGCACCGACAATAGCCTTTCCCTGCGGGTCGAGAATCTCGGGCTTGGGCATGACGTCGACAACGATCCGGGGCATCCGGCAACTCCTGTGCGTGAGCATTGGGTAAGGGCGCAGCGGAGTGATGCCGTCTCACGCCGATCCGCTGTGTGGTGAGAACAGCGTGACAGGGCGCTCCGCGAGCTTGCATGCCCATTCTACCGGCCGCAGAGCGTCCGGCTGCATTCGGGCCGGGAGTGTGAACGGTGCGCGGCAGCCCGAAGGGAGCCGCCGCGTGATGGCGGGCGCTACCGCCAGCGTGGCAGCGCCCGCTCTGGCTACTGCTGTGTGCCCTCAGTAGGATGTGCGCATGTCTGAGAAGCCGAAATCCATGGTCCTGCCCGTCGTTGCCGTTGCTGTTTTCGCGGGGCTGGGCCGGATGGTCCTGCAGAAAATTAAGGCCGACCGAAGGGCCCGGGAAAGCAACGTCGCCGGGCCGCTTGATGAGAAGACGAGGGCCTGGATCAGTGAGGTCGTGCGTACGCCCCGCCAGTAGGGTGCCGGGGCCGCGCCTTACGCCGGGCCCCTGACCCCCAAACCTGACGATTCGTCCCTTCACCCTGCACCCTGACTCCTGTCGATATGTGTGACAATTCTTGATTTCCTTTATGTGTTCTATGTCATATTTGGCTCTCAGTCTGTACTGTTTGAAACGGCTGGTATCCGTCGGTGCCGTGAGATGTGTTCTTTCTCCCAGTCCCGCCAGCCGATGACCCGGCAGCTAGGCCGGTCCGTTCCTTATGAAAGGTTCAACCACACGTGAAATCACCAGGAAAGAGCTTCCTTCGAAGCGGGGGACTCCGGAGGGCCGTGGCACTGACCCTGGGCTTGCCGGTTCTCTTGTCCACCGCCGCGCTCCAGCCCGCCACCGCGGCTCCGGCGGGTTCCGCTGTCGCCGGTGTGGCCCAGAAGAAACTGGATCCCAACACCTTCAGGGACGGCCGCTACATCGTGGTCCTCGCCGAGAAGCCGGCAGCCACGTACGACGGTGGCACGCCCGGACTGGCAGCCACCAAGCCGGAAGCGGGCAAGAAGCTCGACACCAAGAAGGCTGAAGTCAAGAAGTATGAAACGCACCTTGAGCAGAAGCAGGCTGAGGTTGCCGGGCAGCAACAAGTTCAGATGAAGCGGCAGTTCACTGCGGCCGTTAACGGCTTCAGTGCGAACCTGACAGCGGACCAGGCCATCAAACTGGCCAAGGACCCCGGCGTGCTGGTGGTTGCCCCCGACACCGAAAACGCCCCCGATTACTCCAGCACCGATTTCCTGAAACTCAGCGGCCCCAACGGGACCTGGAACACCAAGTTCGGCGGCCAGGACGCGGCCGGCAAGGGCGTGGTTGTGGGCGTCATCGACACCGGTTACACGCCCTCCAGCCCCTTCTTCACGGGTGAACAGGTCAAGCCGCTCGTCGGCAATCCTGTCGTCGGCGTGCCGTACCGCACAGATGACGGCAAGATCGCCATGCTCAAGTCCGACGGCGACACCTTCATTGGCGAGTGCCAGACGGGCCAGGATTTTGACGGGTCCGCCTGCAACTCCAAGGTCCTCTCCGCGCACTATTTCGCGGACGATTACCTGCGATACGTTCCCGAGGGCAGCCGGTCCCCGATCGAGAAGATCTCCCCGGTCGACGTCGCGAGCCACGGCACCCACACGGGCAGCACCGCCGTCGGCAACGCCAACGTCGAAACCTTCGTTGACGGCCGCAGCTTCGGACTCACAAGCGGAATCGCTCCCGCCGCCAAGCTCTCCGTATACAAGGTCTGCTGGGAAGACACGGACCCGAACACCGGCGGCTGCTACAGCTCCTCGTCCGTGGCCGCTATTGACCAGGCGATCTACGACGGCGTCGACGTCCTGAACTACTCGATCTCCGGTTCCACCTCCACCACCACGGACCCCGTTTCCATGGCGTTCCTCTCCGCGGCCTCCGCCGGTATCTTCGTCGCAGCCTCGGCCGGCAACTCCGGCCCTACGGCCAGTACCGTCAACCACGGCGCACCGTGGGTAACCACCGTTGCTGCCAGCAGCTTCTCCCAGGAACTCCAGGGCACCGTGGAGTTCTCCGATGGCAGCAAGTTCCGCGGCGCCAGCATCATGAACAGCGAAGTCAAGGGCGCCGGCGTCACCCTGGCGGCCGGTGCGGCCATCACGGCCGGCAACGCCAACGCTGCTCTCTGCGGCCCGGACACGCTTGATCCAGCGAAGGTCGCCGGCAAAGTCGTTGTCTGTGACCGTGGCGTTTTCGACCGCGTCGCCAAGAGCGCCGAGGTTAAGCGTGGCGGAGGTGTTGGCATGATCCTGGTCAACCTCAGCAACTCCTCGCTGGATACGGACAAGCACGCCGTCCCGACCGTTCATGTGAACCCGCCGGCCACCGAGGCCATTAAGGCCAAGGTCACGGCCAACCCGGCAATCACCGTGTCCCTTCTCAACAAGGACACCACCGGGCTTCCCCTCGAGGCCCAGCCGCAGATCGCGGGCTTCTCGTCGCGCGGTCCGCTGCTGGCCACTGATTCGGACCTGCTGAAGCCGGACGTCACTGCTCCCGGCGTCGCAGTCCTGGCCGGCGTCTCGCCGATCGGGATGGGCGGAGACATGTTCGGTTTCATGTCCGGTACGTCCATGGCCGCCCCGCACGTGGCCGGCTTTGGCGCGCTGGTTCTGGGCAAGAACCCGAAGTGGTCACCGGCGACTGTCAAGTCCGCCATGATGACCACCGCAGGTGACGTCAAGAACGCCGACGGCAGCAAAAACACCGACGTTCTCGCTACCGGTGCAGGCCAGGTGGACCCGGCCCGTGTGCTGGATCCAGGCCTGGTCTACGACGCCAACGAAGACGACTACCTGAAGTTCATCCAGGGCACCGGAACCGATCTCGGCATTCCGGGGCTGGGCAGCACCAAGGCCCGCGACATGAACGTCCCCTCGTTCTCGCTCGGTAACCTGGCCGGAAAGATCGAGGTCACCCGTACGCTGACCGCGCTCACTCCGGGCACCTACCGGGTCAAGGCCGATGTTCCCGGAGTCAAGGTCACCGTGACGCCCTCCGTCCTGACTTTCGGCGCTGCAGGCGAGAAGAAGACCTTCAAGGTGTCCTTCGAAAACCAGAATGCGGCGCTCGGCAAGTTCGCCATGGGTTCGCTCACCTGGCAGGGCGCAAACAAGAACGTCGCGTCCCCGATCGCGGTCCGTCCGCAGCCGGTCATCGCCGCCAAGGACGTGGCCTTCACCTCCGAGGGCGGTACCGGCACCGGTGCGATCAACGTCGTCTCCGGCACCAACAACCCGATCGCCATGACCCTTGACGGGCTGTCCAAGGCGGACTCATCCGCCGTTGAACTGATTCCCGGTGCCTTCACCGGCGTCACGGATGCCTCGAACTTCGTCAAGGACGTGGTGGTTCCGGCGGGAAGTCCGCTTGCCAAGTTCTCGGTGCTTTCCTCGGACGAGAATGCTGACTTCGACATGTATGTCATGACGCCCGAGGGGCCCCTCACCGTGGCCACGTCCTCGGCGAGTGAGTCAGTGTCCATTCCCAACCCGACCGCCGGAACCTACACGGTCTTCGCGAACCTTTACGCAAGCCCGAACGGGCGCGCCACCAAGGCCAGCGTGGATGCCTCGGTCCTGGTACCGAACGTGGGCAACGCGACCCTGACACCGAACCCGCTGCGGTTGGGCAACGGCAAGTCCGGGGTCGTCAACCTGAACTGGAAGAACCTCGCCGTGGGGTCCTACATCGGTCGCGTGACGTTTGCCGGAGCCAGCGATCCGACGTTCGTCAGCGTGCTGGTGACCCCGGCCGGCACGGTAGTGGTGCCGCCGACGTCAGAGGACCAGGACAGCAACGACGGTCCCGGTGACAGCGGAAATGGCGGCAGCCACGACGGCAAGGACAAAAAGGACAAGAAAGACAAGGGACAGAAAGTGAAGAAGGAGAAGGGCAAGTTCCAGAACCAGGAACTGGCCGGTCCCAACAACGCCATCTAAGCGCAGCACCAGTAGCACCAGTTCTCCTGGGTAAAGGCAATGGCCGGCGGTTTCCACCGCCGGCCATTGCCTTGATGCGTTGCAGCCCGTGCCAGCTCCCCGGGTAGGCTCCCCGTCCGGGGATCCAGTTCAGCTGGCCCCGGTGGAGCCCGCCACTCCGCCGAGCAGCGGCGCCATGGCACGCCAGCGGGCGATCTCGCAGCCATCGGTGCGGCTGAACCGGCTGTGGACTTCCCGGCCGAGGAACCAGCCGGTCACCACGGCGACCTGTGGTCCGCCGTACTGTTGCGTGCACATCTTCGGGGGGCCTGGCTTGGGGAAGAATATCTCCTCCCCGTGTTCCGCGACGGCGGCGAGGGCGGCCGCAGAGTCCGGCAGCGTGCACCCTCCGGCGAGGGTGCCGTCACTTGCCGCCAGCTGAAAAAGGTACTCGGGGGAGCCCGGGGCCTCGGTCAGGCGGATGGTGAGATTGATGTCGTCACTGCTGCGACGTTCGTGGGTGGCAGTCATGGCTGTCCTTCCGTGCGTTCTGGGGCGGGGCTGGAATTTACCGGCTGGAGAAGGGGCATGAGCTCCTGCAATAACCGCTGCCGAAGCCCCTGTGACGCGGCCGAAAATTCCCGCTGGTAGTGAACGTACTCCGCCTTGCCCGCCGGCGTTTCGATCAGGATGGCCGGATAGCCCCACTCCGACAGGTCATAGGGGGACGCCTGCATGTCCATGGCCCTGATCCGCCAGGAGAGTTCAAAGCAGTCCATCACCAGTTCGCTGGGCAGGAGCGGGGCAAGTTTGTAGGCCCACTTGTACAGGTCCATGTTGGCATGCAGGCACCCTGGCTGTTCCATGGCCCGCTGGTTTTCCCGGCTGGGCACCAGGTTGTTCAAGGGCACAGCATCTGGGGTGTAGAAACGGAAGGCGTCGAAGTGCGAGCACCGGATGCGGTTTTCCTCCACCACCTCATCGGTCCGTTCGGGACCGAGGCGAAGCCGGAGGTACTCGTGCCGGAGTTCGAATTTGTCCTGCCGGTAGACCATGGCCCATTCGTGCAGCCCGAAGCAGCCGTACTGGGCTGGACGCGCCGCTGTCCCGGCCAGGATGATCCCGGCAAACTGCAGGGCCTCCTGCCGGTCCCGGACGAACGCGCCGACGTCGACCGTTACGGCCGTTGAGTCCACCGGCAGGCCGGCGGCAGCGAGCTCACCGCCGTCGGGAATGCGGTAGTACTTCCAGCCGGCCCGCTCGGCGGCGGCGGGACCGGTGAGAACCACGCCGGCTCCGGGGTGCCAGCGCTGCAGCTGCCCGGGTTTCTGGGTGTAGTAGGTGAAGAGGAAGTCTTCCACCGGATGCTTGGTGCCCGCGGACCGCCGGGCAAGGTACGGGTCAGCGTAACGCCGGACGCGCGCCTGATGCGCGGCTTGGCGGGGGAGCCAGTCTTCCTGCTCGAGGGCGTGCAGCTCAGACAGCTCCGCCGGTGGAGCCAAGGACGTCCTTGGCGGCATTCCAAGCGGCGATCTCGCAGCCGTCGCGCAGGCTGAAGGTCGCTTCAACCGGCCGGCCGTCCACGACACCGGTGACCGTAGCCTCCTGCGAACCGCCGTACTGCTGGGTGCAGGCCTGGTCGGTTGCCCGCGGTTCGGGACTAAGGAGCGCTGCGTTGTTCTTAACGGCGGTGCAGGCGGCGGCGGCAGCGGGATGCTGGCTCTCTGCTGACGGGACGCCGTCCACGCAGACCAGGGTGAAGTTCGCAGGCGTGCCGGTTGCGGACGGTTTGACCGTAATGGCGAGTTCGGCGTTGCCCTGTCCGGGTCCCGAGGGAACGGGCGTTGCAGACGGCGAGGGAGCCGGAGTTTTCGTTTCAGTATCCGCTGAGGGGGTGCCGGTCGCAGACGCGCTGGCGCTGCCCGTGGCGTCAGGGGCAGAGGTCGATGGCGACGGCGTAGTCCCCGCCGAGCAGGCGGCCAGTCCGGCCACCGCCATCAGAACGAGCGCGGCGTGGGTAAGTTGCTTGCGCATCAGCAATCCTCCTGTTTTTTGCCCAGTCTACCGCCGGCGCGTGCCGTCCGAGGGGGTCTTTGTGGCCGCAATCAGGTCCATCATGGTGGCATGCAGCTGGCCGACCTGTTCGCGGGTCAGGCCCAGTCGCTCCATCATGGTGCCGGGCACGGCCGTGGCCTGTTGCCGGAGCGCGGCGCCGAGCGGGGTCAGGTCCACGGCCAGGGTCCGTTCGTCCCCAGCCACACGCCGGCGCGTGATGAAACCGGCCGTCTCCAGGCGGCGCAGCAGAGGCGAGATTGTGGCCGGCTCCTGGGCGAGGGCGCCGCTGATGTCGCGGACGGAACGGGGGCTCGCCTCCCAGAGGCACAGCATCACAAGATATTGGGGGTGCGTCAGGCCGAGCTTGTCCAGGACCGGCTTGTACGCACCGACCACACTGCGGGACGCCACCGTGAGCGCGAAGCAGAGCTGGTGCTCGAGCAAAAGATCCTCCCGGGCTTCGTTGGTCACATCAGTCACGTGGGCCTCCAAATAGTTAGTGCACTAATCATTAGCGTACACTGAGAGCATCGTCTAGTTCCTAGGAGTGATTGGGATGGCCAAGAACAACGCCGAGAACGGCTCGCAGAGGTTCATGCGGGCGACAGGCAAGCTCCGGATGATTTTTGGGCCGGCCAACCGCAGTGCTCTCGGGCATGAGATGACGGAGCAGAATCAGCAGCTTCTGGCCCAGCGCGAAGCTGAAACCCAGCAATGGGAGACCGTTCACCGCGCGGATGGCAGCACCTACGTCGTGCCCCGGAACCCCGGCGACAAATCGCTGCGCTGAACCGCCCCCCGCGTTGTCCGCACACAACGCTCACGTTTTGGCGGACGCCCGCCATGCCTTTTCCCGCCGTCGGGCGTAAAATGAGGGCACTGGGACCAGCCGCTTAGCGGCGAAGGTCCTGCTTGGCCCGGACGCCGGAAAGGGGGTGGGAACTATGGCACTTGCACTGAGGAAAGTCGCACTCAGGCAACACCTGCACCCGACGACGTGGCCCCGCTTCGTCTTCGGCCCTGCTTCGCGGGGAGACACCGCAACACCGGTCGTCCACAAAAACGACGAGTATGAGCATGCCTCCGAGATTGACCTCGCCGGATTCGAAGTTGAAACCGATGCGCACGGACATCACTACGCTGTGCGGAAGGAAGACCTGCCCAAAGAGGAAGTCTGAACCCGCCCGGCATAGGGCAGGAGAAGTCGGCGGCACATGGAATAGGAGTGGCAGACGCCGCTCCTATTCCCGTGAGGCCCCGGTGTGGTTCGCAGGGTCCCGTCAGCGGCCGGTGCCGCCGTACACCGTCGCTTCGTCCTCGCTATCAAGGTCGAAAGCCTTGTGGATGGCGCGCACGGCGTCATCGAGCAGGTTGGCGTGGGTGACGACGGAGATCCGGATCTCCGATGTTGAGATCATGTTGATGTTGATGCCCGCCTCGGAGAGTGCCGCGAAGAAACGCGCGGAAACCCCCGGGTGCGATCGCATGCCGGCGCCGATCAGCGACAGTTTGCCGATTTTCTCGTTGTACTCAATGCTTTCGAAGCCAATCCGGTCCTGCGCGGCGTGCAGGGCGGCCAGCGCGTCGGCGCCCTCAACGATCGGCAGGGTGAAGGAAATGTCGGTCCGGCCCGTGCCATGGGTGGAAACGTTCTGGACGATCATGTCGATGTTCGAGTGGGCATCGGCGATGACCTGGAAGATCGCCGCGGCCTTGCCCGGGATGTCGGGTACCCCGACCACCGTGACCTTGGCTTCCGAACGGTCGTGTGCAACACCGGAGATGATTGGCTGCTCCAAGGCAACTCCCTCTTGGGTTGTGATCTTGTCGTCGGCGCTGGGCAGGACCCAGGTGCCTTCGTTTTGGCTGAATGAAGACCGCACGTGCAGCGGCATACCGAAGCGGCGGGCGTATTCCACGCAGCGAAGGTGCAGGATCTTGGCGCCGGACGCCGCAAGCTCGAGCATCTCCTCGCTGGAGATCCGGTCGATTTTCCGGGCGGACGGTACGACGCGCGGATCGGCGGTGTAGATTCCATCGACGTCGGTGAAGATCTCGCACACATCCGCGTCGAGGGCGGCCGCCAGTGCCACCGCGGTGGTGTCCGAACCGCCGCGGCCCAGGGTGGTGACCTCGTTGGTGGTGCGGCTCATACCCTGGAAGCCCGCGACGATCGCAATGTGCCCCTTATCCAGGGCCGTGCGGATGCGGTGCGGGTCGACGTCGATAATCCGGGCTTTGCCGTGGATGCCGTCCGTGATCATGCCGGCCTGGGATCCGGTGAAGGACTGGGCGGAGGCGCCGAACTTGTTGATGGCCATGGCAAGCAGGGCCATCGAGATGCGTTCGCCGGCGGAGAGGAGCATGTCCATCTCCCGGGCAGGGGCCGAGTCGGTGACCTGCGCGGCAAGGTCAAGGAGTTCGTCGGTGGTGTCACCCATGGCCGACACCACCACCACCACTTCGTCACCGGCGTTCTGAGCGTCCACGATCCGCCGGGCTACACGTCGAATGCCCTCGGCATCGGACACGGAGGACCCGCCAAACTTCTTTACGACGAGGTGTTTCGTGGCGGTGCCAGAGACGGGCAGCTCCTGTGGCTGCTGTCCGGGATGGACTGCTGTAGTGGGCAAACTCATGCGCGCACCCTTACTGGATCATCGGGGTTCTGGGCCAAGCAACCAAACGGCGCGACGGCGTACTTCTCCGCCCAGTTTATCGCCGTGTGTCCCTGGTTGCTGAATTGTGACCGCATGCCAGACACCCGGCCGGTGCTTCGCGGGACATGCTCTGTGGTGGTGGCGATGGTTGGGCATGTCGGCTGCTTCGCGGGACATGCTCCGTGGTGGTGGCGAGGGTTGGACATGTCGGCTGCTTCGCGGGACATGCTCCGTGGTGGTGGCGAGGGTTGGACATATTGGCACTATGTCCAACCGTACGAGCCAGCGATGAGCATGTCCGCTCCAGGAACGTGCGACGGCGGCGGCGGCCGCCGTGTTGGGCTCAGCTCAGGGCGTTGCGGCGACCCTCGAAGGCGCGGCCCAGGGTAACCTCATCGGCGTATTCGAGGTCACCTCCCACCGGCAGGCCCGATGCCAGCCGGGTGACGGCGATGCCGATGGACTTGAGCATGCGCGCCAAATACGTCGCGGTGGCTTCGCCCTCCAGATTGGGGTCGGTCGCGATAATGATTTCCTGGATGGCACCGTCGTTGAGCCGGGTAAGGAGCTCGCGGATCCGGAGCTGTTCGGGGCCGATGCCGGCAATGGGATTGATGGCCCCGCCTAACACGTGATACCGCCCGCGGAACGAGCGGGTGCGTTCAACGGCGAGGACATCCTTGGATTCTTCGACGACACAGATGATCGAGGGGTCGCGGCGCGGATCCCGGCAGATATTGCACAGTTCCTGCTCAGTGACGTTCCCGCACACTGTGCAGAATTTGACCCGTTCCTTGACCGTGATGATGGCATCCGCCAGCCGTTTCATGTCCTGCGGGTCGGCCTCAAGGATATGGAACGCCAGACGCTGGGCCGACTTGGGCCCGACGCCGGGAAGGCGTCCGAGCTCGTCAATCAGCTCTTGAACTGCACCTTCGTACACTGTGTCCTCGTTCGTTGGGGATGGCGACGGGCGGAGGGCCCGGCGGGGCGGTCAGAAGCGCGGCGGCAGCGGACTTCCGTCCAAGGACCGCTCTTCCACCAGTTTTCCGCCGAGGATCCGTTCGACGGCGGCGCGTCCGAATATCCCCGATTCCTCGATGGTTTCATCATCCGCGCTGGGGATGTCCTGGACATAGGTGGTGGTGGCAGCCGCACGGGCAGGGGCCTTGGCGCGCCCGGCTTCGGCTTCCGGACTGTTTGAGAGCCGCTGATAAAGGCTTTGCCGGCTTGTTGCGTCTGGAGGAACCAATGCCTGGGCCGCTGCAGGCGCGGGGGCGGCAACCGGTGCCGAGGACCGCATAACGGGCGCAGCGGAGTCCGGGCCAGGAACGGAGCGGGCACCAGCTGGTACCAACACCGCGGCCTCGCCCCGCTCGTCGGTCGCAGCGACCTCATACTCCGCGGAGGCCGGAACTGTAGCGGCGTACTGCGGGATCTGGGCCGCCGCAGGTTCGTAGTGCGGGGGTTCCGGCTCGGGGGAGGCGGCAGCGGCGGCAGGTGCCTCGGGCGGATAGTTGCCGATGTTGGAGTCCGAACCAATTGTCCAGACGCCGGGAGCCTGCTCAAGGGCACGGGACCACGGGTCATCGACCGTCTCCGCCGCCTGGGGCGCCGGGATTATGGTCTCCGGAGTCTTCGCCTCGGCTCCGGATCGCGGCGGTGCAGGGGACTCCGTGCGGGAAGCTGCGGTAGCGGCGGGCGGCTGAACAGCACGTGCCGCGACTGGAGCTGACGGGTCCCAGTCCATGGGCGGTTCCTCGTCCAGCGGCGGAGCGTCTTCATCGCGGGGCGGACCCCAGTCATCGTCAGGGTAGGCGTAGGAACCGGCAGCGTCCAGCACGGTTGCCTGCGGCTCAGCCGCGGCTGCTGCACTGGCCGGCGGCGCCTCCTGGCCGGCGGCTGACTTTGCTGGCTCAGGCTCAGGCTCAGGCTCCGGGGACGGTGCGGGTTTGGGGGCTTCAGAGTCCGGCCGGGCCGAAGCTGCGGGAACAGCTGCCGGACCGTGCGCCGCCTGCACCGGTTGCGTTGATGCCGGCTGCGCATGGGCTTGTCCGGTCCGCGCTGCTTCGGACTGCGCTGGTTGCATCCGGGCAGGGGGCAGGCCCCAGTCAGCATCGGTGGACGCAGCCGGGACGTCCCGGCTAGCGGGTGCTTTTGGGTTTGGCTCAGAGCTCGCTGGACTGTTGGTTCCACTGGCAACCGCGTGGATCTGGCAATCGATGCCGATGGTCTTGTGGATGGCCTGCCGCAGGTTCTCGGAATGATCCGCGCGGCCAAATGCGCCAGCCAGACCCGAGGTGGTGAACGCAAGTGTCAGGACGTGGTCCTCGAAGTGGCCTACTTGGGCGTTGGGCTCAACCAGGGCCCAGGTGCTGCGTTTTATCTTGGTCAGCGTCTGTAGGATTTCAGGCCAAGCGCGGCGGAGGACCTCGACGTCGGGCCCGGTTCCGGCAGCATGCGCCGTGGCGGGCACTGCCGACGGGGCGGGGGAGGCCGACGGGTTTTGGGGTCGCGGAGCCGGTGCCGGGGGGACTGAGGCGGCGGAACCCGGACCGGATGATGCGGCCACCGGTGACGGCGTAGCCGCCGGTGCAGGCCGCGCGGGCGTGATCTCTTGCGGTGCCGGTGTCCGCCCGTTAGTCCCATTAGTAACGGGTGCAGACTCGTCGACAGGCCAATCACCGGTGCTGACGCGGGGGGGAGTGAGGCTCTCCCGGGCCGGTGCCGCCACTGCCGGTACCGCGGGTGCGGAAACAACAGGTGCGGAATCGACGGGTGCGGGAACAACGGGTGCGGAATCGACGGGTGCGGGAACAACGGTTTCGGGAACAACAGGTGCGGCTGCGGCCGGGTTGGCTGGCGGGTTGGCGGTTTGGACGGCCGGAGCGGGAACAGCGGACGCATTCAGTGGCGGGTTCCCGGCCGGAGCGGGAACAGCGGACGCATTCAGTGGCGGGTTCCCGGCCGGAGCGGGAACAGCGGACGCATTCAGTGGCGGGTTCCCGGCCGTGGCCGCGGCGGAAACAGGGACGGGAGCGCCGACGTCGTTCCCGGCGTAGTTCAGCCGCCGCTCCACCCGGTCGATCCGGGCAGCGATGCCGCGTTCAGTCTGTTCCGAAGACGGCAGCAGAATGCGGGCGCACAGCAGTTCCAGATGCAGCCGCGGGGAGGTTGCGCCGGTCATCTCGGTCAGGGCGGTGTTGGTGACGTCTGCGGCCCGGGACAGCTCGGCCGCACCCAGGTTGTGTGCCTGGATCTGCAGTCTCGCGATCTGGTCGGTCGGCATGCCGCGGAGAATGGATTGGGCGCTCTCCGGCAGCGCTTGAACGATGATCAGGTCCCGGAAGCGCTCAAGCAGGTCCTCCACGAAGCGCCGCGGGTCATGTCCCGTTTGGATGACCCGGTCCACGGCGCGGAAGACGGTCGCGGCGTCGGAGGCGGCAACGGCCTCGACGACGTCGTCCAGCAGGGAGGCATGCGTGTAGCCCAGGAGGGCCACCGCGAGTTCATAGTCCAACCCGTTCGGTCCGGCCCCGGCCATGAGTTGGTCCAGGACGGAGAGGGAATCCCGCACCGAACCACCGCCGGCGCGGATCACGAGGGACAGCACGCCGGGGGCCACCGCGACGTTCTCCTGCGTGCAGAGCAACTCGAGGTAAGCCATGAGCGGTTCGGGCGGCACCAGCCGGAACGGGTAGTGGTGTGTGCGGGAGCGGATGGTGCCGATGACCTTGTCCGGCTCCGTGGTGGCGAAGATGAACTTGATGTGTTCCGGCGGCTCTTCGACGATCTTGAGCAGGGCGTTGAAGCCGGCGGACGTGACCATGTGGGCCTCGTCAATGATGAAGATTTTGTAGCGGTCGCGGACGGGGGCGTACGTGGCGCGCTCCCGCAGGTCGCGGGCGTCGTCCACACCGCCGTGGCTGGCGGCGTCGATTTCGATGACGTCGAGGGAGCCGGAGCCGCCGCGGGCCAGTTCGACGCAGCTGGGGCACTTGCCGCAGGGCGTATCCGTGGGGCCTTCGGCGCAGTTCAGGCAGCGGGCCAGGATGCGGGCCGAGGTGGTTTTACCGCAGCCCCGGGGGCCCGAGAAGAGGTAGGCGTGGTTGACGCGGTTCTTGCGCAGGGCCGTCATCAGCGGCTCGGTGACGTGCTCCTGGCCAATAACGTCCGCGAACGAATCGGGGCGGTATCTCCGGTAAAGGGCGGTAGTAACAGTCACAGCTAAACCCTACCAATCGGCACAGACATAAAAGACCCCTCATGCACCCGCCAGAGCCCATTTACCCTTGCTACCTTCCGGTCCTGGGGGAGTTCAACAGGATGACGCCACATGAGGGGCCGTCAGCAAGTTTACCCGACGTTTGAGTGTGCCCCGAATCGTCTGCATCCGGACCGGCGGAACCGACGGGGACATGCCCATTTTTCGCGCCCGCGGATGGGCATGATGGGCTTATGTCCCCTGGTGTGGGCGGGGAGCGGGCATGCCCTGCCGGGTGGGGCCGGAACCCAATTGGGCTATGCCGGGAAGTTCAGGTATTCTAGTATCTGCTTTTGATTCAAAAGCTACTGGAGAATTCGCCTAGCGGCCTATGGCGCACGCCTGGAACGCGTGTTGGGTTAACGCCCTCGGGGGTTCAAATCCCCCATTCTCCGCGTTTGGCCCCGGTCCCATGGACCGGGGCCTTTTTGCGTCCGCCTTCAGCCAAACCCGGACCGGCACCCCGGGAACCGCACACCGGGGTGCCGGTCCGGGCACCCGGTCCGTCAGGCTTGAAACCCCAGCCGGCGGAGCCGGCGCCGGGCGGCTTGTTCGCTGGGCCCCACCCGGCCGAGAGCAACATGAACGACGCCGAGGGTTACCTTCGTGGCCAGCCGTACCGGAAGGGGAACGGGTCCCAGACGTGCAGTCCGGAGGCCTAACAAATCGCGGTACTTTGGCTCGAGGCTTGCCACTGCCGCAGCGAAGAGCACCCGGTAGCCTGGCCGGAGCACGGGGTGAAGCGGCGGGTTGCGGATGAAGGCCACCGTCTCGGCCACCTTCTCATCGGAACGGAGTTCTCCGGCGTCGTACCAGTCGTCCAGTTGCCGGCGCATGGCCTCCTCGGTGAGCGGCGGGGACGCTACTCCCATCAGCTCACCAGCCTGCGCCCATTCCCGCACATACGCGTCGGCGCCGCCGGGAATGGGCCTGCCCCAAATCTGGTGCGCAGAAAGGAAAGCGTCGGTGAAGGCGATATGCACCCAGCGGAGCAGCTCAGGATCATTGGCCGCATAGCGTCTGCTGATCCCGTGAGCGTCCACGTACTCACCACGCACCGATTCGTGGAGTTGCTTCACCCAGTCAGAGGCTCCGCGGGCCGCGGCGGTTGAACCGAAGGTGACCGTAAAGATCCAGCGGATGGTGCCGGCCAGCCGCCCGAGAGGATCCTCGCGGAACCGGGAGTGGTCGTGGACGCCGGCCAGTGCGCCGGGATGGAGCGCCTGCATCAACAGTGCCCGGATTCCCGCCACGATGGTGGGCATGTCCCCGTGGACGGCCCAGACCGCGGAGCCCGGCAGGTGGTAGCCAGGGTCGTCGCCGTCCGCCAGGCGCGGCACCCACTCCGGCACCTCGTCCCGGGTCCCGGTGAACGTCTGTTTAAGCTCGGACTGCCATTCCCTGAGGAGGTTGCGCATACTTCATTCTCGCTTATGCCCGCGGAGCCCGGTACTTGCCCCGGAAGCCAGTACTACTGGCCTTCCACTCGACTTTGCAAGGGGAGTGGTTTGTACCGTTCACAGGCTTCCGATGGTGTGGTGCCATAAGACAGTGGGTCCGCGAAATTTGGGACCGACGAACAGGATGCGGAGTCACATCGTGGGAAAGCACTGGGGAAACTCGACGAGTGAAAAGGCTGCAAGGGCCAGGATCATCGCTGCGCGATGTCTGTCCGGCGGGTTTTGCCTCTCGTTGGCGGTGCTGACATTCTCAGCCCAAGGTTTGCCCGGCCCTGGAGCCAGCGTGGCACCCTCCAGGGCGGCAATGGCTGCCGCAATGGGTCCGGAGCCGCTGGCTCCGGCCGCGCGTGCCGTTGCCACCGCCACCGCCGACGCCAGCGCCACCGCCTCGGACGTTCCGGTCGCGACACCGTTCACCGCGGATGCCCGGGCGCTGGTGGCCTACGCCCGATCCAATGTCCAGACAACCTCCAGGGACGGTGTGCCCGGAGAACTCAATGTGGCCTCTGCCGGATTGAAACGGCCTGCCGTTGGTTTCCTCATGGCCCCCCTTGAGTCCCTTCGGGAATCCTCACCTTTCGGACTGCGGACCAGCCCCATCTCGGGGTCGGCCGGTGAATTCCACTGGGGCCAGGATTACGCCGCCGCATGCGGCACCCGTGTCTACGCCGCCGACGCCGGAGTGGTGCGTGCCGTCGGCTGGCACCCGTGGGGCGGCGGAAACCGAGTGGAAATCGACCATGGCAACGGACTGATCACCACCTACAACCACCTTGAGGCGATCGCAGTCAAGAAGGGCGATTCGGTGCGGGTGGGCGAAGTTATCGCCCGGGTGGGAACCACCGGATCGTCCACCGGCTGCCACCTGCATTTTGAAACCATCCTCAACGGCGCCCACAAGAACCCGCACGACTGGGTCCTGCTTCCGATTGCGCAGACGGATCCGCTGGGCCCCATCGAGATGACCAGCTACGCACCCGAGGCAGGCCTGCCGGCCAACGCCGGCCTCGGCTGGGCCATCCCCGTATCGGACGACAGAAGGCATGAAGTCGCTGGCGGCGCTGAGGAAGTGCCCGTTGCGGCGACGCCCCGGACGCCCTCCGGCTCGTCCGCTGCTGCCTCACCAACCCCGTCGGTCTGGGACGGGCTGTCCCCGACGAGAACGAGCCCGGCCAAGCCAACCGCTGAAACCAGCCGGCCGCCGGCCGGCCCTTCGAGCGGGACCACCGCGCCGGTGGGTTCGCAGCCGCCAAGCGACACGCCGACTGTTACGCCGCCCGGGACTGGGACGCCGCCGGGGACTGCTACGCCGCCGCCGTCATCGACGCCGCCGGGGACCGCTATGCCGCCGCCGTCATCGACGCCGCCGGGGACCGCTATGCCGCCGCCGTCATCGACGCCGCCTGGGACCGCTACGCCGCCGCCACCTGTCCTGCCGCCACCTGTCCTTCCGCCGGTTGTCGCGCCGCCACCTGTCCTTCCGCCGGTTGTCGCGCCGCCACCTGTCCTTCCGCCGGTTGTCGCGCCGCCACCGGTGCAGCCGCCGGTTGTCGCGCCGCCACCTGTCCTGCCGCCGGTTGTCGCGCCGCCACCGGTGCAGCCCACCGTGGCACCTGTCCTGCCGCCGGTTGTCGCGCCGCCACCGGTGCAGCCCACCGTGGCACCCGTCCCGCCGCCGGTTGTCGCGCCGCCACCGGTGCAGCCCACCGTGGCACCCGCCCCGCCTACCGTCGTCGCTCCGCCCGCCCCGCCTACCGTCGTCGCTCCGCCCGCCCCGCCTACCGTCGTCGCTCCGCCCGCCCCGCCTCCCGTCGTCGCTCCGCCCGCCCCGCCTCCCGTCGTCGCTCCGCCCGCCCCGCCTACCGTCGTCGCTCCGCCCTCCCGGCCTCCCGCCGTTGCTCCATCGGTGATGCCGGACCCGTCAGTGCCTCCTACGCCGTAGCAGGCACCAACCCATACCCGCGTTCGTTGGTGTCGAAGAACAGTCGTGACCACTTCCGGAAACACCGCTCCGGGCACGAACTTCAATACCGACTTCGCGAGGAACCCTGCCATGACCCCTCTCCACAGCATTCCGCTCACCCTCAATGACGGAACCAACACCGATTTTGGCCGCTTCAAGGGGGAGGTGGTGCTGGTGGTGAACGTCGCCTCGCAGTGCGGCTTCACGCCGCAGTACGCGGGGCTCGAGGCGCTCCACAACAAATTCCGGGAGCAGGGGTTCCAGGTGCTCGGCGTCCCCTGCAACCAGTTCGCGGGACAGGAACCTGCCGGGGACTCCGAGATCGCAGAGTTCTGCGAACGGAACTTCGGCGTGACATTCCCGCTGACCACGAAGTCAGACGTCCGCGGCAAGAACCAGCATCCGCTGTACTCCGAGCTCACCAAGTTCAAAAACAGCTTCCTGCCGGGACTGGTGAAATGGAACTTCGAGAAATTCCTCGTGAACCGCGACGGCGTCGTGGTTGCCCGCTTCGCCCCCACCGTTGAACCCGACTCACCGGAGGTCATTGAGGCCGTCCAGGCCGCCCTGAGTTGAGAGTCGGCTCCCGGACCACTAGGGGACAAGGGCCTCTATTTCTAAGCATGCTTACGGCCTAGACTGGCCGAACCTTCCAAATATTCCAGGCACGGCCGCGGCTTGATGCGCGATGAGGCGTGGGCTGTCGGACTTAGATCTGCCTGGCGGGCGGTGCATCAGCAAGCTTCGAGAATTCCAACTGGACCCAGCCAGTGTGGTCCGTGAACCAGGAGGAAAGTGATGACAGGAAACAAAGCCGTTGCCTACAAGGGGCCAGGAAAAGTCGAACTGATCGACATTGACTACCCCACCTTCGAACTTAAGGACGGCCCCGGGGTTAATCCGGCCAATGTGGGCCGGCCTGTGCGCCATGGTGTGATCCTCAAAACCGTTGCCACGAACATCTGCGGCTCGGACCAGCACATGGTCCGAGGACGTACCACCGCCCCCGCAGACCTGGTGCTCGGCCACGAAATCACCGGCGAGGTCGTGGAGGTAGGCCCGGATGTTGAGTTCATCAAAGTGGGCGACATCTGTTCCGTCCCCTTTAACATCGCCTGCGGACGGTGCCGGAACTGCAAGGAGCGAAAAACCGGCATCTGCCTGAACGTCAATCCCGCCCGCCCGGGCGCCGCTTACGGCTACGTGGATATGGGTGGTTGGGTCGGCGGCCAGGCGAACTATGTCCTCGTCCCGTATGCGGACTGGAACCTGCTGAAGTTCCCGGACAGGGACCAGGCCCTCGAAAAGATGATGGACCTGACCATGCTCTCGGACATCTTCCCCACCGGCTTCCACGGTGCCGTCAGCGCCGGCGTGGGTGTCGGCTCTACCGTCTACATCGCCGGTGCCGGGCCCGTCGGCCTCGCAGCGGCCACCAGTGCGCAGTTGTTGGGCGCAGCGGTGGTGATTGTGGGGGACATGAACGCGGACCGGCTGAAGCAGGCACGCAGTTTCGGCTGCGAAACCGTTGACCTGTCCCAGGGCGGACCGGCGGAGCAGATCGAGCAGCTGCTCGGCGTGCCTGAAGTGGATTGCGGCGTCGACGCCGTCGGGTTCGAGGCGAAGGGGCACGGCCACGACGCCAAGGAAGCTCCGGCGACTGTGTTGAACTCCCTCATGGAGATCACCACCGCCGGCGGCGCTCTTGGCATTCCGGGACTCTACGTCACCGGTGACCCGGGCGGCATCGACGAGGCCGCTAAGAAGGGCGCACTCTCGCTCAGCCTCGGCACCGGCTGGGCCAAGTCGCTGAGCTTCACCACCGGACAGTGCCCGGTGATGAAGTACAACCGCCAGCTGATGATGGCGATCTTGCACGACAAGGTCCACATCGCCAAGAACGTCAACGCTAAAGCAATTCTGCTGGAGGACGCTCCGAGGGGCTACGCGGAGTTCGACGCCGGTGCAGCGACGAAGTACGTGCTGAACCCGAACGGTTACCTGAGCTAGGCGCCGGACACCTGAGTAACCGTATTCCGGCGGGCACAAACCAAAACAGGTATGTGTCCGCCGGACTACTGAATGTCTTCGTTTTTTCAAACATGCCTACTGGAGTTTGCACATTGTTGGCCGAATGTCTGGTTGGATAGACATTACTGAGAGGGAAGCTGGTGGCTACAGCCGCCACCCAACCAGGAAGGTAGCAATGGAGCTCATCGAGGCCGAACATCCCCGGCCGCGTCATTTTCTACTCCATCTGAGTGACCCCCACCTGCTGGGAGGTTCAACGCCACTGCATGGTGTGGTCGACAGCGACTCCCGGCTCAAACAACTCTTCGACGAAGTCCGCGCGTCCGGCGCACGTCCGGAGGCCGTGATTTTCACCGGCGATCTCGCTGACCGGGGCGAAGCCGAGGCCTACGCGAAGCTGCGGGCCATCGTGGAACCCGCCTGCAAGGCAATGGGCGCGAAAGTCATCTGGGCTATGGGGAACCATGACAATCGCGCCAATTTCCGGACCGGCCTGCTGGACCAGCCCGCCGATGACGCCCCGGTGGACCACACATATTTCATCAACGGGCTGCGCATCATTACCCTCGACACCTCAGTTCCGGGCTTCCATCACGGCGAACTGAGCCCCGGGCAGCTGGAGTGGCTCGAAACCGAACTCGCCACCCCCGCGCCGGACGGAACCATCCTGGCCCTGCATCATCCCCCGGTGCCCTCGGTCCTGGACCTTGCCGTGCTCGTGGAATTGCGGGATCAGGCGGCGCTGGCCGGAATTTTGCGGAATTCCGACGTTCGGGCCATTCTGGGCGGCCACCTGCACTATTCGACGACGGCCACGTTCGCCGGGATTCCGGTCTCCGTGGCGTCGGCCACCTGTTACACGCAGGACCTCAACGTTCCGGTCGGTGGGACCCGCGGGCGCGACGGCGGTCAGGCGTTCAACCTCGTCCACGTCTACGAGCACACGATTGTGCACTCCGTGGTTCTGCTCGGCGATACCCCCGCCGTCGGAGAGCTTGTCTCCGCGGAGGAAACCCAGCGGCGGATTGCGGCGGCCGGGATCCGCATTCCGGACAAGGCAAAGCTGGAGGATCCGGCTAGGATTCCAGGCAACCGGCGGCTGACCGCCCGCAACTAGGGCGGGCAGCACCGCCCGGCCGCTACTTCTCCCAGGGCGCCTTGATCGGGTAGTACTTCTCCAGGAAGTCCGTTACCAGCTCGGCCCGCTCTTCAGCCGGCACTTCCGGGAAGCTGCCGTCGTTCAGGCAGAAGAAATCCATGTTCCGCTTTGCGAGCAACTTGGGAAGGTAGTTCAGCCCGGCCCGGGCGGTGGTGTCGACGTAACGCACCTTGGCCGCCGTCTGGGTCACTGCCCGGCCGGTGAGCAGCGCGTAGTAGTGGTAGAACGAGTTGGTGACCGAAATGTTGTCGGCGGCGCGGAAGGTGCTCGCCGCCGTCTTGGCGAACTCCGCCGGGAACTCCTGCTCCATGGTGGCCACGACGCTGCGCCGCAGGGGCGCAGCCGTGTGTTCCAGGTGGCGGGTGGTGATCCGGCCGAAGCGGTCCCACAGCAGCTTCCGGTTAACCCGTGCGGCGTTTTCGAAGCCGCTGCGTTCGGCGTCGTTGTCCCCGAGCCCGATCCGGGTCTCCGCCTCAATGAACTTCGTGATGCCGCCCGGCGTAAAGAATATGTCCGGTCCGACGGAGCGGCCGAAGAACATGTCGTCATTCGAGTACAGAAAATGCTCCGACAGGCCCTCTATGTGGTGAAGCTGGCACTCCACCGCCTGCGAGTTGTGGGTGGGCAGCACGGACGGGTCCGCGAAGAACTCCTCGCTGCGCACAATCGTCACTCCCGGGTGGTCCGCCAGCCATGCGGGAGTGGGGGAGTCGGTGGCGATGAAGATCCGGCGGATCCAGGGCGCGAACATGTACACCGAGCGCAGCGCGTACTTCAGTTCGTCGATCTGGCGGAAGCGGGCTTCGTGGTCGTCGCCTTCGCCCACCACAACGCCGGCCATCCGGGCGCGCCGGGCTGCGATGTACTCCGGGGAGCTGCCGTCCACCCAGGAGAATACGAGGTCCACGTCGAAGCTGATGTCACTGGCGTGGTCCGCGAACATGTTCTCGATGGTGGGCCAGGTGTGCCCGTACCGCTCCACTGTGCCGCGGACGGCGTCCTGGGCGAGCAGGGTCCGCCGGGTCAGGGAGTTCTCGATCGGAAGTATCAGCTGGTCGCCTTCGAAACTCCACAGTTCCAGCTGCACCCCTGCCGAGGCGCCGAACTCAAATCCTCCCTCGGGTTCAACCCGGGGACGGTAGAGCCGAAAGATCCGGGCCTGCCGGTTGGGGGAGAGCTCGCCGTCGGCCACCAGCACTGAGGATTTCTTCTTGGCATCGACAGTCATTGAGTAGAACGGCTCATCATGGCAGGCCTCCACGAGGGCAGCGCGGAGCTCCCTGCGGTCCTTCCAGTCAACGGCGATGACGGGCCTGTCGTTGTTGCCGCGGACCAGGAGGTAGTCGAGTCCGGCGCCGTCCAGCACCGAGCGCACGAACATCAAGTCCTCCACCATGGCCTGGTACGGCGTGCGGTTTTCGTTGATCAGCCCGTACCGGCCCCGCCGTCGTACAACACCCGGGCGGCTCCGGAACCGCGCGACGGCAGCCGCGGACGTAACTTCATCATGTGCGTCAACGGAGGCCTGGCTGCCGTAGTAAATCTCGTCCTGGACCAATGCGTCTGTAATTTCGATTCTCCGTGATTCTTTGCGTAAATGTGTGCCTACTTGCATGATATCGCCCACCCCAAAATTGCCCGGTCAGTCCGCGGCGGGGACGCCGCCAGTGGGGGGCGACGGCCCCTCGTCCGCCCCGGAGCGCGGGTTGGTTGCGCCCGGTGCTCAGCCCAGGAGGGCCACGCGCCAGCTGCTGAGGAAGGCCGCCCCGGCGTCGTCGTGGATGACGTCCCGGCCCAGCCCAAGATCCGCCGCGGTGAGCACCTCATACGGTTTCACCGGCACGCCGTCAGCGGGCCGGACGTCGATGTGTTTGACCGGGTGGTCGTTGTGATGCAACCAGTCGGCCATGGCGTAATCGGTGCGGGAATCCCCCACCGTGCGCCAGGCTTGCGGGGTGATGCCCTGCGCCGCCAGCAGCTCCACGGCCCGGCTCGCGCCGAGGTCCTTGCCAAGCCGGACGGACTCGATGTCGGTGGAGATGATGGTCGGATCCACGCGGTAGTCGACCCGGTCATCGGAGTCCGGTGCGTGGTGGTCCAGCCGCACCACGCCAAGGCCGTGACGGGCCATCAGGTCCATGGCATCGGCGTCGAACAGCTGCTGCTCGGCCCGGTAGTCGGAGTTATCCGCATCGATGTGCTGCTCAACGGAAACCATGGCCAGCTTGGTTTCGTCGAAGAACATGTGTGCGGCGTAGTCCTCGGCCACGAGCCGGCGGATGTCGTCGCCGAAGGCCTGCGGCACTGCCAGGTCGGAATCGAGGTGGACGGCCCCGGGGCCTGTCGCGGTGTAGCTGAACCAGACGGCACCCTTCTCGCACACCGCATGGATGAGGGTGCCGGCCGGCATTCCCGCGGCGATCATCGGCTCCATCACCTGCTCGCGGATGAAAGCAGCTGAGCGTCCGGTGTTGAAAACCACCGGGATCCCGGCTGCGGCCAGCGCCAGCAGGTCCGTGATGATGGCCGGCTGCACTGTGCGGGTGACGGGACTCGCCACGGGGCCGTCGACGTCCAGTAGCAGGGCCAGCGGAGGAGCCGACGGCGGGAAGGGAACTGGGGTCTCGGCAGGTGTCATGGTTTTATTCTCCCAGCCGGCACGCATCTTTGCATGTGCTGTGGAGTGCACCGCAGTCAAGGTCTTGACCGTGACAGGGCGGCGCGGGTGGTGTGACAAATGGTTACCGTTTGGCTACAACCTCCCGGCGGCGGGAGTCGTGGATTCCCTTGACCGTCCAAGTTCCTTAGGCTTGCATGGTGATATTCAAAGCCGTGGGCGAGGGCCGCCCGTATCCCGACCATGGTTACAGCACGCCCAAGGACTGGGCGGCGTTGCCGCCGCGACCGGTGCGGCTGGATGATCTGGTGACCACCAAGCGCACCCTGGACCTTGAGGCGCTGTTGGCGGAGGACTCCACGTTCTTCGGTGATCTGTTTCCGCACGTCGTGGAGTACCGCGGCGTCCTCTATCTTGAGGACGGCCTGCACCGCGCTGTCCGGACGGCGCTGCATCAACGCACGGCGATCCATGCCCGTGTTCTGGTCATAAGTGGCTAGAAAGCCGAAGGACGTCACCGTCCTGCACGGGCACCAGGTCATCAGCGGATCGGATCTGCGGGCGACTTTCGTGGAGGATGACGGGCTGCAGGACAACCCGGTCCGGATGCGCCGCCGCATCCTGCACGGCGTGGTGCTGGTGCTGCTGGTCGGGCTGCTGACCACCGCGATTGTGGTGGCCCTCGCCATCATGAACGGGCAGCTCAACGTTCCGACGCCGGAGCGCAGCACGGCCGCCGCGTCCGTCTGCCCGGAGGCGCGCTTTGACTACGCGCCGCCGGAGACGGTCAACCTTAACGTTTTCAACTCCACGTCCCGCCCGGGCCTGGCCCGCACCGTGGCCGATGAGTTTGCGGCCCGGAAGTTCATGGTCGGCACCGTCGCCAACACGACGTCGAGCTACCGCGGTGCGGCGTTGGTGGTCTCCGGCGCCGCGGGCCAGTCTGCGGCGTTCAGTGTGCAGCGCAACCTGCCGGGCTCGGATTACTTTCAAGATGCCCGGACGGACCCCAGCGTGGACATCATCCTCACCGGGGACTTCCAGGCCCTCGCGAGAGCGGAGCTGGTGGACCAGACACCGGGCCGGCTCAGCTGTCCCCGTGAGGACCGGCGGATTGTGGAGGATCCGGGGACCGTTACCCCCAGGGCAGCGCCCGCCCCGGCCCACTAGGGCCGCCGCTGCGCCGCCCTCTGTCCGGCTGCCGGATGTCAGGAGTGCAGGCGGAGGGGCCGGCCGGCGCCGTCAAGCCGCGCACCGGCACCGAGCTGGATGAAACGCACCGTCCGGGCCAGCCGCGCGTCGGAACCGGCATCCTGGCCGGAGCCGTCACCGCGCGCGGCGCTGGAAGACAGGGTGCCATGAATGAGCTGCGCGAGCTGGGCAATGTCCGCCTCGGGGAGGTAGTCCTGGGCGACGCCGTCGCGCAGGATGCCCTGCAGGAGCACGCTGAGCTCCCCGACGTGGCCGGCGAGTTTTGCGAACGAGGCGGGGGAGAGCACGGCCCCCATCGTGGGGCCCGGCGGCAGATGGCGCCGGCTGAGGTCCTCGACCTGGGCGCGGACGTACAAAGCCAGGCGGTCCACCGGGTTCTCCAGTGTGGCCAGGGCTTCCCGCAGCTCCGCCAGGAACCTTTCGGTCTCGTCCAGTGCGTAGGCAATGAGCAGCTCTTCGATGTCCGCGAAGTAGTTGTACACCGCGGTGCGGCCGATCCGGGCATGCCGGGCGACGTCGGTCATGGTCAGCCCCGGCAGTCCATGGGTAAACAGCAGTTCGCCGAAAGCGGTCAGGATCCGGCGTTGGGTCTCGGCGCGTTGGGCGGCGTTGCTCGCGGCCGAGATCCTGGGCATACGGACACTTTAGCGCCATCCGTCAGCAAGACGCCCGGCTGTCAACTGGCGCCGGCGTGAGACGGCGCCGGCGTGAGACGGCGCGGGCGTCAGAGGGCGCAGCCGTCCGGGCCGCAGGCCGGTGCGGTCCCGTCTTTGTCCCCGCCGCCGGCTGCGGTGACCATTTCCAGCGGGCGGCTGTCCCGCCAGGCCTGCTCGAGGGCCTCGGTGAACGTCTCGGCGGGCTGGGCTCCGGAGAGCCCGAATTTGCGGTCGATCACGAAGAAGGGAACGCCGGTGATGCCCAGCGCACGGCCTTCCTCGAAGTCCATCCGGACGTCGTCGGCGTACTTGTCGGTGGTGAACAACTCGTCCAGTTCGGCGGCGCCGATCCCCAGCTCCAGCCCCAGCGAGGTCAGGTAGGTGCGGCTGCCAATGTCCTGGCCGTGTTCGAAGTGGGCGCTGAGCAGGCGTTCCTTCGCGGCGTCCTGCACCCCGTGCGCTGCCGCGAGGTGGATCAGCCGGTGGGCGGTGAAGCTGTTGGCGACCACGACGTCGTCGAACCTGTAGTCAAGGCCTTCATCCCTGGCCTGCTCTGCCACGTGCGCGAACATGCCGGCAACCTGGGCCGGGGCCATGCCCTTGCTGGTGCTCAGATAATCCAGTTCCGTGCCGTCGTAGTGCTCCGGCAATGCCGGATCCAACTGGTAGCTGCGCCACTGCACGTGCACCTCCTCACGGTGCGGAAACGCTGCGAGGGCGGTTTCAAAGCGGCGCTTGCCGATGTAGCACCAGGGGCATGCGACGTCGGACCAGATCTCAATCTTCATGTCCGTCACAACCCTGGGGGCAGCGGCGCCATTCCCTGGCGGGCTGTCGGCTTGGTCACGGCGTGAGCGGGCGTTCCATCACAAAATCGTGTTCCACCGTCGAGCCGAGCTGGAACGACTTTGTGCCGACTTTGCGGAAGCCGGACTTCTCGTAGAACCGGATGGCGCGGCCATTCTGGCTGTTCACCCCAAGCCAGAGGCCGCGGGCGCCGTGCGCCGTAGCCTCAGCCACGCTGGCGTGCATGAGTTCGGCGGCAGCACCGAGACCGTGGTGGTCCGGGTGCACGTAGCATTTGCTGAGCTCGGTGCAGGGCAGGCCCGTCAGCACCGCTGCCACGTCCGGATCCTCGGTGGGGCGGGCCACGAGCAGGCTGTAGCCCCGGAGCCCGCCGCCGACGTCGATCACGAGGACGGTGACGTCGGGGTCGGAGAGGTAGCCGCGGAAGTTTGCCTCGCTGAGTGTGTTCGCGAGGTGGGCCCCGATATCGTCCGGGTCAGAACCGGGCGGGCATGCCAGCGGAAACGTGACGGCCGCGAGCCCGGCCAGCGGGCCGGCGTCGTCCGCGGTTGCCGTTCGGATTACGTGCGTCATGCCCAGAACCCTAGTCCGTGGAGGGGGCGGTCCGCGCTTCGTGAAGCGTTGTTGCGGCCCCGTGGGGCTGGGGCGGGCGTCTCACGCCGGGGTCAGCGGGAAGGGTAGGCAACATAAGCGAACCGGCTGGAATCCGGTGACCAGCTGTTGACGTTCAAGGTTCCCTGGCCGCCGGGTACGGCCCAGGTGTGCAGCGGGGTGGACCAGTCGTCCAGCGAAACGGCGACGACGTCGACCGGCAGGTCAGCCGGGTGACCCAGGGTGCCGGCCGGGAACCTGAGGTAGCTCGCGCGGAGCCCGTCCGGGGAGAGATGCGGGAACCAGTCCACCGTGTCGCTGCTGACCAGGCGTTCCAGAGCTGACCCGTCACGGCGCACGCGGGCGATCTGGGCGTGCCCCGGCCGGCTGCTGAACGCCTCTGTGTTGAGGTAAATCCAGGCGCCGTCCGGTGAGTATTCCGGTCCGTCCCAGTGCCCGCTCCCTGTGCTGATGGTTGCCGGGTACCCGCCGGCCGCGGGTATTGTCATCAGGCGTCCCGGGCCCGTGAAGTCGCCTCCTTCCACCCCCACGCAAGCGAGTTCCTCCCCGTCCGGGCTCACCCCGTGCAGGAAGTACGAGAAGCCCTCCGGCGCCGTGATCCGGTCCGCCGGCCCTCCCCGGGTGGCGGCCCGGTACAGGTGGCCGTCATCGGCGGAGAGGTAGATCTGGTCTCCGCCGGGGGCGAGCACATGGTCATTGTTGAGCCTGGGGACGCCGGTGAGGGGGATCAGCTCCGGTGAGCGGGAGGACAGGTCCAGCCGCCACAGGGAACCGCCGCCGTTGAGGATGAGCGCGGTATCGTCCGGCGTCCAGTTGGGTGCCTCCAGCAGCAGGTCGTTGCTGGCGAAGATCAGCTCCCGGGCCCCCGTGGTGACGGATGCGATCCACATTTCACAGCGCTGCCCCGGCCTCAGCGCCCGGCTCATCCCGGACCCCCGGGGCTGCTGCTCGCCACGGTCCCGCCGAACTACTGCGTGAACGCGGCGTCGAAGGAGGTGGTGGACGCCGGGAAGTCGAATTTCTTCAGCGCGGCGAGGGCTTCGGGTGCCCCGTGGAGGCGGTCCATGCCGGCGTCCTCCCACTCGATGGAGATGGGGCCGGTGTAGCCGATGGCGGTCAAGGCGCGGAAGGATGATTCCCAGGGGACGTCGCCGCGGCCCGCGGAGACGAAGTCCCAGCCGCGGCGCGGATCACCCCAGGGCAGGTGCGAGCCCATCACGGTGTTCCGGCCGGTGGGGCGCAGCTTCGTGTCCTTGCAATCGACGTGGTAGATCCGGTCCTTGAAATCCCAGATGAAGGAGACCGGATCGATGCCCTGCCACATGAAGTGGGACGGGTCCCAGTTCAACCCGAAGGCCTCGCGGTGCCCGATGGCTTCGAGGGTGCGCACGGTGGTCCAGTAGTCGTAGGCAATCTCGGAAGGGTGGACCTCGTGGGCGAAGCGGACCCCGCATTCATCGAAGACGTCCAGGATGGGGTTCCAGCGGTCGGCGAAGTCCTGGTAGCCGGCGTCGATGACCTTTTCCGGGACCGGCGGGAACATCGCCACATACTGCCAGATCGAGGAGCCGGTGAACCCCACCACGGTGTCCACTCCGAGGGCTTTGGCGAGGCGGGCGGTGTGTTTCATTTCCTCGGCTGCGCGCTGCCGGACGCCTTCAGGGTCCCCGTCACCCCAGACCTTGGCGCCGACGATGGCCTCGTGCCGGAAATCGATCGGGTCATCGCAGACCGCCTGGCCCTTGAGGTGGTTGGAGATCGCCCAGACCTTGAGGTTGTACTTCTTCAGCACGGCGAGTTTGGCCTCGACGTAGCCGGGTTCGTCCCAGCGCCAGGCGTCCAGGTGGTCGCCGGAGACGGCGATTTCCAGGCCGTCGTAGCCCCACCCGGAAGCCAGGCGTGCGACGTCCTCGAAAGGCAGGTCGGCCCACTGGCCGGTGAACAGGGTGTACGGGCGGGCCATGTCAGGCTCCTTCGGGGACGGAGGTCGGTGCGGGGGAGGCGGCGGGGTGGCCGGCCAGTTGGATGATGGAGCTCTTGGCCGCCGCGCTTTCTTCCACTGCGGCCAGAATACGCTGGACGATCAGACCGTCCTCGAACCCCGGCGAGGGCGGGGCTCCCGTGCCGATCGCGACCAGGAAGTCGCGGATTTCGTGCGTGAAGGTGTGTTCCCATCCGATCACGTGCCCCTGCGGCCACCAGGCCCCGGCGTAA
This sequence comes from Arthrobacter sp. MP_M4, assembly GCF_035984855.1. NCBI lineage: Bacteria > Bacillati > Actinomycetota > Actinomycetes > Micrococcales > Micrococcaceae > Arthrobacter > Arthrobacter sp. MP_M4. The sequence continues at coordinate 58,230 of NZ_JAXCHX010000023.1, forward strand.
GGGTGAACAGGTTCGTTGACCAGGATGCGCCGGAAGCCCTGCTCCCTGACCGGAGCCGTCGCGTCCAGGAAGCCCAGTTCGTTCAGGTTTTCCAGATCGAACAGGATGGACCCTTTCGCTCCATAGATCTCCAGTTGGAGCGAGTTTTTCCGGCCGGTGGCCACCCGGGACACCTCCACGGAGGCGACGGCCCCCGAGGCCATCGAGAGCGTGGCCCAGGCGGCGTCGTCGACCGTGACCTCTTCCGGTCCGTCCGCGCCGGGGCGCTGCGAGGTGAAGGTGTGCAACCGGCCGGAGACCTCGGTGACTTCCTCTTCCAGCAGGAACAGCACCTGGTCGATTACGTGGGATGCGATGTCGCCCAACGCCCCGGACCCCGCGGTGTCCCTGTTCAGCCGCCAGGTCATGGGAGCTTCCGGGTCCACCAGCCAGTCCTGAAGGTAGGCTGCCCGGATGTGCCGGACTGCACCCAGCCTGCCCTCGCGGATCAGTTCCCGGGCCAGGGCCAGCGCCGGGATGCGCCGGTAGTTGAAACCAACCATGGACTGGATGCCCTGGCTGCGGGCAGACTTCGCCGCCGCCGTCATCGCTTCCGCCTCGGCCAGGGTATTGGCGAGCGGCTTCTCCACCAGTACGTGCTTGCCGGCGGCGAGCGCGGCGACGGCGATCTCCGCGTGCATGAACCCCGGGGCGCAAATGTCCACGATGTCGATGTCATCCCGGGCAATCACTGCCCGCCAGTCCGTGGAGGACTCCGCCCAGCCAAACTTGGCGGCGGCCTCGGCCACGCCGGCGGCATCCCGACCAACCAGGACGCGCTGCTCAAACGCCGGGACGTCGAAGAAGCTGGCAACGTTGCGCCAGGCATTCGAGTGGGCCTTGCCCATGAACGCGTAGCCGATCATGGCAACGCCCAGGCGCCGGGCGGCATTGGAATCCAGCATTGGGCTGTCCTAGAGAGTAGCGGCGGTGGGGTCCCAGTCGGCGGGCAGCGGGGGAGCCGCCGACGCAGTACTGGCAAGGTCGATGAAGGTCCCGGTCTCGATGGATTCGGCGATGGAAACCATGGCATCAAGCACGTGGTAGGCCATCTGCCCCTGGGCGCGGTGGGGGACGCCGGCCCGGATGGCCCGGGCCATTTCCAGGACGCCGGTGCCGCGGGAAGACTTCGAACCGACGGCGGCGATGACCTCCGGAGCTTCCGCGCCGCGGCGCGTCAGCAGGATGTCGCCGTCGAACATGTTCGGATCGGGGAAAGCAATGGTCGCTTCGGTCCCGTTCACCTCCACGAAACCGGCCCGCTGCAGGTTGGAGTCGAAGCTGAAGATGCTCTGGGACGACTCGCCTCCCGCGAACTGGGCGATCGCGCTGACATGGCTCGGCACGGTCACCTCGAATTCCTCGCCGGCCTTGGGACCGGAACCAATGACCCGCTTCTGCCGCGAGGTGGACCCGAAGGCTGCCACCTTGGAGATCGGTCCGAACGTCTGGATGAGTGTTGTCAGGTAGTACGGACCGATGTCGAAGAGCGGCCCTGCGCCTTCCTGGAACAGGAACGCCGGATTCGGGTGCCAGGACTCCGGTCCCGGGGACTGCATCAGCGTCAACGCGGTCAGCGGAACGCCGATGCCGCCTTCGGCGATGATCCGCAGGGCTGTCTGCAGGCCCGCGCCCAGGAACGTATCCGGCGCGCAGCCCAAGCGGACATTTGCGGCTTCGGCGGCTTTGAGCAGCGAGAGCCCGCTTTCCCGGTCCAGCGAGAACGGCTTTTCGCTCCAGACGTGCTTCCCGGCGTTGACGGCGGCGGTGGCGACTTCCACGTGGGCGGCCGGCGTGGTCAGGTTGACCACGATTTCCACGTCCGGGTGCGTCAGGGCAGCCTCGACGCCCCCGGATGCCGGGATCCCGAATTCTGCTGCCCGTGCTGCGGCGGCGTCCTCGAACATGTCGGCCACGACGTGCACTTTGACGTCGGGGAAGCCTGTGAGGTTTCCCAGGTATTCCTTGCTGATGACTCCGGCGCCGATGATGGCGACGCCGACGGGACCGGTGCGGGGGGAGTTGGCTGTTGTCATTACTTGCCTTCCTTCAGATACGTCAGGGATTCCCCGACGGCGTCGAAAATGTCGCCGTTGAAGTCATCCAGTTCCACCACGCCCGCTTCGAGGTTCTTGGCGGCAGCGATGACCTCCCGTATCGGCATCCGGCCGGCACCGACGGCCACCTGGTCTTTGTCCACCTTGGTCAGCGGGCCGTCCTTGATGTGGATGAAACGGACTCTGTCGCCGAGCCGTTCCAGCAGTGCGACCGGGTCCTCGCCGCCGACGGCGGCCCAATAGGTGTCCACCTCAAGCACCACCTGGGGGTCCAGGTTCTCTGCCAGCACTTCCAGGGCGGACCGGCCGTTGATCCGGTTTTCGAGCTCGAACTCGTGGTTGTGGTATCCGACGGCGATCCCGTAGGCAGCGCCCTTGGCGGCCGCCGCGTTCAGCGCTTTCGCCGTTTCCACGATGTCCGCCTCTGTGGTCCACCGGGCGCTGTCCACATGCGGGTCGATGACCGTTCCGATGCCAAGCTTCTGCGCGGCCTGGAAGATTTCGTCCTGGTCGGCGCGGAGCAGCGGAGCATGGCCGGAGGGGGCGGTGAGCCCGTTCGCGGTCAGGGCGGCGGCCAACGCGTCGGCATTGGCCACGAAGTTGTACGGTTCCACCGCTGTGTAGCCCAGTTCGGCCACGCGCTTGACCGTGGCTTCCAGGTCCGCTTCCAAGGGGCCGCGGACGGTGTAGAGCTGAAGGGAGTAAGTCACAGATTCTCCTGGCGTAGATATTTTCGGCCCTGGGCCGATCCCGGCAGTTGCTGGCTGGTGCACAGCGACCTGGTGTTGAAGGCGGCCGCATCAGTAAAGCTAGAACAGCTTTTGACGGCAGTCAAGCAAAAGTTGGGCGGCAAATGTCGGAGAAGGGAATTGTGACGAACATAAGCTCGCCGTGCTTACATTGATTCATGTCAAGTCCGACCGTCTCCGAGCTGCAGTCCACCCGCATTCCCGCGTCTGCCACGCCGGTGGTCGGCCAGGCGCGCACAGGGGAGCTGTTTCAACTCCTTCGCGACGGCCGGGCGCGCACGCGCGCCGAAATTGCCGAGCTGACCGGACTGGCACGGTCGACCATAGCCGCCCGCGTTGAAGCGCTGACGTCCCTGGGCCTCATTGGTCCCGCCGGCGAGGCGTTCTCCTCCGGCGGGAGGCCGCCGTCGCGCTTCGCCTTCCAGCCCTCCGCACGGATTGTCATGGCGGTGGACGTCGGCGCCACCCACATTTTGGTGGCGGCCACCGACCTGAGCGGCCGTGTCCTCACCGAGTCCAGGGTGGACATTGAAATCTCCGCCGGACCGCAGGCAGTGCTGGACCTCGTCGTGAAGCTCTGCCGCACGCTGCTGGCCAGGACCGGCCGGGATGCCCGCGAGCTGGCCGGCATCGGGATCGGACTGCCGGGACCGGTGGAGCACTCCAGCGGCAAACCGGCCAATCCCCCCATCATGCCGGGGTGGGACGGGTTTGATGTGCCCCGCTACATTCAGCGCAGCTTCGACACCCACGTCGCCGTCGACAACGACGTGAACATCATGGCCCTGGGCGAACGCGCGTTCTTCTGGCCCGACGTCGAGAGCCTGCTCTTCATCAAAGTCGCCACCGGCATCGGCGCCGGCATCATCAGCGGCGGCTTGCTGCAGCGCGGCGCCGACGGAACTGCCGGGGACATCGGCCACGTCCGCGTGCCCCGCGGGGACGGACTCCTTTGCCGGTGCGGCAACTACGGATGCCTGGAAGCGCTGGCCTCCGGACCGGCAGTGGCTGCCGCCCTCACCGCCCAGGGCGTGCCCGCCGAAACCGGCGAGGACGTGCTCGAACTGGCGCGACGCGGCGATGTCAAAGCCGTCCAGGCCATGCGCCAGGCCGGGCGCGACGTGGGGGACGTGCTGGCAACATGCGTCAACCTGCTCAACCCGTCCGTGATCGTCATCGGCGGCGGGCTGGCTGCAGGAGGCGAATACCTCCTGGCCGGTGTCCGCGAAGTGGTCTACCAGCGCTCCCTGCCGCTGGCGACTGCCCGGCTGCGCATTGTGCAGTCGATGGCAGCCGACCAGGCCGGCGTCCTGGGTGCCAGCCGGATGGTCGTGGACGACATTCTTTCCCCGGCCAGTATTGAAGCCCTCCTGGATAAGGCCTAAGGGACAAGGGCAGGGACAGGGCCCGGCTCGGGGCACGGCCGGATTGAGGCCGCGCCCCGGTGCCCCCGAGCGCGTTTTTCCGGCAGAAGGCCCTGTGTGGTAGCCGGCCGGTTGCGCCGAAACCACGGTCCGCGCGGAATATTCGACGGCCAAACAAAGAGTCCCCAAAAAAATTCACCTGCTCATTCCAAACTTTTGATTGACGATCAACATAAGTTCCACTAGCTTTGTGGAAAGTCCGGAGGCCGGACTCTCGGTGTACCTCGCGAATCTCAGACAAGGAAGTCAGAAGTGAAAATTCGTACCCTTGCCGCTACCGCCGCTATCGCGGCGCTGGCGCTGACAACAACCGCCTGCGGCGGCAGCAGCTCTTCTTCCTCCTCCTCGTCGGGGTCGGATGCGTCCGGCTCCACGCTCACGTACTGGGCCAGCAACCAGGGCACGAGCATTGACAACGACAAAGAGGTGTTGACCCCGCAGCTCGAAAAGTTCACCAAGGAGACCGGCATCAAGGTCAACCTGGAAGTCATCGGCTGGAACGACCTGCAGACCCGCATCCAGACCGCCGTCACCTCCGGCCAGGCGCCAGACGTCGTCAACATCGGCAACACCTGGGCCGCTTCCCTGCAGTCCACCGGGGCGTTCATGCCCTTCGACGATGCAGCATTCAAAGCCATCGGCGGCAAGGACAAGTTCGTCAAGACGGCCATGGACACCGGCGGGGCCGAGGGCGAGGATCCCACCTCGGTACCCGTCTACGGGCTCGCTTACGGCCTCTACTACAACAAGGCCATGTTCTCCGCGGCCGGCGTGACGCCCCCCAACAACTGGGAAGACCTCGTCGCGGCTGCGAAAAAGCTCACCAGCGGCGACAAGTACGGCTTCGCCCTGGCCGCCGGCAGCTACACCGAAAACGCGCACTTCGCCTTCATTAACGCCGCCCAGAACGGCGCCGACCTTTTCGCCCAGGACGGCAAGCCTGCCTTCTCCTCCGACGGCGTGGTCAACGGCATCGAGCGGTACCTGGACCTCATGCAAAAGGACAAGGTCGTCAACGTCGCCAACGCCCAGTACGACAACGCGATCAAGGCCGTCAACGACTTCGCCACCGGCAAGGTGGCCATGATCCTGAACCAGAACAACGCCGACAACTCCATCGTCGCCAACGGCATGACCAGCGACAAATACGGTGTGGTCCCGTTCCCGGCGCCCTCCGACGCCAAGGACCAGATCGCCAGCCACGTCGCCGGCATCAACCTGTCGATCTTCAAGAACACGAAGAACAAGGACGCCGCCCTGAAATTCGTGAACTTCATGACCAGCCCGGAGACGCAGACCGCCCTCGACAAGCCGTTCTCAGCCCTGCCGGTACTCAAGGACGCCACCCCCAACTTCACCGATAACGCCGAAGAAGCGAAGATCTTCTCCGACATCTACGCCAACAAGTCCAAGCCGCTGCCCCTGGTACCCGCTGAGGACCAGTTCGAAAGCACCGTCGGCAAGGCGATGAACCAGATGTTCGCCAAGATCGCCTCCGGTGGAACCGTCAGCACCGATGAGATCCGCACCGCGATGAAGACGGCTGAGCAGCAGGTCGCAGCCGCCGGCTAACCACCCCGGGTGGTGCCGGCAACGCCCGGCACCACCCTCCCGGCCGCCCGCATCCAAAGAAAGGTCCGTCCCGTGGCTGCTGCAACGGCACCCCCCCTCGCCACCGAAGCCCCGCCGAAGTCCGAACCCAAACAGCGCAAGCCCCGCCCGGCAGGCTGGTGGCTTCCCTACGCGCTGCTGGCGCCGGCCATAGTCTTCGAACTGGTCATCCACGTCATCCCCATGGTGACGGGCATCTGGATGAGTTTCCTGAAATTGACCAAGGCCTATATCTCCAATTGGGGCAACGCCCCCGTCACCGGATTGAAGAACTACCAGGTCGCCCTGGACTTCAATGGCGCCGTCGGCGCGGCGTTGCTCCAGTCCTTCCTGGTCACGTGCGCCTTCACTGTCCTGGTGGTGGGCATCTCCTGGACCCTCGGCATGGCGGCCGCCGTCGCCCTGCAAGGCAAATTCCGTGGCCAGGGCTTCTTCCGCACACTCTTCCTGGTTCCCTACGCCCTGCCCATGTACGCCGGCATCATCGCCTGGAAGTTCATGCTGCAAAAGGACACCGGGGCGGTCAACCACTTCCTCTTCGACAACCTCCATCTCTCCGGGGACAAGCCCTTCTGGCTGATCGGTGACAACTCCTTTGTCGCCGTCGTCGTGGTCGCCATCTGGCGGCTCTGGCCCTTCGCCTTCCTGATGCTGATGGCGGGACTCCAGTCCATCCCCACCGACGTTTACGAAGCGTCCGCCGTGGACGGGGCAAAGCCTTTCCGGCAGTGGCGCTCCATCACGCTGCCGATGGTCCGGCCGGTGAACATGGTGCTGCTTCTGGTCATGTTCCTGTGGACGTTCAACGACTTCAACACCCCCTTCGTGCTGTTCGGCAACGCCCAGCCCCCTGCGGGGGATCTGATCTCCTTCCACATCTACAACGCCTCGTTCCTCACCTGGAACTTCGGCTCAGGCGCTGCCATGTCCGTCCTGCTGCTGCTTTTCCTGCTGTTGGTCAGCGGCATCTACCTGCTTGTTTTGAACCGGAGGTCCCAGCGTGCGTGAAACCAACGGATCCAAGGTTTTCCGGGCCATCGTCGTTGCACTGCTGACCGTGTTCACGGTGGTCCCCGTCTACGTCATGGTTACCTCAGCGATGAAACCGCTGTCCGATGTCCAGGGCGCCTTCACCTGGTGGCCGACCACGGTGACGCTGGCTCCCTTTATCGACATGTGGAAGACCGTGCCGCTGGCGTCGTACTTCGTCAACAGTGTCATCGTGGCCGGCGCCGCGACCGTCCTGAGCCTGATCATCGCGGTCTTCGCCGCCTACGCGATCTCCCGCTACCGTTTCCGGGGCCGGTCCATCTTCTCCACCACGGTGCTGTCAACGCAGATGTTCCCCGGAGTGCTCTTCCTCCTTCCGCTGTTCCTCATCTTCGTGAACATCAACTCCACGCTCGGCATCCAGCTCGTCGGCACCCGCGCCGGCCTGGTGATCACGTACCTGACCTTCTCCCTGCCCTTCTCCATCTGGATGCTCGCGGGCTACTTGGACGGCATCCCGCGGGACCTGGACGAAGCCGCCAAAGTGGATGGATGCGGACCAATGGGAGCTCTCTGGCGCGTGGTGCTTCCGGCCGCCCGGCCCGGGCTGGTCGCCGTCGCGATCTACAGCTTCATGACCTCCTGGGGTGAAGTGCTCTTCGCCTCCGTCATGACCACGGATGCCAACCGGACGTTGGCGGTGGGTCTGCAGCTGTACTCCACCCAGACCAACGTCTACTGGAACCAGATCATGGCGGCCTCGCTCGTGGTCAGCGTTCCGGTGGTAGTCGGCTTCCTGCTGCTGCAGCGCAACTTCGTCGCCGGTCTCACCGCCGGCGCCGTCAAATAGGGGCCGTCAAGCAACGAGTGGCTCCGGCGGGAGACGCCCGGTCCTGAACCCTGGGGACGGTCCGGGCGGAACCGCTTGTGACGTCACCTTCCTGCGGTGGCGGCGGGCCCGTGATAGCAATAGGACTGATGAAATCTTATTTCTGCCTGACGGCTGGGCCGCGGCACCCATGAGTTCAAATGTCCTCGCCAAGGTGCCGCGCAGCTGGATCCTTCTGGCCGCCATCGGCCTGATCGCTTTGAACATGCGCGGCCCGTTCGTGGCCGTGGCCCCGGTGGTGGGCCTCATGCAGCAGGAACTTGGCTTTTCGCCGGTGGAGTTGGGTCTCCTGACCGGGATCCCGGTGCTCTGCTTTGCCCTCGCCTCACCGCTGGCCTCACTGACCGGACGCAAACTCGGCGCGGAAGTCGCCATCAGCCTCACGCTGCTGGGTGTCCTGCTGGGCGTGGTGGTGCGGTCGGCGGGCAACGGCGCCGTGGTGATGCTCGGCACGGTGATTCTCGGCGTCGCCATCACCATCGGCAATATCGCCGTACCGCTGATCATCCGGCGCGACTTCGCCCCGGCCCGGCAGGGCACAGCCATGGGCATCTACACCGCCACCCTGAACGTCGGGTCCTTTATTACCGCCATGGTGATGGCTCCGTTGGCCGCGTTGCTCGGGTGGCGGCTGGCCCTGGCCGCCTGCGGTCTCTTCGCCGTCGCGGCCCTGCTGGCCTGCGCGCTCGCGTTCGGCGGCCGTGCGTTCCGCCCCGACCCCGTCCCGGCACCGGAGCCCGCACCTGCGGGGGTGAAACCGGCATCGCGGTGGATCACCGTGGGGCTGACCGCGGGCTTCGCCGGCCAGGCGTTCTCTTACTACGGCGTCACGGCGTGGCTGCCCAGCATCCTCGCGGACACGCTCGGCATGACGGCCGCGGGGGCGGGCGCCGGGTCCTCGCTGTTTCAGATCTTCGCCATCGTGGGCGGGCTGGGCGTTCCCCTCGCGGCCCGGTTCGCCAGCACGACGGCGGTCGGGCTCACCTTGGGGCTCCTGTGGGTAACCGTGCCGGCAGGCCTGCTCCTGGCGCCCGGGCTGTGGTGGCTGTGGTCCTCACTGGGCGGCGTTGCCCAGGGCGGTGGCATTACCTTGATTTTCATCGCCATCATCCGGCTGGCCCGCGACCAGGCCTCGGCCGGCCGGATGTCCGCCGTCGTGCAGGGTGTCGGCTACTCCTTCGGCGCCCTGGCGCCGACCCTGCTGGGTTATGTGAACGGGACCTCAGGATCCTGGACCGGGCCGTTGCTGATGGTGCTCGGCTCGGTGGCGATGTTCATCCTCGGCACCGCCCTGTCCCTCCGGCACGTTCCCAAACCGCACTGATCTGTCTCTTCGTCCGCGCCGGGGAACAGCTGAGGCCCATGTTCACTGAGAACATGGGCCGCAGCTGACACCTCGACGCCGTTGTCGAGTCCCCGAGGGGTCTTCCGTCGCTGGGCCACCGCCCCGGATCTCGGGGGTGCCTGTTGCGAAGGGCGTGGCGGCCCAGCAGACGGAAATCTGCGCCTTCCGGTGGTCCCGGCAGGCCCTAGGCGGTGATGAGCTTCGGATCCTCGGTGGGGAGGTCGCCGTCGCGCGCTTCATGCAGGAACCGGTCGTAAGCCGGAAGCGTCAGGAAGTCCGGGAACGCCGGGGTGAGCGTCACTTCCTCGAAGATGTCCCGGGCATCGGCAAAGCGGTCGCCTTCGAAACGCTCGAGCTTCGCGAACTCCTCGTCCAGCATGTCCTCGACCCCTTCGCGGGTGACGACGTCGCCGGCGTCCGTGACCGCGCGGGAGAAGATCCACTGCCACAGCTGCGAGCGGGAGATTTCCGCGGTGGCGGCGTCCTCCATCAGGTTGTGGATGGCGACGGCGCCGTTGCCGCGCAGCCAGGACTCGATGTAGCGGATGCCGACCTCGATGTTGTTCCGGATGCCTTGCTCTGTGATGGTGCCGGTGCTGGCGGCGATGTCGAGCAGGGCGCGGTCATCCGGGGTGACGTCCTCGCGGAGCCGGTCCAGTTGGTTGGGACGGTCGCCCAGGACGCCGTCGAACACTTCCCGGCACACGGGCACCAGGTCCGGGTGGGCCACCCACGAGCCGTCGAAACCGTCGCCGGCCTCGCGGGTCTTGTCGGCGCGGACCTTCTCGATGGCGATCGCGTTGGCCTCGGCGTCCTTGCGGTTGGGGACGGCGGCTGCCATGCCGCCGATCGCCATGGCTCCGCGCTTGTGGCAGGCCCGGACCAGCTGTTCGGTGTAGGCGCGCATGAACGGCTGGGTCATGGTCACCTGGCTGCGGTCCGGCAAGACGAAGCGGGGACCGCGGGTGCGGAAGTTCTTGATCAGCGAGAAGATGTAGTCCCAGCGGCCGGCGTTCAGGCCCGCAGCGTGGTCCTTGAGCTCGAAGAGGATCTCCTCCATTTCGAACGCGGCCGTGATGGTCTCGATCAGCACCGTGGCGCGGATGGTGCCCTGCGGAATGCCCAGCAGGTCCTGGGCCAGGACGAAGATGTCATTCCAGAGGCGCGCCTCAAGGTGGTTCTCGATCTTCGGCAGGTAGAAGTACGGTCCTTTGCCCTGGGAGATCAGGCGGCGGGCGTTGTGGAAGAAGTACAAGCCGAAATCCACAATGCCGCCGGCGATGGGGGTGCCGTCGATGAGCATGTGCTTTTCAGGAAGGTGCCAGCCACGGGGCCGGACCACCATGGTGGGCAGATCCTCGGCGGCGCGGAGCTTGTACTCCTTGCCTTCCGGTGACGTGAAGTCGATCCGGCGCTCCAATGCGTCGCTGAGATTGAGCTGGCCCTGGATGACGTTGCGCCACGACGGAGTGGAGGAATCCTCCATGTCCGCGAGCCACACCTTGGCGCCGGAGTTCAGCGCGTTGATGGTCATCTTCTTGTCCACCGGCCCGGTGATCTCGACGCGGCGGTCTTCCAGTCCCGGAGCCGGCGGAGCGACGCGCCAGGCCGGATCATTGCGGACGGACTCGGTTTCGCGGAGGAACCGCGGATCCTGGCCCTTGGCGATCTGCTGGCGGCGTTCCTGCCGGGCCCGCAGCAGCTCCAGCCGACGGGCCGCCGTCGCCTTGTGCAGTTTGGCCACAAACGCGAGTGCATCCGGCGTCAAAACCTCGCTCTGCCGGCAGATCGGCTGGGCGGTCATCGTGACCCCGTTGATGGTGAAGTTGTCAGTGAAGCTGTTCATGGGAGTTGCTCCTTGAATGTCCGCCGTTGCCCTATCACTTTTAGTCTTCAACGAAGGTCGAGGGGGACCAAAAGTGATAGGGCAACGGGCGGGAAAAGCTGGGGACTAGTGGAACTGGCCTTCTTCGGTGGATCCCACCAGAGCCAGGGTGGATGCGTTCGGGTTGAGCGCAGTTGCGATTGCGTCAAAGTAGCCGGTGCCGACTTCGCGCTGGTGCTTAGTCGCGGTGTAGCCGCGGGATTCGGAGGCGAATTCCTTCTCCTGCAGCTCGACGTAGGCGCTCATACCTTCACGGGCGTAGCCGTGGGCGAGGTCGAACATCGAGTAGTTCAGGGCGTGGAAGCCGGCCAGGGTGATGAACTGGAAGGTGAAGCCCATGGCGCCGAGTTCGCGCTGGAACTTGGCGATCGTGGCGTCGTCGAGGTGCTTCTTCCAGTTGAACGACGGGGAGCAGTTGTAGGAGAGCATCTGGTCCGGGAAGTCGGCCTTGACGGCTTCGGCGAACTTGCGGGCCAACTCCAGGTCCGGGGTGCCCGTCTCCATCCAGATGAGGTCCGAATACGGTGCGTAGGCCTTGGCGCGGGCGATGCAGGGTTCGATCCCGTTGCGGACCTTGTAGAAGCCCTCCGGGGTGCGGACCGGCTGTCCGCCTTCGCGGAGGATGAATTCCTGGTCGCGGGGATCGACGTCGGAGGTAATCAGGGTGGCAGCCTCGGCATCGGTGCGGGCGATGATGACGGACGGAGTGCCCGCGACGTCGGCGGCCAGGCGGGCAGCGTTCAGGGTGCGGACGTGCTGCTGGCTGGGAATCAGAACCTTGCCGCCGAGGTGGCCGCATTTTTTCTCCGAGGCGAGCTGGTCCTCCCAGTGCACGCCCGAGGCGCCGGCCTGGATCATGGATTTCATGAGCTCGTACGCGTTGAGCGGGCCACCGAAGCCGGCCTCGGCGTCGGCGACGATCGGGACCATCCAGTCCTCGACGGTCTGGACGCCTTCGGAGAACTCGATCTGGTCCGCGCGGAGCAGGGCGTTGTTGATGCGGCGGACCACGGTCGGCACCGAGTTGGCCGGGTACAGGGACTGGTCCGGGTAGGTGTGGCCGGAGTTGTTGGCATCCGCGGCAACCTGCCAGCCGGAGAGGTAGATGGCGCGGAGCCCGGCTTTGACCTGCTGCACGGCCTGGTTGCCGGTCAGCGCGCCCAGGGCGTTGGTGTACGTACCCTCCTTATGCTCGCCGGTCAGCTGCTCCCACAGCTTCTCCGAGCCACGGCGGGCCAGGGTGTGCTCCTCGGAGACGCGGCCGCGGAGGCGGATGACGTCGGAGGCCGTGTAGTCCCGGGTGACACCTTCCCAGCGCGGGTTGGCAGTCCACTCGAGCTCCAGGGCTGTGGCCTGCTCTTCGGGCGTCTGCTGGGTAGGCTCAAATGCTGCAGTCATCTTTGTCTCCTTGGTGGGGTCCGGGGCCGGCTGGCTGCTTCCTCGCAGTGGTACTGGCTGGTCCGGAGCGGTGTAACTTTTCCGTAAGACCTACTTTTCTTTACTTTCAAGCAGCTTTCTAGACCAAAAGTCTGGAAAGAAATGCACTTCTTCGCGTATTCTGAAGAAATGCATCCCGCCAGCTGGAACCGTCCCGCGTCCACCACCTCCTCTCCCGCGGTTCCGGAGGTGGACGTCATCAGCATGGGCCGCCGGGTCCGCCACCTCCGCAAGGCCGCCGGACTCACGCTCGATGACCTAAGCGCCACGGTGGGTACCGCCCCCAGCCAGCTGAGCCTGATCGAGAACGGCAAACGCGAGCCCAAGCTCGGGCTGCTCCAGCAGCTCGCGGCGGCCCTCGGCGTCAGCATCGACGAGTTGCTCGGCGCGGAACCGCCCAACCGGCGCGCGGCCCTGGAAATTGAGCTGGAACGCTACCAGCGCAGTCCCATCTACGAGTCCTTGAAGCTCCCCACGATCCGTATCAGCTCACGGCTGCCGATGGATGTGCTGGAGTCGATGGTGGGGTTGCAGCACGAGCTGGAGCGCCGGCTCAACGAGCAGGTGGCGACGCCGGAAGAAGCACGCCGTGCAAACGGCGAACTGCGTGCCATGATGCGACAGCGCAACAACTACTTTCCGGAATACGAGGCGGAGGCTCAAAAGGTCCTCGCCTCGGTGGGCCACACCAGCGGTCCGCTGTCCCACCACGTCATTGCGGACATCGCCGGGCACCTCGGATTCAGCCTGCACCACGTGGGTGACCTGCCGCATTCCACCCGCTCGGTGACGGATCTGAAAAACCGCCGTATTTATCTCACACAGAACGCGCGCAGCGACCACGACCCGCGGTCCGTGCTTCTGCAAGCCCTGGGCCACTACGTTTTAGGGCACCAGACTCCCACGAACTACGGAGACTTCCTGATGCAGCGCGTAGCCACGAACTACTTCGCGGCGGCGCTCCTGTTGCCGGAGCACGCCACCGTGGAGTTCCTGCAAAAGGCAAAACAAGCCAAGGAAATCGCGGTGGAGGATATCCGGGACGCCTTCGCCGTGTCGTACGAGACCGCAGCCCACCGGTTCACCAACCTCGCCACGGAGCACTTGGATATCCGCACGCATTTCCAGAAGACGCACAAGAGCGGCATCATTTACAAGGCCTACGAGAACGACGGCGTGACATTCCCGCAGGATCACACCGGCGCCATTGAGGGACAGCCATCATGCAAGAACTGGACGTCCCGGGTGGTGTTCGACGTGCCGGACAAGTTCAGTGCCTACAACCAGTACACCGACACGCCGGCCGGGACCTTCTGGTGCACGGCCCGGACGGAGCGCTCAGCAAACGGGGAGTTTTCCCTGTCCGTCGGCGTCCCCTACGCCCAGGTGAAATGGTTCCGGGGCCGTGACACAACGGAGCGGTCCAAGTCCACCTGCCCGGACGAGAGCTGTTGCAGGCGCCCACCCGCAGCCCTGACATCCGAATGGGCCGGCAACGCCTGGCCTTCGGCCCGGGCCCACTCCCACCTTCTCGCCGCGATGCCGCCGGGCGCTTTCCCCGGCGTGGACGAGACCGAGGTCTATTCGTTCCTGCAGGCACACTCGGGGAGCTGATGTGGGCGCGCGGTGCCACCTCGCTCCGTAGGCCATCCAGGTGAACTGAGGGGGTCCGAACCAGCCCGGGGATGACTGTCGAACGTGGTGGCTCCACTTACCGCATACGATGACGGTGGACCGGTCGGTCCGTCTTGATATTCTCCGGGGGAAAAGGGCCAGTCTCATGCCGCTGCTCAACGCTGCGAATTACCTGCCACAGACAAAGTCGCCTAAAGGGCCGGGGGCATTGAGTAAGGCAGTTTCGTACCTGGCCGCCGTCATAGTCGTTGCGGCCGGTCTGATCTCCGGGGCCGTACCTGCGAACGCAGCGACCTACACGATCAAAGGCGTCGTGACGGGAAAACTTACGGCCGCGGCGGCGCCGTCGGCACTTGGATCTGTTTGGGTCGGGGCGTACTCCAATGACTCGCAGAGTTCCTACGTGGCCGGAGCATGGTCCGCCGCCGACGGCACCTATAGCTTCACCGTGCCGGCAGCCGGCAAATACAAAATCTGGACCACGTGCGCGAGCGGCGCGTGCTCCAGTACGTATCCGGACGAGTGGTACAACAATCACCCCAGTTCTTACGGCTCGGACGCCGTCGCAATCTCCGATACCGCACCCACCGTCACCATCAACCCGCAGTTGGATGGCTTCGGAAAGATGAGCGGCCGGATCACCAATGCGGCCGGTGCAGCGGTGGCCGCAGTGGAAATTTCGGCTAGCACTAATGGTGGACAGGTCAGCTCCACGACCCCGGATGCCAACGGCTACTACACGCTCACCAAAGTTCCGCCCAACCTGACAAACATCAGCGTCAGGGACTCGTCCGGCCGCAGCCTCTACAAGGGACAGTCGTGGAACGGTACGCAGGGCACGGAGACATACACAGCCACCACGGTTCCGGCCGGTGTGAACTGGACGAACGCGAACTTCAAGCTCAACAGCGAGACGGTTCTTGAGGCCACCATCACGGACACGTCCGGGACGCCTCTCGCCGAAATCGGCTACACACCTTACGTCTTCAACGACGCCACCGGCATCTGGGACGGACCTCAGATGGGACCGCTGCTAAGCGATGGCAGCGGAAAAGTATACTGGCCCATCACTGCGGGAAAGAAATACAAATTGTGCGTCACCGACGATTACTACTACCGAGGCGCACCCCGCAAGTACCGCTACAAACCAGAGTGCTACAACAACGCGGCCACGATGGAAACGGCGTCTGTCCTCACTGCCACGACAGCAGGACAACGGGTACAGGTTCCCATGAAGCTTGACGTTGCCGGACTCTCGCTCACGGCCGGCGAAATCTTCGCCTACGGCTCAGCCCAGGCTGGCCAGAGGCTCACAGTGGACCCCGGCACCTGGGGTCCGGCGCCGGTCACTCTCAGCTACCAGTGGCAGCGTGTTAAGGCATCTGTCCTTGCAGACATCGTCGGCGCCACGTCCAGCACCTACTCACCCACTGCGGCCGACGCCGGCTACGACATTTGGGCCAAGGTCACCGGCATGAAGGCCGGTTACGCCACCCACTCCGAAAGTGTCTACGCCGGGGAATCAGGCGCCGCCGCCATCACAGCGTCCAAGCCACTGACCCTCGTCGGATCGCCCCGCGCAGGCAGTACCCTCACCGCCGATTTCGGCACGCTGACGCCGGCGCCGCAGTACGGCCCCTCCTACAACTGGTATGTTGACGGCGTCGCCGACTACCGATCATACGGTGCAACGTTTGCCCTCCAGCCTTCAGCCGCCGGGAGAAAAGTGACGGTGCGCGTCAGTGCCCATGAAGGACCGCGCGAGCCCTACTACGGGCAAGCCTCCGCAACCGTGGCCGCGGGCACGCTGACTGCCCCTGTGCCGACGATTACCGGCACTGCGAAGGTAAGTCAGAAGTTGACGGCCAATCCGGGGGTGTGGGGTCCGGCTCCGGTGACGCTGGGGTACCAGTGGTTCCGCAGCGGGGTAGCTATTACGGGAGCGACGGCCGCTGCGTACACGGCGGTTTCTGAGGATTTGGCTAAGACGCTCACGGTCCGGGTGACCGGGTCGAAAGCCGGGTTCACCTCGGCGGCGAAGTCGTCCGCGGCGACGGCGGCCGTGGC
>NZ_JAXCHX010000024.1:0-71915 GCF_035984855.1 Arthrobacter sp. MP_M4
AATCCGGGACCACTGGCCATCACTCAAAACAGATGTTCGCGACACCCAACAAGCATTCCAGCCAGCGACCCCCTCATTTAGGAGACACGCCCTAGGGCTCAGCTGCCGCCCCGTGGGGCATTCCCGCCGGCGGCCCGCTGTGGGATGGCCCCTGCCGATCAGCAGTCCCTGGATTTCCGCGGCCGCGGTGGAGGGCGCCGAAAAGCAGCCGGGCGGGAGTGTCTATTACCAACCGGACCCGGATCCGCCCACCAAGCGCGGCCGCCGGGGAGACTTTTCCACAGGGTTTATCCACACTGTTGGTAACTTACACGCCTGTAGTTCATGTTCTCTCCACGGATCTGACGGCCAGTGCTGGCGATTATGCTGAGCGGCATTCCCGTGTGTCCACAATTGTGGATAAGTCCTGTGGGTTGCTCTGTGATTAAGTGGACAACTCCGCTCCGGGGCAGCAACCGCCGGTCACCGGTTCGGTCTGCCGCTCCTCCCGGCTGCAGCGGTCCGGACGCGGGGATGGAACGGCGCCCCCGGGAAAATTTGATGTCAACAAGTTTATTCACAGTGTTAATAACTTGTCTGTCCAAGCAATCGGCCCTAGATGGCGCCACTGGGCGGCTGAAACTGCGGTTGCACTCGTCTGTACGGCCGTTATCCCCAGGTGTGGATAAGTTGTGGGTACTGTTTTGTTATTAAGTGGATAACTTTGATTTCCGGCACTTTCACCCGTTCCGGCGACGGGCCCATCCGCCGGGCGTGGTCCGGCCGGCCAGAAACCTCCTGGTCAAAACTTATCCACAGGTAATCCACACTGTTAATAAGTGGCGGGCCGGAACGTCGGCTGGGGTCGTCGTCGGCTCGGTGTTCCTGAGGCCTTCAGAGCGCGGCGACGCACCCCGGAGAGAATTATTGGGCCGAAAGTTACCCACACTGTGGATAACCGGGTCAGGAGTTGTGCACAGCGCAGGGGATCAGCGCGGCCAGACGCCGGACGTGCCCCTTCGGTGGCTGTCCAGCAGGTGGGTGTCGACCATGCCGATGGCTTCCATGAGGGCGTACATGGTGGTGGGTCCGACAAACGCGAAGCCACGCTTCCTCAGCGCCCTGGACAGGGCAACGGACTCGGGTGAGGTGGTGGGGACGTCCTGGTGGGTGGCTGGCTCGGGGGTGGAATCCGGCTGGAAGGACCACACGAAGTCGACAAGTCCGCCGTCGTCCCGCAGCGCAAGGGTGGCCTGGGCGTTGGTGATGGCCGCCCGGATTTTCAAGCGGTTGCGGACGATCCCGGCGTCCAGAAGGAGGCGCTCGACGTCGGCCTCTGTGAAGGCAGCCACCGTCCCGGGATCGAAATCACGGAAGGCGGCCCGGAACGCCGGCCGTTTGCGGAGAATGGTGGCCCAAGACAGACCGGCCTGGAATGCCTCCAGACTGATGCGTTCGTACAGGCCCTGCTCGTCGCGGACCGGCAGTCCCCACTCCGTGTCGTAATACTCGCGCAGCAGGGGATCCACGGCCGCCCAGGCCGGCCGGGCCAGGCCGTCGTCGCCGATCACCGCACCCAGGGCTGCCGTGTTCATCGGGGCTCCTTCGCTCTCATACTTCTCTGTTGTGGCACCCTTTGTTCCCAGCGGGCCCGACGGAAGACGCAAAAGACCGGCACACCTGGTGTACCGGTCTGCTGCGACATACTGCGGCGTTCAGGAACGCCAGCGGGTGGTCATCAGGAATCCCACGATCGCGATGCCGAAACCGGCCATGATGTTGCCTGCTCCCCAGGCGGCGACCGGAAGCGTGCCTTCGCTGATGTAGAAGGTGATGATCCACAGGAGGCCCAGGATCATAAGGCCGAACATCACCGGCTTGAACCAGACCGCGTTGGGCTTGTTGTCTTGAGCGGTGGACGTCTGCGGCGTTGCGGGGGTGGCGCGTTTGCGTCGCTTTGACTCGGGCACGGGTCCTCCTGGCGGCTGGATCAGGAGCGCAGCTTTGGCTTGATATCCTGCAAGAAGGAATACACCGGCGGTCAGCGCGCTCTTGGTCACGTATGGGTTCTTAGTCGGAGCCAATTCTAGCTGTAGTTCCCGCCGCGGCGTCCGCCCGGAACATCCCCCGATTCGGCAATTCAACGATTGGTTCAGCAAGGCACCCATGAACACAACCAAGATTCTCGTCGTCGACAACTATGACAGCTTCGTGTACACACTTGTGGGATACCTGCAGGAGCTTGGGGCGGAAACCACAGTGGTCCGCAACGACGACGTCACTTTGGCGGAGGCTATCGACCTGGCCGAGGCCCGCGACGGCGTCCTTATTTCGCCGGGCCCGGGAAACCCTGCCGGGGCGGGGGTCTGCATTGAGTTGATTAAATGGTGCGGCAACCAGGAAAAGCCGATGCTTGGAGTGTGCCTGGGCCATCAGGCGCTGGCCGAGGCCTACGGGGGAACAGTCACCCACGCTCCTGAATTGATGCACGGAAAGACCTCGCTCGTGGAGCACCACGGCGGCGGAGTGTTCGCCGGGCTGCCATCGCCCTTCACGGCGACCCGGTACCACTCCCTCGCCGCGGTCCGCGACAGCATCCCGGAGGTCCTGGACATCACGGCTGAGACGGCCAGCGGAGTGGTGATGGGACTTCAACACCGGACGGCCCCCCTCTGCGGGGTGCAGTTCCACCCGGAGTCCGTGCTGACCGAGGGGGGCTACCAGTTGCTCGGAAACTGGCTTGAATCCCTCGGCATGGCAGGTGCCGCCGCGCGTGCGGCCGCGCTGAGCCCGCTCATCAAGCACTGATCACGGCGCTGGCCACCAGCTAGGTTCCCTCTGATTTGCCAGTCTTGGTCGGCGAGGGTGTCGGGGTGGGCGTTGGCGTGGGGGTTGGTGTCGGCTCGGGACTCGGCGGCGGAGGTGGCGGCGGAGCCTTGGCCACGGTGACGGTGACGGTCTTGCCCTGTTCCACGAGGGCTTCCGCCGCATCAGCCTGGCCGGTGATCTTTCCAGGCTCCACCTGGGAGTTTTCCACCTCCGTGGCATTCATACCAAGACCAACAGCCTTCAGAGCTGCTTCCGCCTCGGCCCGGGGAAGTCCGATGAGTTGGGGAACCACCACCTTGCCGGTGGAGACGATGATTTCCACCGCACTTCCGGCCGCCACGTTCTGGCCGGGGGCCGGATTGGTGGTGATCACGATGCCGGCGGGCACTGTGGGACTGTTGGCCATGGTGGTGCCGGGTGCCCCGGCGAGCCCGTTTTGGCGGAGGACGTCGCGGGCAGCCGCTTCCGTGCGCCCGGGGAGGTCGGCAGGAATGGTGATGACACTGGGGCCCTCGGAGATGTTCAACGTAATGTCCGAATTCGGATCCAGGGTAGTACCTGTGGCCGGGACAGTCCCGACGGCGAGACCTTTGGCGATGGTCTCGTGCTGCATCCGGTTCAGCTGGGGTTTCAACCCGGCGTTGTAAAGCCTCTGGAGAGCCTCGGTCTCCGTCAATGACGTCACTGAAGGCACCAGGACCTTGGCCACCGGGGCCGGTGCCTGGTTCATCATGTTGTACAGCCAGAGACCGCCTCCTGCCAGTACGAGGATAGTAACGAGCACGAGGGCGGCAATCCACGTCCGGCGGCGGGACGTCTGGTGCTGGGTAACTTCCCGCTCGGGCGGAAGGACCAACGGCAGGCTGCCGGTGTCCGCAGCATCATATTGGACACCGTGACCCCGCGGGGCGTGGGAAGTATCGGTTGACGCGTCCGGAACGGACCAGAGCCTGCCCGTGGGGGTCTCATCGAGGAACTTTGCGCCGGTCACCGGCATGGCCGTTGTTGCTGCGTTGTCCGGCGCCGGAACCGTATCGTTCGGGTTGGTGGGCGCTTCGCTTGCAGAGGGCGGAACCACTCCGACTCCGCTCCGCGCGGCCCGCAGGGCGCGGCGGAACGCCGCGGCATCCTGAAACCGGTCCGCACGGTTCTTTTGCAGCGCTTTCATCAGCACGCTGTCCAGGGCCTCGGAGACGTCGGGATTCAGGCTGCTGGCAAGCTCGGGAATTTCGCGAACGTGCTGGTAGGCGACGGAGACGGGACTGTCGCCAATGAAAGGGGGCCGGCCGGCCAGCATTTCGTACAACAGGCATCCGGCCGAGTACAGGTCGCTGCGGGCATCCACGGTCTCCCCGCGGGCCTGTTCAGGGGAAAGATATTGTGCAGTGCCCACCACGGCCTGGGTTTGGGTCATGGTGGCCGCCGAGTCCGCCATAGCACGGGCGATCCCGAAGTCCATCACCTTGACGCTGTTGGAGTCCGGGCAGAACATCACATTGGCGGGCTTGATGTCGCGGTGGACGATCCCGGCCTTGTGGCTGTAATCGAGGGCTGAGAGCACTCCCAGCGTGAAGTCGATGGCTTGGTCAATGCTGACTTCATGGGCTTTGATCAAGTCACGGATGGTTTTTCCGGAAACGAACTCCATGACGATGAACGGGACCCGGACAGTGTCCTCATGATCGCCCGGGACAGCGTGGTCGCCGGTGTCGAAGATGGCAACGATGGACGAGTGGTTCAGTGCGGCCACCGCCTGTGCCTCGCGCTTGAAGCGCGCCTGGAACTGCGGATCCCGGGCCAGATCCGGGCGGAGCAGTTTGACGGCCACGGTGCGGCCCAGCCTGGTGTCCACACCACGGAAGACGTCGGCCATGCCTCCGCGGCCGATGAGTTCACCCAGCTCATAGCGACCGCTAAGAACGCGCTGCCTTTTCGCGGGGCTGCGGTCCTCCCGGTGCGATGGGGGTTGGGGTGAAATGGACATTGCGGCCTACGTTCCGGTGGGGCTCGGGGTCGGGGTGGGCGTCGGGACCGCGGTCGTGGGAGCGGCCTTGGCCAGATGGTAGGTCACGACGGAACCGGCGATGACTTTGCTGCCCGAAGCGGGTTCGGCGCTGACGAAGGTGCCTGCCGCTTCCTTCTTGTTGGTGGGTGCCACGTCGGCGCCCTTGGCCCAGCGCAGGCCTGCGGCCTGGATGGCCTGCTGGACGGCAGCTTCGCTTGCGCCGGACTGCAGTGTCGGCACCGGCGCGGTCTCAGGTGCCTTAGTGGGTTCCGGTCCCTTGGAGTAGCTCACGGTGATGGTGTCGAGAGGCTGGACCTGGCCTGAGGGGTTGATGTCGATCACCGTGCCCGGCGTTGAGTCGTCAAAGACTTCAGCGCCGGTGACTTTCAGGTTCAAGTTGCCAAGTTCACTGCGGACCTCGTTGTAGGGGCGGCCCAGATAGCTTTCCGGTATCACATTGATGGCAGCCGGCGTGGATTCCGTGGGCGTTGCCGAGCTGCTGGTGGGACTGGCACTCGAAGATGTGGGTGAAGCGCTGGTCGTCGTCGGCTGGGCGCTGGTCGTCGCCGCGGTGGCGGCGCCGGTGGTGACGGCGTTGCTGCTGGCCGGGGTCTGTGGGAACAGGATCCCGGCCTGGCTCAGCATCACGCCCACCAGGGCAAACAACACCAGCAGGATCAGGGCAACCAGCGGCCAGGTCCAAGGGCTGCGGCCGCGGCGCGCCGGTTCGTCGACGGGCTCGTCGTAGTCGTCGTCTTCCGGAACCCAGTTGCGTTCCGCAGCGAGGGCATCGGCGCGTGCGGGATTGTTGCTGGCGCCGTAGGCGCTTGTAGCGGCTGCCCCGGCAGCATGCCCCGCCGCGGCCCCCGCTCCGGCGGCGCCTACCACCGGCAAAGCCGAGGTGGCCGACGTCGCCCGCTCTCCCGCGCTGATAACCCCGGTCGTTGCCGTGGGGACGTCCACGGGCGCCGTGATGGGCCCGGTCGCCGCCTCGAAGAGGAGCATGCCGGGAACTGCGGCGTGGGCAGCGGCGATGTCACCCTTGCGGATGGCTTCGGCCGCTTCGGAAAGCTTAAGGGCGTCTGCCGGGCGGTTCTTGGGGTCTTTGGCCAGCATGGACATGAGCAGGGCACGGACCGGCTTGGGAAGTGATTCCGGCAGCGGCGGCGGCGCGTCATTGACCTGGGCCAGGGCTATGGCGATCTGCGATTCGCCGGAGAACGGGCGGCGTCCTGTGAGGCACTCATACCCGATCACCCCCAGGGCATAGATATCCGAGGAGCCGGTGGCAAGCTGGCCGGTCGCCTGTTCCGGGGCCAGGTACTGGGCGGTTCCCATCACCTGGCCGGTCTGGGTGAGCGGAACCTGATCCGCGAGGCGGGCGATGCCGAAGTCCGTGACCTTGACGCGGCCGTCCGGGGTGATCAGCAGGTTGCCCGGCTTGATGTCGCGGTGGACCAAGCCCTGGGCGTGGGCAACCGAGAGGGCGCGCGCCGTCTGGGCGATCATGGACAAGGTGCGGTCCGGGGAGAGCACCTGCTCGTGTTCGATGATGCTGCTCAGCGGCTGGCCCGGGACCAGCTCCATGACGAGGTAGGCGGAGCCTTCTTCCTCGCCGTAGTCAAAGACATTGGCGATCCCGACGTGGTTCAGCAGCGCAGTATGGCGGGCTTCGGCCCGGAACCGTTGGAGGAAGCCGGGATCGCCCGTGTACTCCTCCTTGAGCACCTTGATGGCGACAATGCGGCCAAGGATCAGATCTTTGGCTTTCCAGACTTCTCCCATGCCGCCGATCGCAATACGCGTCGTCAGCTGGAATCTGCCGCCGAGGGTGATTCCTGATGAAGGCCTCACTTATTCAACACCGCCTCAAAGATCTTCTTCGCGTTCGGACTGGTTAGCTTTGCGCCGGTAGTGATGTCTACGCCTTCCATGACGATGGTGACAGCCACCTGCGGGTCATTCGCCGGGGCGAACCCGGTAAACCATGAGTTGTTCAGGCCGTCGCCGAGTTCCGCGGTGCCGGTTTTGCCGGCCACCTTGACCCCGGGCACCGCCGCGGCGCGTCCAATGCCGTCGCTGACCACACTGACCATCCACTCGTTAATTTGCCGGGCGATGTCCGGTGACGTGGAGGTCCGCAGCACCTGCGGTTTCGGCTCGTTGATGGGGCGCAGGTCCGGAGAGCGCACGGCCTTGATCAGGTTCGGCTGCATCTGCACGCCGCCATTGGCTATGGCCGCGGTCATCGTGTTGATCTGCAGCGGCGTGGCGCGCACGTCCCGCTGGCCGATTGAGGACTGCGCCAGGGAAGCGTCATCCAGCTCTTCGTCGGGGAAGAAGCTCGGAGCAAAGTCCAGCTTCAACTGGTCGCCAAAGTCTTGCCCGAAACCGAATTTCGCGGCTTGGTCTGCGATGGCTTTTTGCCCGAGATCCAGCGCGATGCTGGCGAAGGGGGTGTTGCACGATTGCTGGAGGGCGAAGGCGAACGTCGCGGTGTCGCGGGTGTAGCAGTTGCCGCCGGCATAGTTGGGCAGCCGGTACGCGATGCCGGGGAAGGACATCTCCGCAGGGTTGGGCAGGGTGCTGTCCTTGTTGTATTTACCCGAGCCGAGGGCTGCGGCCGTGTCGACAATCTTGAAGACCGAGCCGGGAGCCAACAAGGCCCCGGTGGGCCCGCTGACGTTCTGGTTCAAGTTGATTCCCGGGACCTTGTTCAGTGCGGCGAAGTTAGCGGCCTCCGCTGCCGGATCCTGCGTGGCGATGAGGTTCGGGTCGTAGGAGGGCTTGGAGACCATGGCGATAATTGCACCGGTCTTCGGATTGGTCACCACGATCGAACCGCGCTGGCCATCCGGGATGAGATCGTAAGCCAGCTTTTGAATCTTGGGATCAAGCGTGAGCTCTACCGAAGCACCCTTGGGCTGGTTTCCCAGGAAGAGTTGGCCCACGCGGTCCAGGAACTGCTGATCCGAACTGCCTGCGAGCTCTTTGCCCATGGCTTTTTCAAGCCCGGTCACGCCGAAGCTGCGGGAAAAGTAGCCTGTGATGCCCGCGTAGGGCTCCGGCTGCGTGTACGTGCGCTGGAACTTGCAGCTTTCATCGGCAGCCACGGATTCCGCTACCTGCGTTCCGCCAACAATGATGGCGCCGCGGTCGTTGCAATAGTTCTGCAGCAGGGTGCGCTTGTTCCAGGCGTTGGCTTCCAGCTCGTCTGCGCCGACCACCTGGACATAGCTGAGGGCACCAAAAATCAACACGAACATCGCGATCGCGGCGATCCAGGAATTACGAATGGCTTGGTTCACAGCTTGACCGCCTCGGTGGGAGCTTCCGGAGTGCTTTGTCCCGTGCCGGGAACGGTGGCCGGCTTCGAAGGCATGGCGGGAATGACTTTCTGTGGGTCGGGTTGCTCGCCAGGGGCCAGCGGTGTCGTGTCAACCGGGCCGCGCGCCGCGTGCGAGATCATGAGCAGCAGCCCCACGATGATCCAGTTGGCGAGGAGGGAAGAGCCGCCTGCCGCCAGGAACGGTGTGGTGAGGCCTGTGAGAGGGATGAGGCGGGTGACGCCGCCGATCACCACGAAGCACTGGAGTGCTATGGCAAAGGAGAGCCCGGTGGCCAGCAGTTTGCCGAACGCGTCCCGGGTACCCAGCGCCGCACGGAATCCGCGGGTGAAGAGCAGCAGATACATCAGGACAATCGCGAACAGGCCTATCAGACCCAACTCTTCGCCGAACGAGGCGATGATCATGTCACTGTTGGCGAACGGAACCAGGTTGGGCCGCCCCTGGCCGAAGCCCGTCCCCACAAGGCCGCCGTTGGCCATGCCGAACAGCCCCTCGACGATCTGCAGGCTCCCGCCGAACTCGCGCCCATAGACCTCGTCGGTGAAGGCGTTGATCCAGCCGTCAATCCGCAGGGCGACGTGGGAAAAGACCCGGGAGGCCACGAATCCGCCCGCGGCCATGAGTGCCACGCCGATAATCACCCAGCTGATCCGGCTGGTAGCCACGTAGATCATGACCAGGAAGAGACCAAAGAACAGGATCGAGGAGCCGAGATCCCGCTGGAATATCAGCACCCCGATGCTCACCAGCCAGGCCGCCAGCATGGGTCCCATGTCCTTGAACCGCGGGAATTGCAGGGGACCGACCTTGCGGCCCGCCAGCAGGATGAGGTCCCGGTTGGAGGAAAGATACCCCGCAAAGAATATGGCCAGGGTGATCTTGGCGATTTCACCCGGCTGGAAGGTCATGGAGCCAAACCTGATCCAAACCCGGGCGCCCAGGATTTCGCCTGCGCTGATCCCGGGGACCAGCGGCAGGATGAGGAGGACGGCACTGACGGCCAGCGAAATGTACGTGAATCGGCGTAGGACCCGGTGATCCTTGAGGAACCAGATAACGGCAATGGAAACTGCCATGGCCACGACAGTCCAGCGCAACTGGTTGTTGCCCGTGTCTTCCCCGACCCGGTCCAGCCGGTGGATCATGGCCAATCCCAGGCCGTTGAGCGCCACGACCAGCGGAAGCATAACCGGATCGGCATATTTTGCCCGGATGCGCAGAACGATGTGGAAGGCGAGGGCAGCCGCAGCCAAAAGGCTCGACTGGAACCAGAAGTCGGTGTCGAAGGCCTTCTGCTGGTCGACCCCCACCAGCGCATTGGCACCGACGCCTACGGCGAGTGCAAGGACGAGGAGGACGAGTTCGGTGTTCCGTCGCGGCCTGGGCGTAGGATCGATGGGCGTCATTTGACCGCCTCGCAGAGCGGAACTGTTGCGGCCGGGGACGGTGTGGCAGTCCCGGACGTGCCGGGGCTGGCAGTATCACCCGGAGTCGCCGTCGGGGTCGGGCCGGTGGGCGTCGGGGACGCGGTGATGCATTCGTCAGCCGGGGCGGTGGTGCCTGTGCGCTCAAGGTTCTTGACGATCCGCTGGGCATCGTAAAGGTCCCGTGCCGGCACAGTCTGGCGTACACGCTGCTGGGAAAATTCAGGAAGATCTGACATCCGGATTTCGGTCACCGTTTCGAGGGTGGAGAGCTGGATGGGGCCAAGACGCTGGGAAACCCCGTTGAAGATGGCCACGTGTTGATCATGTTCTCCGATGTAGTACCGGGTCTGGGTCCAGGCGTAGCCCAGCCACAGACCCACCGTGAGGACGGCGACGATGGCGGCGGCGATGGAGATTGTCAGCCAGCGTCGGGGCCGGACGGCGGGCGAATCGACATCAACCTCGTCCTTCGTCTGTTCCGACTTGTGGGTCAGGACCGTCGCAGCACGGCGGGCCATGGTGCGGCCGGCCACAGTGGGGATGGAGCCCGAGGCGGCGGCTATTGCGGCGGCGCCGACGAGTTCGTGGGGACGGCCGGCCAGTTCCTCGCGCAGGACCTCGGCGGAAAGATGTTCGCCAAGGTGCGGATCGGTGGCGGTCCCGGGCTCTGCCTTTCGGCCCGCGTTTTCGGCCCTGTGGTCTTCGGTGGGGCCTACGGATTCTTCCGGATCAGCGGGACCACCCGACTCCTGCACTGTTTTCGCCGCCCCGAATGTGCTTCCGGTTCGCTGGGGGTCGGTGGCGGTACCTGCGGTGGTGCCCGGGATGGAAAGGGGCGTGGAAGGGACGACGTCGACGGCGGCCGTCCGGACGTCGTCGGTTGTTTGCTCGGTGATCTCCAGCATCACCACGGTGACGTTGTCCGGTGCGCCTGCCTCCAGGGTGAGGTCCACCAGCAGCTCGGCGCACTCACGCAGGTCCCTGGTCTCCCGGACGGTGCGTTCCACGACGTGGCCGGCCACGTAGTTCAGGCCATCGGAACAGAGAAGCCAACGTTCACCCGGCTCGACCTCCAGGGTTGCCAGGTCCAGCTCGGGACTGGCATCGACGTCGCCGAGGACGCGCATGAGGACATTTTTGTGGGGGTGGGTTTCGGCTTCCTCGGGCCGCAGCCGGCCTTCGTCGATGAGGCGCTGGACGAAGGTGTGGTCCACGCTGATCTGCTCGTATTCCCCGTTGCGAAGCCGGTACGCGCGGGAGTCGCCGATGTGGGCGAAGTGGAGCTTGCCTTCGGCCAGCAGAAGGGCGGTGACGGTGGTGCCCATCCCCGCCAGTTTGGGATTCATATGGACGAGTTCGGAGAGCAGCGAATTGGCGGTCTGGATCTCATCGGCAAGGATGGTGCCGGCGTCGCCATCGTAGCCATCGCTGTCCAAATGCAGCATGTCCAGCACCGTGGCGGCAGAGGCGACGTCGCCCCCGGCGTGTCCGCCCATACCGTCTGCGACGACCGCGAGGTGGCGGCCCACGTAGGCGGAGTCGTCGTTTTTCGCCCGCACGCGGCCAACGTCCGACCGTGCGGCGTAGCGCATGATGAGCGGCCGCTTGGAGGCTCGGGGTGTGCGTTCGGCCTTGTCTGCGGGAAGATCCGGAGCAGCCATGGCTACGGCCTCAATTCAATGACCGTCTTGCCGATTCTCACGGGGACACCCAGCTCAACGGGCAGTGCCCTGGTGAGCTGCTGATCGGCCAGATAGGTGCCGTTGGTAGAGCCCAGGTCCTCGATGAACCAGCGGCTGCCCTGCGGGAACAACCGGGCGTGGCGGCCCGAAGCGTAATCGTCCTCCAGGACGAGGGTGGCTTCCTGTGCGCGGCCGAGCAGGATAGGGCTCGCTGCCAGCGGGATTGTGGTGCCCTTAAGGGGGCCTTCGGTGACGACGAGCTGGCGGGGTTGCTGTTTGGCGGCGGCGGCCGGCTCGGCGAGGGCAGGGTTCTTGCGTACCTGCCGTGCCGTCGGCGCCCCCGCGGCCGCTTTGCTGCCGATCATGAGGTCGCGGCGCATAGCGGCGACAATGCTGAAGATCAGCACCCACAGGAGCAGGAGAAATCCGAAGCGGAGGGCGGTGATGGTCAGTTCACTCACCGGCGGCCGCCTGGGTTGGCGGGCAAAAGGCGGAAGATGATTTTGGTCCGTCCCATAGTGATCGTGGCCCCGTCGGTAAGCTCCGAGGACCCCGCGATCTTGTGGCCGTTGACGTAACTGCCGTTCGTGGAGCCCAGATCGACGGCCTGGGCGGTGCCCGGGCCCGTTCTGATTTCCAGATGACGGCGGGAGACGCCGGTGTCGTCAATAAGGATGTCTGCTTCGGAGGAGCGTCCCAGCACAATCGAGGGAGCGTTGAGAGAATACCGCTGCCCGTCGATGTCCAGGACAGGTTGCATCCGCGCCGGCTGGCGCGTCGGCGCGGCCGGCATGCCCGGGTGGGAAGCCGGCGCTGCGCCGGCGGGAGCGGAGGACTTTTCGGTTCGAGACTTGATCTCGAAATCCCCGGCACGGCGTTCCTCGTCCCGGCGGAAGCTGATGCGGACGGGACCCTGGAGCGTGTAACCCTGGCTGCGCACGTGGTTGATGACGACGTCGCACAGCTCTTCAGCAAGTGGCGTGCCCCATTCCTGGGCGCGCCCGAAGTCGGAGTCGCTCAGGAGTACGTCGAAAACGTTGGGGGCCAGGGTCCGCCCGGCGGCGATCGTGATCGCCTTGTTGTCCACCTCGCGGCGAAGGTGGCTGGCAATCTCGACAGGCTCGACCTGGGCGCGCGAACCGGTGGAGAAGACCCCGCGGACGGCCTTTTCGATGCCGCGCTCGACTTTGTCCAGCAATCCCATGGTGCTTCTCCTTTCGTGACGGCTGCAGGGCAGCATTCGTTCCGGAACTCGGTTTCCCACATTTGCGGGAGCCCGCTGGTGGCGGGCACTCCTACATCAGATACTACTGGGCGAGTCTGGGAATGGCCTTAATGGACGTGGCGGCACCCCGCCAGAGAAATGCCGCTGCTGCGCGCTGACCTGCGTTGACATTAGCCTCGTCCGCTGTCGGGGGGTCCCGGCAGCACGCCCCCGCGTCGTGCACGGCCGCCAGCGGTGGTCCGCCCGGGGGCCGATTGGTGTTTTCCCGCAGTTGTCCGTTATGCTTGATCTCGCTGCTTTTACGAGGTTTGCGGTCGGTATTCCGGCCCGCAAGTGTCGCAGAGGAAGTTGCGCGCGAGTGGCGGAACGGCAGACGCGCTGGCTTCAGGTGCCAGTGTCCGAAAGGGCGTGGGGGTTCAAATCCCCCCTCGCGCACGCAAATGAGAGAACCCCGATCTTCGGATCGGGGTTCTTTTTTTTGCGCCCGAAACTGGTTCGGGGGTCGCCCCGCTACAGTCGCGACGCGCCGAAGCCGGCGACCAGAGCATCGAGTCCCAGCTCAAACGCGACGTCGGCCTGGTTCGGGTAACCTTGGGCGGCCAGGCGCGCCACGGCGGCCGTGAAGTGCGGCGTCGATGCCGCCATGCTTCCGGAGTCGAAGATGTCCGCCGGAGCGGTGACGTCATAGGCCGACCCGAAGATGAAGGATTCCAGGGCCACTATCGAGGAGATAATCCGCTCCTGTGGGAAACCAGCCCGGCTGAACCCGGCACTGACGGCCTCGTACATGGCGAGCGTTTTGGGGGCGTCCGTCACCGGGAGTACGGCGATGACGGGGATTAGAGGCGTGTGTTTGGAGAACACGTCGCGGTAGCTCCAAGCCCAGCTGCGCACGGCCCGCTCCCACGGTTCGGCCTCGAAGGCTGACACGTCAACGAGTGAGGTCAGGTGGTCCTGGACCAGGACCAGGACGTCCCGTTTGGACGAGACATGGTTATACAGGGCTGACGGCGCCACGTTGAGGGTCCGCGCCAGTGCGGCCATGGTGAATCCGTCGTAGCCGCTTCTTCTGATGAGTTGCAGCGCCGCGGCCGTGATGCCGTCCTGGTCAAGGACGGCGGCGGCAGGCCTGCCCACCCGGCGGCGCGGTGCGGCGTCCTGACGGTGCGGATCCGCGGGGGCGGTGGTGGATGCCGGCATTCCTGACCTCTCTCGTGTCTTCGGGGTTCTCCCATTCTGCCTCTACTTTACGGACGGGAGCTTTCCGGCTTTGAACTCTTCCCTGCACCGCACAAAGGGTCTATAGTCAACATAAATGAACGCCATTCATTTAGTGGGCCGCATCACTTCGCGGACACGGAGAGGACAACATGCTGGAACTTGACCGCGACGTCGTCATCGTCGGAGCAGGGCCTGCCGGGCTGACCGCAGCCCGGGAATTGCGGAAGGCCGGCCTGAGCGTCGCCGTCCTGGAGGCCCGCGACCGCGTCGGCGGCCGCACGTGGACCGATACGATCGACGGCGCAATGCTGGAGATTGGCGGCCAGTGGGTCTCGCCTGACCAGACCGAACTGCTGGCGCTCCTCGATGAGCTCGCCCTGAAGACCTATTCCCGCTACCGCGACGGCAACTCCGTCTACATCGGCTCGGACGGCGAACGCACCCTCTATACCGGCGACAGCTTTCCGGTCAGTGAGACCACCGCCGCCGAAATGGCCAAGCTCACCGCCCTGCTGGATTCCCTGGCCGCCGAGGTCGGCCCCACGGAGCCGTGGTCTCACCCCAAGGCCCGGGAGCTGGATACCATCTCCTTCCATCACTGGCTGCGGGAGAACTCCACCGATGAAGAGGCCTGCAACAACATCGGCCTCTTCATCGCCGGCGGTATGCTCACCAAGCCGGCCCACGCCTTCTCGGCTCTGCAGGCAGTGCTGATGGCAGCCTCCGCCGGATCATTCAGCCACCTCACCGACGAGGACTTTATTCTCGACAAGCGCGTGGTCGGCGGAATGCAGAAGGTCTCTGAACTGCTGGCCGCGGACCTGGGCGGGGATGTTGTTCTGAACAGCCCCGTGCGCACTATCAACTGGGGGCCTGCCCCCGGCGGAGAAAACGGGGAGCGGGTGACCGCCGTTTCAGAACGCGCCACCGTGAACGCACGTTTTGTCATCATGGCCGTGCCACCCAACCTGTACTCCCGGGTCTCCTTCAACCCGCCGCTGCCGCGCCGCCAGCACCAGATGCACCAGCACCAGTCGCTGGGCCTGGTCATCAAGGTCCACGCTGTCTACAGCACACCGTTCTGGCGCGAAGACGGCCTCTCCGGAACCTGCTTCGGAGCCGGCGCGCTGGTCCAGGAGGTCTATGACAACACCAACCATGAGGACCCCCGGGGCACGCTGGTCGGTTTCGTTTCGGACGAAAAGGCCGATGCCATGTTCGAGCTCAGCAGCGAGGAACGCCGCCGGGCCATCCTCGAATCCATTGCCGGATTCCTGGGCGACAAAGCGCTCCACCCGGAGGTCTACTACGAGTCGGACTGGGGGTCGGAGGAGTGGACCCGCGGCGCGTACGCCTCCAGCTATGACCTGGGCGGATTGCACCGCTACGGAAAGGACCAGCACGCACCGGTTGGACCGATCTACTGGTCGTCCTCTGATCTTGCCGCCGAGGGGTACCAGCACGTCGATGGTGCCATCCGGATGGGCCGCCACACCGCCGCCCGGATCGTCGCTGCGGCAGACCGCGCCCCCGTGGCTTCCCGTTAGCCCCTCGCTTCGCCCAAGACCGCTTAACAGTTCAGAAAGGACCGGCCAGATGCGTTACGTAGTGGGGTATTCAGCCAATGACAGAGGCCGCGATGCCGTCAGTCTGGCCGTAGCACTGGCCCGTGGCCGCGGTGCCAGCCTGGATCTGGTGCTGGTGGTGCCGGAAGTCCAGCAATTTGCAGCGGCCCATGCGCCCAAAGCCGGTTTCGAGAACCTTCTCCACGAGCAGGCACGCGAATGGCTGAATGAAGCCCTTGCCCTCGTCCCGGATGACGTGCCGGCGCAGGCGCATATCCGTACCGGCGACTCCGATGCCCACGCGCTGATCGAGGCAGCGGAGGAATTTGGGGCGGACATCCTGGTTATCGGGGCAACCAACGCGGGGCTTTTCAAGCGCTTTACCATCGGTTCGGTAGCCAGCTCCCTGCTGCACGCGTCCACCGTCCCGGTGGCTCTGGCGCCCCACGGCTACCACCGCACGGAGGCGTTGACCAGGATCAGTTGCGGACTCGGTACCCGGGCCGGAGCCGGGAAGCTGCTCGACTTCGCGATCGGTATGGCGGCGAACCGGGGAATTCCATTGCGGGTCGTCTCACTGCTCGCGCTCGACGGCGGCGATACCTCCGGCGCGGCGGACTCCGCCCGCGAGTACGCGGAAAAGACTGTTGCCGCAGCCGCCCCGGTCAGTCCGTCGGGAGCCCCGCTCGTGGCGGAGACGGACGTCGTCGTGGCCCAGGGCCGGGCGGTCGAGGAGGCCGTGGATGACCTCCGTTGGGAAGACGGCGAGGTGCTGGTGATCGGCTCAAGCCGGCTGGCCCACGGCCGCTCCATATTCCTTGGCAGCACCGCCAACCGGATCCTGCGGGCCCTGCCGGTGCCCATGCTTGTGGTGCCCAGCGGCTACGAACTCAAGGACCAGAACCCAGAAACCTCGAATGTAACTTCCCGAGAGGCACGCCAATGAGCACCGAACACGCGACGTCCAAGACCTCGCACGACACCCAGGCTGGACTCAGCGCCAAAGGTTTGAAAGCCGGGTCGGTGGGGCTGATCGGCGCCGTCGTCATCGGCGTCTCCTGTATTGCCCCGGCCTACACGCTGACCGCTGCCCTCGGCCCCACCGTCGCCGAAGTCGGGGTCCAGCTGCCGGCCATCTTCCTCGTGGGCTTCGTCCCGATGCTCCTGGTCGCGTTCGGCTACCGGGAGTTGAACAACGCCATGCCCGACGCCGGAACCTCCTTCACGTGGGCCTCGCGTGCCTTTGGTCCGTGGATCGGCTGGATGGGCGGCTGGGGGTTGATCGCCGCGACCATCATCGTGCTCTCCAACCTCGCAGCCGTTGCGGTCGATTTCTTCTATCTCATGCTTGCCCAGCTGTTCGGCAACCCCGAACTGGCTGACCTGACGCTTAACCTGCCGCTCAACATTGCCACCACACTGGTGTTCATTGCGCTGGCCTGCTGGATCTCCTACCGCGGCATGGAAACCACGAAGGGCGTCCAGTACGTGCTGGTCGCATTCCAGCTCCTCGTGCTCGGCTGGTTCGCCGTCGCCGCCTTCAGCCATGTCGCCAACGGATCAGCCTTTGACGCCACCGCGATCACCCCCGACTGGTTCAACCCGTTTGCGGTCGGTTCCTTCTCCGCCTTCGCCGCCGGGGTTTCCCTCTCCATCTTCATTTACTGGGGGTGGGACGTCACCCTGACCATGAACGAGGAAACCCGCAACCCGGAGAAGACCCCGGGCCGCGCGGCCACCGTCACCGTGCTGGTCATCGTGATCATTTACATGACAGTAGCCCTGGCCACGCTCTCGTTTGCCGGCATCGGGCAGGAAGGCCTTGGAGCCGGGAACCCGGAAAACCAGGGCAGCATCTTCGCCGTCCTCGCCGGGCCGGTCATGGGTCCGTTCGCCATCCTGATGTCCCTGTCCATTCTGAGCAGCTCGGCCGCTTCCTTGCAGTCGACGTTCGTTTCACCGGCGCGGACGCTGCTGGCGATGGGCCATTACAAGGCGCTGCCGGCGAAATTCGGCCGGATCAGCCCCACGTTCAAGTCCCCGAGCTATGCCACCGTGGCTGCGGCGATCGCCGCCGCAGCCTTCTACGTCATTACCCGGACCACCTCCGAAAACGCGTTGTGGGACACCATCACCGCTCTGGGCATGATGATCTGCTTCTACTACGGCATCACCGCCCTGGCTTGTGTCTGGTTCTTCCGAAGCGAGGCGTTCAAGGGGGCGCATGCGTTCTTCTTCAAGTTCCTTTCTCCGCTCCTGGGCGGCGTCATCCTGCTGGTGATGTTCGTCAAGACGGCCTATGACTCCATGGATCCGGCGTACGGGTCCGGTTCCTCCGTCGGCGGCATCGGCCTCGTGTTCATTCTTGGGATGGGCGTGATCCTGCTGGGCGTGGTACTCATGCTGGTCATGGCGAAAATCCGCCCGGAGTTCTTCAGGGGCAAGGTTCTGCGCCAGGGATATTAAGCCCGGGCAGCAGCGCAGGGGAGGGTCCTTCTTCCGGCAGCCATTGGAAAGCAAGCACACTTACCAATAGGCTGGCGGGAGGGGGACTTTCCCCCGTTCGGAACGAAAACGAGGTGACAGTATGTCGGACGCAGAAAACATCAGCAAAGTTACGGACATCATCAACGATTCGCGGATCGGAATGTTCACCACCGTCAACGAGGAAGGTGCCCTGGTCAGCCGGCCGTTGGCGGTCCAGGACGTCAAGGACGACGGCGACATGTGGTTCTTCACCTCTGCCAGCACCTCGCAGGTGGCCCACGTCCGGTCCCACCCGGGGGTCAATGTCTCGTTCGGCAAGGGCACGGAATGGGTTTCCGTGGCCGGAACGGCAGAGATCGTCACGGACCGCGCAAAGATCCACGAGCTCTGGAACCAGATGGTCGAGGCCTGGTTCCCGGACGGTCCGGATACTCCGGAAGTGGTGCTGCTGCGCGTAGATTCGGACTCCGCCGAATACTGGACCAGCCCGGGCGGAACGGCCGCGACAGTGCTGCAGTGGGTCAAATCCAAGGTCACGAACAGCCGAATGAGCGTGGGCGAAAGCGGTACTGTGTCGCTGTAGCCGGCTGAGACGGCGGACCGGCGGTGCGTCCGCGGGTCCGCCGGCGCTGTCTACCGGCGCTGTCTAGTCGAGAATCTTGAGGCCGGTGTCCCAGTTGAAGGACTCGTAGGCGGAATTGGTCTGCAGCGCCATGACCAGGAGCTGGAAGCCTTCCAGCTCACGGGAGTGCCGCAGGCCACCGACCCGCAGAGGCCGGAGTCCCCCGGCCGCTGCAAATGATGCGACGCGGTTGGCTGCGTCCTCGGAGTCGGAGGCGATGAACACATCCAGCGGCATCCCGCCCGCCGCCCCCGCCGCCAGCGGTCCGGCGAAGGTCGTGTTGAAGGCTTTGACGACGTCGGCTCCAGGCAGCAGGGCTGCGATCTCCTCAGCGGCGGAGGTCCCCGGCCCGACGGTGAGGGAATCGAAAGTGTCCATGTTGATCGGGTTGCTGATGTCCACGACCGTTTTGCCGCTGAGGGTGTCGCCGAAGTGCGTGGCCACCTCCTGGGCTGCCCCGAAGTAAAGGGCAAGCACCACGATGTCTCCCTCCGGGATCTCACCAAGTCCCCCAGAGGAAGTGCCGGAGCCGAGCTCCGCGGCCAGCTTGGCCGCGTGCTCCGGCGCCCGGTCCAGGATCTGGAGCGATCGTCCTGCTGCCACGGCGCGGAGACCGAGTGCGCGTGCCATATTGCCGCTGCCGATAATGGTGATCTCTGTCATGGCGCTTCCTTTTCAGCGGGGCGTGGACTGCGGGGATCAGGGCCGTGCGGGCGGGGCGTCAACTGAGCGCGGCGTCCGCTGCCGGAAACCCCACGGACCGGGCCGGGGTATTCAGGGGAACTCCGGCGGACCGTTCGGCGTCGGCGAGGGCCTGTTCCAGACGGGCAACGGCCGGAGCGTAGTCGGCACCGCCACGCAGCAACTCTGCCGCCTTCATCGCACGGATCAGGGCGGCGGTCTCCGGCAGCCGCGGGTCACTCATGGCGGGAAAGTCAATGCAGTGCGCGGGGTCGAGTTCGTACCGCTGCCACCGGGCCAGTGCGCGGCGGTGCCGGGCTGCCGCGACCTCGTTGCCGGCAGCCGTTTCGCGGGACAGCCGCCGGGCCTCCCGGTTCCTGAACGCCCTGGGAGCCCACACGTAAGAGGCCGCGGCCGCGGCGGAAGCAAGCACACCGAGCAACAGCCCGGCCCACGGCGCCGCCAGGGCGGGCAGAATCACGGCTGGTGCAACAATGGCGAGCCCGGCGAAACCGTCCCAAAAGACGGCGTCCGGCAGGCCGTCGTCGGCCACCAGATGCTTCCGGACCAGGTAGACCGATGCAGCCGCGGCGCATACCACCGTGAGAGCCAGGGCAACCAGTTGCCAGAGCGCGAACGGGTCGGGTACAAACAGGGACGTCATACCAACACCTTCCAGGGACCCGGCCCGATGCGGGCGCGGCTCCTGATTCCATTGGAATCCATTGGAGGCGGCCCGTCAATGGTCCCGGAACGTCCGGGGAGCCTCCCGGGAAGAGTCCGGTTCACACAGACGACGGGCCGGCGACAACCCGCTCGGCGCCGCTTACATGAACGGCGCCCACGACGCCGGGATGCCGGCAATCCTCCGAGAGGGTGCCCGTCGAGGCCTCGCCGTTTCGATGGTGCCCTGCCGGTTAGACGATTCAGAGCGTCGAGTGTGGACGGAACCGACGAAACGGCCGCAGTCTGCGGGCGGTTGCTACGGCTACTCGGCCGTTGCGCGCGCTTTCTTGGCGTCTTTCTTTGCGGCGTCGTCCTTGACCCGCTGGGCCTCGGCACGGACGGCGGCGTGGGTGGAGCGTTCGGCAACGAGCCATGCCGGCGGCGCCTGCAGCAGGGCGGTGATTTCCGCCGTCGTCAAGGCTTCTTCGACGCCGCCCCGGGCGAGGCCGCTGATGGAGACATTGAGCTTTTGCGCCACCACCGGGCGGGGGTGCGGGCCGTTGCGGCGCAGTTCGGCGAGCCACTCCGGCGGGTTCACCTGGAGCTCGGCGAAATCGGCGCGGGTGATGACCGAATCCTGGAACTCCTGGGGTGTTGCGGGCAGGTAGATGCCAAGCTTCTTGGCAACGGTGGCCGGCTTCATGGACTGGGAGTTTGCAGAGGTCATGCTTCAAGGGTATCCGGCGGCCGGCCCGCAGGGCACCAAAACAGCACCATGCAGCCGGGGGCAGGGAGCCGTCCTCCGGCCCTGGCGGTACTGTAAACATGTGTCCGCAGCAGAAGAAGCACCCCAGCCCCCCGCCGAGACCGCCGATATCCCGGACGCGGCAGCCGTCCGCGAGTTGCGCTTCGCCTATGTCGCCGGCGTGACCCCGGGCAAATGGACCCGGCGCTGGGAAGAGCGGATGCCCGATGTTCCGCTGCACTCCTTTATGTCCGACGACGGTGCCCAACTTGCCGTGCTTCGGAACGGTTCCGCGGACCTGAGCTTCGTCCGGCTGCCGGTGGACCGCGAGGGCCTGAGCGTCATTGCCCTCTATGCGGAACAGCCCGTGGTGGTGGCCCCCAAGGGGCATGAGATCTCGGTATTCGAGGAGGTGGACCTGGCCGACCTCGGCAAGGAGTCGTTCCTGGATGTGGACGACCTGGGCGGACCCGAAATGGCCCTGCAGATGGTGGCCACCGGAGCCGGCCTGGTGATCCTGCCCATGTCGGTGGCCCGCCACTTCAACGTCAAAGACACCGTGGCGCGCAAGCTCACGGGGGCGCCCACTACCGAGATCGCTTTGGCGTGGCCCAGCGACACCACGGATGAGGTCATTGAGGAGTTTATCGGGATCGTCCGCGGCCGCACGGCCGCAAGCTCCCGGCAGCCTTCCGCGCAACAGGAAAAGCCCAGGAAAGAGCCCAAGCCGGATCGTCGCGGCCCTGCCGTGAAAAAGCCCAAAGTGGCGCAGCGCTACGCTCCGAACCCGGATAAGGGCCGCGGCAAGGGCTCCCGGAAAAAGGGTAAACGCTAGCGGAACACCCTCGAGGGTCGCCCGCCGCGTCTAATTGGCGCAGGCGTCCTGGAGGGCCTTCACGGAATCGGCCGGAGCCTGGTCGCCGGAATCGGCAATCTGGCGCAACGGGGTGGTGATCTCGGCGGGAACGCCGGCGGACTCCGCGCCGGCGACCAGGCCGCCGAGCACTTCTTTGTCCTGAACGCTGACCAGGCCGTCTTCCACGAGGGCGCACGCCTGCTTCTTGACCTCACTGCCGGCAGCCGTTGCAACTTGGGAAGCGCCGTCGCTGACGGCCTTGTCCGCGGCGTCCTGCACCTGCCCGCAGCCTGTCAGCGCGATCGCGAAGGTGGCTGCGGCAAGGGCGGCGAGGCGAAGTTTCATGCATCAACCCTAACAAGGGCCATTGGGGTCCGCCCGGGCAAGCGGCGGACCGACCCGCTGCGGTCTGCCGCGGCGCCTGACAGCGGTCCAGCGGCCGGCTGGAGGCAGTGAGCCAACTCCTCAGGCTTCCGGCGCGCCCGTGGAGACGCCGCTCAGGGTGTCGATGTAATCCAGCGTCTTGTCACTGACATGCCGCACGGCAGCCAGGGCCTCCCGGACATCGGTTCTCCTGGCCTGGTCACGGAGTGCGTCCCGAAGCTCCGGTACCGAATCGACGCCTTCCCGCTCCAGCACGGCGGTGATGTCCTCGACCTGGGCAAGACGGCCGGGCGAGGGCCAGTCGATAACTTCCGAGAGTTTCCCCGTGTCGAGGTGTTTGCGGAATCCGCTGGTCGTGGCGGCGTCCGGCCACGCCTCGATCAGAGCGAATACACGGGGTTTGACGGTCTCGTGGTAATTCTGTCGCCGCTGCAGCGTCGCATCGACAATGATGGCTCCGATATGGTCCCAGCCACGGCGCTCTTCCACCAGTCCGTCAGTGCTCTGGGGGTCCATGAAAACCGGAAGGTTGGCATTGTCATCGCTGATAGTCATATGGAAATACTTTCATGTGCCGGACGCAAGCGGGAGCCGCGGCGGGACTACACCGCCCGGCCCGTCAGAGCGCTCAGTCGCCGTGGACCACGCTCTGCTTTTCTTCCGAGCGGTTCAGGTAGGCCAGCAGCAGCTCCCCGGCGCGGTCAAGGTCGCCGTCCTCCAGCGCTCCGCAGATCTCTTCGTTGTCATCGAGGTAGCTGCGGTAGAAGTGCGCGTCCACGGTGGCTTTGTGGAAAAAGAGGCGCATCTCGGCCAGCACCTGGGCCATGATCGTATTAAGGCGGCTGCTCCCGGCCAAGGCCACGATTGCCTTGTGGAAGTGCTGGTTGGCGCTGCCCAGGGCCTCCTCGTCGTCGGCTGCTGCCGCCGACCGTCCTTCCTCGATGGCGGCCCGGACCGCGGCCACCCGTTCAGGGCTTCCGCCACCCCGGATGGCGCTTACCTCTACGAACCGCCGCACGGTGTAGACGTCATGGATGTCGCCCGGGCCCAGGCTGGCAACAAAGACACCCCGGTTGGGCTGCCGGACTACCAGCCGCTCTGCCGCGAGTTCGGCGAAGGCTTCCCGGACGGTGTTGCGCGAGACGCCCAAATCCTCGGAAACAGTCGATTCCGTAAGCCGCGCGCCCGGCAGCAGCACCCCTTCGGCCAGTTGCCGCCGCAGTTCCGCCGCTACCCGGCCCGCTACCGAGGGAATGGCCACCCGCAGCCGGGCCGCCCCGCTCCCGACGGCCAAAGGGGGAGCTCCGGTCAGGCCGGAAGGGTCTCGGGATCCTGCTTCGAAGCTCGTCATACCTCAGAATTTACACGATCGTTCCATCGTGGAATCGAAGAATTGTTGAACAATCCGATGATTTAGTGCATCCTTGAGGAGGGGAACCACTGAGACGAGGATCACAAATGGCAACCATCGACCTGAACAGCGACGTCGGCGAGTCCTACGGCCGCTGGAGCCTGGGAGACGACTCGGCGATGTTCCGCTCGGTTTCCAGCGCGAACGTGGCCTGCGGATTCCACGCCGGAGACCCCAGCGTGATCCGGACGACCTGCCGGGAGGCAGTCGCCGCCGGCGTCGTCATTGGCGCCCACGTCGGCTACCGTGACCTCGCCGGCTTCGGCCGCCGGTTTCTCGACATCGACCCGATCGAACTGGCGGACGACGTCGTCTACCAGATCGGGGCGCTTCAGGCTCTGGCTGCGGCAGAAGGCGGCAAGGTCACCTACGTCAAGCCGCACGGCGGCCTGTACAACGCCATCGTCGCCCACACCGCGCAGGCGCAAGCCGTTGTCGATGCCATCAAATCCGTCGACCCGAACCTGCCCATCCTCGGCCTGCCAGGTTCGGAGGTGCTGCGCCTGGCCGAGGCCGCCGGGCTCCGCGCCGTGACCGAAGCCTTCGCCGACCGGGCCTACAACCCGGACGGCACCCTCGTCTCCCGCACGCTTCCCGGCGCTGTCCTGCACGACCACGCGGAGGTCACGGAGCATGTCCTCCGGATGGCCTCTGATTCCGCCGTCCGCACAATCGACGGCTCCATCCTGAAAATCCGCGCCGAGAGCATCTGCGTGCATGGTGACTCCCCGGGGGCCGTGACCATGGCCGCGGCAGTCCGGCGGGCCCTGACCGCCGCCGGCATCAGCACCGCCGCGTTCGTCTGATCCGGTCGCCAAGAAGCACTGCTTCACCGGTGCTGCTCCCGCCAACCGGCGCTGCTCCACCACACCCACCCAGCACAGGCAGCACCCGCACCCTGGAGGAAAATCATGACCACACCGCAGCAGGCCACCCCGGCCGCCAGCAAAAGGAAGCTGCCGCCCGGCGCCTTCAAGGCCTACGTCGCCAGCCTCACCGGCACCTCGCTGGAATATTACGACTTCGCGATCTATTCCGTGGCGTCGGCGCTGATCTTTCCCAAGATTTTCTTCCCCGTCGGCGATGAACTCGTCGGCCTGCTGCTGTCCTTCTCCACTTTCGCCGTCGGCTACCTGGCCCGCCCCATCGGCGGGATCATCTTCGGCCGGCTGGGTGACAAGATCGGCCGCAAGCACGTCCTGGTGGTGACCCTCATGCTCATTGGCGTTGCCACAGTGCTTATCGGCGTGCTGCCCGACTACTCGGCCATCGGCGTCGCCGCACCCATCATCCTGGTGTTGCTGCGCCTGGCCCAGGGCATCGGCGTCGGCGGCGAATGGGGCGGAGCGGTCCTGCTTTCGAGTGAATTCGGCGACGCCAACAAGCGCGGCTTCTGGTCCTCGGCCGCCCAGATCGGCCCGCCAGCCGGCAACCTGATGGCCAACGGCGTCCTGGCCCTTCTCGCGGCGACCCTCAGCACTGAGGCGTTCCTCTCCTGGGGCTGGCGCGTAGCCTTCCTCGCTTCCGCCCTGCTGGTGGTCTTCGGTCTCCTGATCCGGCTCAAGCTCGAGGAAACCCCCGTCTTCAAAGCCATCCAGGCCCATGGCGAGGCACCCGAGGCCCCCATCAAGGAGGTCTTCACCAAAGAACCCCGCGCCCTGGTTGCCGCCGCCCTCTCCCGCATCTGCCCCGACGTTCTCTACTCGCTCTTCACCGTTTTCGTGGCCCTCTACGCGACCAAGGCACTCGGCATGACCACCGGAAATGTCCTCGGCGCCATCCTCATCGGCTCGGCTTTCCAGCTGGTGCTGATCCCCGCGGCCGGCGCCCTCACGGACCGTTTCAACCGCCGCCTGGTCTACGGCATCGCCACCGTTGCCACAGCCCTGTACATTCCCGTGTTCTTCTGGATGATCCAGGGCAAGTCGGTTGCCATGCTCACCCTCGGCGTTGTGATCGGCCTGGCCTTCCACGCCTTCATGTACGGACCCCAGGCTGCCTTCATCACCGAGCAGTTCCCGGCCCGGCTGCGCTACGCCGGCAGCTCGCTGGCCTACACCCTGGCCGGAGTGATCGGCGGCGCCGTGGCACCGCTGGTTTTCACCGCCCTCTACGCGGCGAGCGGCAACTGGTACCTGATCGCCGGCTACCTTGCGGTCGCCGCCGTCGTGACCGTCGTCGGGCTGGCCCTCGGCATGAATCCGCAGACGCAGGAAGAAGAACGCCTCCTGCAGGGAGCCCACGCCTAAGCGGCGCAGCCCACTTTCCACGCACCGGCAACGACGAAGGCAACTGATGATTGAGACAGCGGGGGAAACCCTGGCAGTACAAAAGGCGGCAGTGCAACGGGTGAGCTCCGTGCGGGCCGTGGGAACGCGCGCAGTACTGGCCGAGCTCGCCGGAGTCCAGGGCGTGCTGGCACTGCAGGCCTTTCTTCTGGAGAAACCGCTGCCGGGCCAGCTGGACGTTCTTGCCGCGGCCGAGACGGTCCTGGTCACGGCAGACTCGCCAAGTTCAGCCAGGCGGATCGCCGCGCGGCTGCTCCGGCTTGAGTTCACCGCGCCTGCGCAGCGTGACGGGGAGCTGGTGGTCATCGATACCGTGTACGACGGCGAGGACCTCGCCGAAGTGGGGGAGCTGACCGGTCTCGGGGCCGAGGGCGTCATCGCAGCCCACACCGGGCAGGTCTGGACCGTGGCCTTCGCAGGCTTCGCCCCGGGCTTCGGTTATCTGGTGGGGGACGACCAGGGGCTTGAGGTGCCGCGGCGCAGCTCGCCGCGCACCGCCGTCCCTGCCGGTTCGGTGGCGCTGGCAGGCAACTACTCCGCTGTCTACCCGCGCCGTTCGCCGGGGGGCTGGCAGCTGATCGGCCGCACCGGGGCCGCAATGTGGGACCTGGACCGTGAGCAGCCTGCCCTGGCCGCCCCCGGGCACAGGGTGCGGTTCCGCGCGGTCCGGGACGCCGTGGCGCTGGCACCGGAACACCCAGACCGAACCCCCGTCCCCGATGTGGCTGCCGGCCTGCGGGTCATCTCGCCCGGCCTGCAGAGCCTGGTCCAGGATCTGGGCCGCTTCGGCCACTCCGGCCTGGGCGTCTCCGCAGCCGGCGCGCTGGACCGGGCCTCATTGCGCAGGGCCAACCGCCTCGTCGGAAATGCCGCATCGGCTGCCGCCATTGAAACTGTTGCGGCGGGCCTCACCGTTCAGGCGGTCGGGGACCAGGTCCTCGCCGTAGCCGGGGCGCCGTCCGAACTGTCCATCGAGTCTGGTGGCGGGGACAACGGCGAGCCGGCCCGGCGGACTGTCCCGGTCGCCGCCCCCTTCGCCCTGCTCAACGGTGAAACCCTGAGGATCGGGGTGCCGCAGAGCGGATTCCGCAGCTACCTCGCCGTCCGCGGCGGCGTGGACACCGCCCCGGTACTCGGCAGCCGCTCCACTGACACCATGTCCGGGATCGGCCCCGCACCGCTCTCGGCCGGCCAGCTCCTTGCCTCCGGCGGCGAAGCCGAATCCGGCGTCGTGGGGCATCCGGAACTGCAGCCGGAGTTCCCCGGCGCCGGCGTCACCGTGCTCGACGTCGTCCCCGGACCGCGCGCCGACTGGTTCGACGCCGCAGCCTTGGCCTCTTTCTGCGGCCAGGACTGGGAAGTGACGCCTCATTCCAACCGGGTCGGCATGCGGCTGCAGGGGAATGCGCTGCAGCGCACCCGTCAGGGCGAACTGCCCAGTGAAGGCACAGTTGCAGGTGCCTTGCAGGTCCCGCCGGCAGGGCTCCCCGTGCTCTTCCTCGCCGACCACCCCATCACAGGGGGCTACCCGGTGATCGCCGTGGTGGTCGACTCCCAGCTGGACCTGGCCGCCCAGGTCCCGATCGGTGGCAGGATCCGCTTCCGCTGGGCGGACTCCGGCACCACCGAACACGCCACCCCCGACAAAGAAGCGAGTAACTGATGCGCAAGGTCCTGATCGCCAACCGCGGGGAAATCGCCGTCCGGATTGTCCGGGCCTGCGACGACGCGCGGCTGTCTTCCGTCGCTGTCTACGCGGATGTCGACGCAGACGCTCTGCACGTCTCCGCCGCGGACGAGGCGTATGCCCTGGGCGGCAACTCGCCCGCAGAGACCTACCTGAACATCCCCAAGCTCCTCGCCGCCGCTGCAGCGTCCGGCGCAGACGCCCTGCACCCCGGTTACGGCTTCCTGTCCGAGAACGCCGAGTTTGCCCAGGCCGTCCTCGATGCAGGCCTCACCTGGATCGGGCCCACCCCCGAGGCGATCCGGCTTCTCGGCAACAAAATCACCGCCCGCGAGACCGCCGTCCGGGCCGGTGCCCCCCTCGTTGCCGGCAGCGAGGGCCCGGTGGAATCCGCCGCCGAGGCCCGCGCCTCTGCCGAACAGCACGGCCTGCCGATCGCCATCAAGGCGGCGTTTGGCGGCGGCGGCCGCGGCATGAAGGTGGTCCGCCACCTCGACGAAGTCGAGGAAGCCTTCGATTCCGCCGTCCGCGAAGCCGTCGGCGCTTTCGGTCGGGGCGAATGCTTCGTGGAGCGCTATCTCGACGCGCCGCGGCACGTCGAGGCGCAGGT
Organism: Arthrobacter sp. MP_M4; assembly: GCF_035984855.1. Lineage (NCBI taxonomy): Bacteria > Bacillati > Actinomycetota > Actinomycetes > Micrococcales > Micrococcaceae > Arthrobacter > Arthrobacter sp. MP_M4. Next base: position 27,721 of record NZ_JAXCHX010000024.1, read on the forward strand.
CCTCGCGGACAATTACGGCAGTGTCATCGTCGTCGGAACCCGCGACTGCTCACTCCAGCGCCGGCACCAGAAACTCGTCGAAGAGGCCCCTGCGCCGTTCCTCACCGACGGCCAGACCCGCCAGATTTACGACGCCGCCAAGGCCGTCTGCCGCGAAGCCGGCTACTCCGGCGCCGGCACCGTGGAATTTCTCGTCGCCGCCGACGGCACCGTGGCGTTCCTTGAGGTCAACACCAGGCTCCAAGTGGAGCATCCCATCACCGAGGAAACCACCGGGATCGACCTCGTCCAGGAGCAGTTCCGCATCGCCGCCGGGAAGCCGCTGCGCATCACGGAGGACCCGCCACCGCGCGGGCACTCGTTCGAGTTCCGGCTGAACGCCGAAGACGCGGGCCGCGGCTTCCTGCCCTCGCCCGGCACTGTCGATGAATTCTCCGGCCCCACCGGCCCGGGAGTCCGGATCGACACCGGTGTGCGCTCCGGTTCCTTCGTCCCGCCGCAGTTCGACTCGCTCCTGGCGAAACTGATCATCACCGGTGCCGACCGGCAGCAGGCCCTGCGCCGTGCCCGCCGCGCCCTCGCTGAAATCAGCATCACCGGGGTCGCCACTGTGCTGCCCTTCCACCGGGCCGTGGTGGAATCCCCGGACTTCGCCTCCGAGGACGGCCTCAACGTCCACACCCGGTGGATCGAAACCGATTTCGCGGACAGCCTCTCCATCGCCGCGGACCCGGACTACAGTGTCACCGCGCCCGACGGCGGGCGCCGCACCATCACCGTCGAGGTGGACGGCCGCCGGCTGGCGGTGGGATTGCCTGCGGACCTGCTGGATGGCTGGGCGCGCTCGGGCGGACCGCTTTCTGCGGTTGCCCCCGCCGCCGGTACGTCCGACCGGGGAGCGGCTGACGCCGATCCCCGGGAATTGCGCGCCCACATGGCCGGCACCGTCGTCAAATGGCTCGTGGAACCGGGGACCGAGGTCTCCGCGGGGGACCCCGTCGTCGTGCTGGAGGCGATGAAGATGGAAACCCGGATCGCGGCCCACCGCGGCGGAACCGTGACCGGCCGGCAAACGGAATCCGGCGGCGTCGTTACTGCGGGCGCGGTGTTGGCCCTGATCGGTTAGTTCCCGGGTGCCGGGACTCAGCCGGCCCGGTTTCCGCCGGCCGGGACTCCGACTCCTGCGTCGCGGCCCAGCTGGAGAGCAGCCGCAGTGCGTCCCCGGTGGAGGAACCGGGCTCCGCGGTGTAGACGAGCAGCGACAGCCCGGCGTCAGCCGGGAGATCCAGGGACTCGTAGAGCAGATGCAGGTCACCCACCACGGGGTGCCGGAGGTGCTTGACCCCGGTGTAGTGCTGGCGGACGTTGTGGGCCGCCCACCGGGTGCGGAACTCCTCGCTGCGCGTGGAAAGTTCCCCGACGAGGTCGCTCAATCCCCGGTCGTACGGATCCCGGCCGGCCTCGGTGCGCAGGATCGCCACCGTGTCGTTTGCTGCCCGCTCCCAGTCCGGGTAGAAGCCGCAGGAACGGGTGTCTAGAAAGATGAACCGGGCATGGTTGGCCGGCCGGACGGGGCCGGCGTACATCTCGGAATACAGTGCGTAGCCGAGCTGGTTGGCAGCGAGGATGTCCAGGCGGCCGTTGCGCACGAACGCAGGCGCGCCGGTGACCGCGTCAAGCATGAGCTGCACGCCCGTGCGCACCGGCTGCGTGGCGGCCCGGCGGCGCTGCGGCCTGCGGCTGCTGCTCGCGGCCCGCGCAAGGTCAAACAGGTGCGCCTGCTCGGCCTCGTCCAGTTGCAACGCTCGTGCCAGCGATTCCAGAACGCCCTCGGAGACTCCGGAGAGGTTTCCCCGTTCCAGCCGGGTGTAATACTCCACACTGACCCCTGCCAGCATGGCAACCTCACCGCGCCGCAACCCGGGGACACGGCGGTTGCCGCCGTATACCGGCAGCCCCGCCTGCTCGGGGCTGATTTTCGCCCGCCGGGTGGCAAGGAAGTCCCGGGTCTCACTCTGATTGTCCATACCCTCAACGGTAAAGGGTGCCGCGCTGCGAGGGAGGCCCTGCCAGTACCCCTCTCGGCAGGGCCTCCCTTAACCGCACCGGATGGTGTTTGATGGAAGGTGCCCCCGATGACGTCCGGGCCAAAAAAGGCCGCACCTGACCGGTGACCGACGCCGGGGCTACTTTCCCCCTGAACCCCACAAGCAGGAGACTCATGCTTACCGTTAACGCTTACGCCGCCACCTCGGCGACGGAACCCCTCGTTCCCACCACCATTGAACGCCGCGACGTCGGGGCGCACGACGTCCTCATTGACATCAAGTTCGCTGGCATCTGCCACTCGGACATCCACACAGTCCGCGGCGACTGGGGACCCCAGTCCTACCCGCTGGCACCGGGCCACGAAATCGCGGGTATCGTCACCGAGGTCGGCTCAGCCGTCACCAAGCACAAGGTAGGCGACCGGGTGGGTGTCGGCTGCATGGTGAACTCCTGCGGCGAATGCGTCAACTGCCAGGCCGGCGAGGAGCAGTACTGCCTCAAGGGCAACACGGGCACCTACGGCGCCGTCGACCGTGACGGCACCATCACCCAGGGCGGTTACTCGACCCACGTCGTCGTGACCGAGGACTTCGTCGTCACGATCCCCGAGGGCATCGAGCTCGACGTCGCCGCGCCCCTGCTCTGCGCCGGTATCACCACGTTTTCGCCACTGCGCCACTGGAACGCCGGCCCCGGCAAGAAAGTCGCCGTCGTCGGCCTCGGCGGTCTCGGACACATGGCCGTCAAGCTCGCCCACGCCATGGGCGCCGAGGTCACGGTGCTCTCACAGTCGCTGAAGAAGCAGGAAGACGGCCTCCGCCTCGGTGCCGACCACTACTTCGCCACGAGCGATGAGAACACGTTCACAGAGCTCGCCGGCAGCTTCGACCTGATCATCAACACGGTCAGCGCTTCAATCGACATCAGCTCCTACCTCCAGCTGCTGACCCTTGACGGTGCCCTGGTAAACGTCGGTGCTCCGGCCGAACCGCTGCCCGTGAACGCGTTCGCGCTCATCGTCGGCCGCCGCTCCTTCGCCGGTTCCATGATCGGCGGCATCCGCCAGACCCAGGAAATGCTCGACTTCTGCGCCGAGCACCATTTGGGCGCCGAGATCGAGGTCATCCCGGCCGAGAAGATCAACGAAGCCTACGAGCGCGTGCTGGCCTCCGACGTGCGGTACCGCTTTGTGATTGACACTTCCACCCTGGTCTAACTCCAAGCCCCGGACGGGCCCGGCCGGCCCCCTAACTGCTGGCCGGGCCCTTCCCGCTGGGCCGGAACGTGGTGCGGCCTCCAGGCGGCCCTGACCGGCGCCGAGCCGGACGCACCGGCCTCCTTCCAGGGCGTTGTCCCAGCTCAGGCCTAGAATGGGACCAATGATGCCTGAACGAATTTTCGCTGCGGACGGGAAGAATTCCCTGATCATCCGCGGCGGGATCATCGAATCGCTGTGGCGCCCGGGTTCCTTTGTGGACGTCGAGGACGCCAAGGACGCCATGCTGGCCGTGAATCGGGTCAGCGGCGGCATCCCGATGCCAATGCTCTCTGAAATGACCGACGTGGAGATCAGCGCAGCGGCCAGGTACGAATTCGCGCAAACTTCGGGCGTGCTGGCCATCGCCGTCCTCGGATCCAGTGCAGTGGACCGCGTCATAGCCGCCGCCATGAGCCGCCACACCCGTTACCCGCACGAGTTCTTCACGTCCAGAACTGCGGCCACCACCTGGCTGTCGGAAGTCCTTGGGGCCCGGCCGTAATCGCCGGCTGCTGACGGGGCCAATTGAACGTGCCCGGCCCGGCGGGCGGGGATTCTTCCCTCAGCAACCGCCACAATGATTATCAGTGATTGGAAGCGGTACCATTACGTCATAAAAGATCACTTCGAAGGGTGTGCTGGTGGCCGAAGTCATTGTTGCGACGGCGGCGGTCGCCTACGCCGGCAGGCGCCGGCCGGCCGCGAACACGGCGTCGACCGTGAGCTCATTGCTGAGAAGGACCGCGTCGGCGGCGTAACCGGCCGCAAGCAGGCCGAGGTCATGGCTGCGCCCGATAGCCCGCGCGGGGGTCTCGGTCAGCGCCGTGACCGCCTCTTCGACAGGGATGCCCGCCTCCGTAACCGCCCGGCGCAGGGCTGCGTCCAGAGTGAGCGTCGAGCCGGCGATGGCCCCCTCCAGCCCGGTCCCGTCGCTGGCGAGGCGGGCCACGCCGCCGGTGACGGTGACGGCCAGTGACCCGAGCACATATTCACCGTCATCGGCACCGGTGGCGGCCATGGCGTCGGTGATCAAGGCGATCCGGCCGGGAGCGCCGGCGAAGGCCAGGCGCACCACCTCCGGGTGGACGTGGACCCCGTCGTTGATGATTTCCAGCGTCACGCCGGGCGAATGCGTTGCTGCGGCGACCGGTCCGGGTGCCCGGTGGTGGATGCCGGGCATGCCGTTGAAGGCGTGGGTCAGGATCGAGGCGCCGTCCTTGAACGCCGCCAGGGCCGTGGCGTAGTCGGCTGAACTGTGCCCGACAGCCACGGCGACACCGGCGTCGACGAGCGTACGGATGGCTTCCGGCGCACCTGGCAGCTCAGGCGCCAGGGTCCATTGGCGCAGGTGGCCCCTGGCGGCGATGAGCAGCCGGGCTATCGACTCACTGTCGGGGGCGCGGAGCAGTGCCGGGTCGTGCGCCCCCCGGAAGGAGTTGTCGAGGAAGGGACCTTCAAGGTGCGCGCCAAGCACCAGCGGGTTCGTCTCGGCCGCGTCGGCGACGGCGGCGAGCCGGAGTTCAAGGTCGCTCTGGCAGGCAGTGACGAGGGAGAGCACGGCGCGGGTGGTGCCGTGTCGGTGGTGGACGGCCAGAGCTTCACGGATGGCGCGGGCGCCCTCCGGACCGTCAGTACCGACATCAAAAGCAAACCCGCCGCCGCCGTGACAGTGGATGTCGATGAAGCCCGGGGTCAGCCGGCGGCCGGCGGCATCGGTCACATCCCGGGCCGCAGCGCCCAGGGCCTGCCAGCCGGTGCCCGACCCGACAGCTGACACCGCAGTGCCCGTGAAAGCCACCCAGGCGTCGGGAGTGGTGCAGCCGCCGGAGACCAGGCGAGCGGAGTGGATGATGCAGGTGGGTGGAACAGTCATGATGCGACGATCACTTCCAGACCCTGGTCCACAAATGCGGCCCGCTGCTCCGAGGTGATCCCTGAGTCCGTGATGAGCCCTCTGAACCGGTGCAGTTCGCCCACGCGGGCGAACGCTACGCGGCCGATCTTGCTGGAGTCGGCCACGATCATGGCCTTGGCGGCGCGCTCTGCCATCAGGGAGTTGACGGCGGCCTCACGTTCATCGTTCACGGTCGGGCCAGCTTGTGGATCCAGGCCGTTCACGCCGATGAACGCGATGTCCATGCGCACCCGCTGCAGCACGGCGTCGCTGTACGGGCCGACGAGTTCGTATGAGCGCGAGTGCACCACCCCGCCGGTCACCACGGTCTTGATTTGGGGGCGCATCGCCAATTGCGCGGCGATGTTGAGGGCATTGGTCACCACCGTCAGTGTGGCGTGCGGGGAGGCCTCCATGATGTCCGCTCTGGCACCCAGTACGCCGGCGATCGCCGTGCTGGTGGTGCCCCCGCAGAGCCCGACGACGGCGCCGCGGGCTACGAGGGCGCTGGCTGCGCGTGCGATCAGGAGCTTCTGCGGCGCGTTCTGCTCGCGTTTGTAGCGCAGGGGCAGGTCATAAGCAACGGATTGCCCGATCGCACCGCCCCGCGTGCGGGTGAGCAGCTGCTGGGCCGCGAGCGTGTCGAGGTCCCGGCGCGCGGTTGCCGCCGAAACGCCGAGGCTGGTGATGATGTCATCGATCTCAATTTGGCCGGATTCGGCGAGCAGGTCGAGTACTGCGGCGAGGCGCTCCGTGCGGTCCAGTGTCATGCGGTTCCTGTCTCCATAAGAGTGGTGGCGCCAGAAAGGGCAGCCGGACGTTCAGCGGCGGCGCGGGCGCGCAGCGCCGCGCCGATGGGTCCGGCGTTCTCCCCGATCCGCGCAGGGAGCAGCAGCGGAGGGCGGTGGAAGGTGAGTAGCGCGCCGACACGTTCCCGCAGCGGGTCCCCGGCCATGACGTGTCTCCTACTCGGCTGCTTCGGTTCTGTTCCACGATCGATTCTGATCGCAAACGCCATCATCCGATCACTTTAGCTCGTCGGGCCGGCGGTCTCACCGTAGTAAGCATGACCGTACGGGTCATGAACCCTGCGGTGCACGGGCTATCGGCAGCGTCATTCCGCTGGGTCGGTGCCGGGCTTGAAAAACGCAACGGCCGAAGAGCACCGCAGTTGCGCTCAACGATGCTATCCAGACGGCCGGCATCAGCGCCGGCGGGTTGCCGGCCAAGGGTGTTGCCGTGGAGGACCGCTCCAGGCGGCAGTAGGCTTCCGATCATGCCTGTCCTTCCTTTGGCCTTCTGCGCGGTGCTCGGCATCCTTGCAGTGTTCCAACTGCTGCTCATCACCGGGCTGCCCCTGGGCCGGTTCGCTTGGGGAGGCCAGAACTCGGTGCTGCCCGCGCGGCTCAGAGTCGGAAGTGCCGTGTCGATCGTCGTCTATGCGGCTTTCGCTCTCGTTGCGTTGGAACGAGCCGGCCTGATCTCGATCCTCCCGTCGTCCTCTTTCACGGTGGCCGCGATGTGGGTGATTGCGGCCTACCTGCTCCTTAGCGTGCTGCCAAATCTCGCCTCGAAGAGCAGTCATGAAAGACGGGTGATGGTTCCGGTGTCCCTGGTCCTGGCAGGCCTTGCCTTTCTCATCGCCGTGCGGTGACTGGGCGGCGCTGCCGGACAGCCGCCGGGGGCAACCCAGCGGCCGTTACGGACCCTGGGATGCGGCCGAATGCTCGATTGTGACAGTGCCCGCGTCGCCGTCGACCCGGATCTGCTGGCCGCTGGTGATCCGCTGGGTGGCCACTCCGGTGCCGAGCACCGCGGGGATGCCGTACTCGCGGGCCACGATGGAGCTGTGGCTCAACGGGCCGCCGATGTCGGTGACCACCGCGGACGCCATAGCGAACAGCGACGTCCACGCCGGAGTGGTGATGCGGGCGACCAGGACGTCCCCCGGCACCATCCGGGAGAAATCCTCGGGCCCTCTGAGGACGCGGGCAGGGGCGCTGACCTGGCCCGCGCTGGCGCCGGCGCCCTTGATGGTCTCGTCGAGGGACTCCTGCGGGGCTGCCGGCATCATGGAGCCGAAAGCCCGTTCCATCCACCTGCTTTTCGGAAGCAGTTGGGGGGCTGCTGCTTTCGCTTGTCCCCGCCACAGCATTTTGCGTTCGTCGACGGCGCGTGCGCGGACGGGCCGGTCCGCGCCGGCAATCGCCACGGCTGCCGGCGCGCCGGGCTCGGCGAGACCGAACTCGACGGCGCTTCTGAGCTCTTGATGGTGCAGCCAGAACACATCGGCGGGCTTGGCGATGACGGCGGCCTCCACCAGCCGCTGCCCAAGTTCCAGCAGCATCCGGCGGAGCAACGGCCAGGCCAGTCCGACGTCGGCCAAAGCATCCTCGCGGATCGGTGCGGCGCGTTGTGCCCAGCGGAGCAACCGGAGGAACGCGTCGCGCCGGCGCGGACCGAGCCGGGCGGCCACGCGGCTGGTCTCCCCCTCCCGGCGGATAGCTGACATTCGTTGGCGCTCGTGCGGGTTGCTGCCCTGCCCGGTCAGGTAGAACTTCACCGTCTCCAGCAGTTGCGAGGGCTCGTCGGCCGGCACCGGGCTGGCGAAATCCAGGTTGTAGACCATGTGGCCGAACCGGTCGAGGTGGGCTTGAAAGCGGGGATTCCAGTGGTGCCAGAGGTCCGGATCCACTCCGGCGGGAGCGAGCCCGGTGCGTTGCGCCTCAACCAGGGCCGCTGTGGGCCGGGCGGAAATCGCCGGGGCCAGTCCTGGAACATCCCGGACCCAGGCGGCGAGGTCGTACAGCGACTTCTCCGCCAGGATGGGTTGGCTGTCGTAGCCAAGCAGGAACGTCTGGGCGGGAGGATCCCCGGTGCGCCGCACGAACTTCTCGTAATACGCCCGGAAGCAGATCTCGCTGGTCGCGGCGACTGGAATGACTGACTGTACAGCCGTGTAGTACACCGTCCCGGCGTCCAGCAGTGACTGCACGCCCTCCAGCAGGTCCGCCCCGGCGAGCTCCGCGACGGGTTTCGCCGACCAGTCCCCGATGACTTTTTCGTAGCGGGGGTGGGAGAAGTCCCGCCAGCCTGCCAGTCCCATGTGCGCCTTGCCGCGGGCCAGTGAGCGTACCGCGGTCAGCGACTTGCCGGTCACCCGCCACATGGCCGAGTTGCGGTAGTAGTAATAGGCGTAGCCGTTGATGGTGGGCAGCCCGACGTCGTTCTCATGAACCACGTTCTTGCCGGCAGCTTCGGACATCAAGGCGCGCAGGGACCGGGACACCGAGCCATCGATGAGATCGGCGAACAAGGGTGAGAGCGGGTCCGGCAGCTGCTCCACGATGCTCGCCCGGAAGTAGAGTCCCTTCGGATAGGGCACCGTCCAGGTGTCCGGTGTCTCGGCCGCCGGTTCCGGCAGCGCCGTGATGGGCCGCGATTGCAGAATGAACAACTCCCCACCGGCCCGGGCCCACTCGATGTCCTGCGGTTCTCCGAACTGGTCCGCGATCCGGGTTCCGCAGCTGGCCAGCTCCGCCGCCGCTGCGTCGTCCAGAACCGCCTGCCGACGGCGGAACGCGGGTACCGGTTGCTCCCGGGTGCCGTGCTCGGCGTAGACCGTCATGACCTCCTTGTCAGCGGTCCGGCGCGACAGGACTCGGCCCGTCCCGGCGTCGACGACGGCGTCGTCCGTGGTTACTGCGCCACTGACCACGGACTCGCCCAGGCCCCAGGCGGCACTGATCAGGAGTTGGTCGCGGCGTCCGTTGGCCGGATTGGCGGTGAACATCACTCCGGCCGATTCGGCCTCGACCATCCGCTGGACCACCACCGCCAAGCGCACGGTGTCCGGGCCAATGCCTTCATGCGCGCGGTAGGCCAAAGCGCGCGCCGTCCACAAGGAGGCCCAGCAATCCCGGACGGCTGCGGCCAGGGCCTCCGGGCCGCGGACGTTGAGGTAGGTTTCCTGTTGCCCGGCGAAGCTGGCAGAGGCGAGGTCCTCGGCCGTGGCGGAAGAACGCACCGCCACGGCCGCATATCGGCTGGCAGCCCTTCCAGCGCTGAGAAGTCCGTAGGCTGTGTTTAGTTCCGTCGCGATCCCGGCCGGCATGGTCCCGCCGGCGAACAGGGCACGGATCTTGTTGGCGGCAGCCTCGTAATCCGCCGGCGCCGCCTGCGGCGGCAGCGCAGCCAGTTCCTGGATGCCGGACCCGAGGTGATTGTCTTCTACAAACTCCGCATAGGCTGCGGTGTTGAGTACGAACCCCGGAGGAACCGGCAGTCCGGCCCGAACGAGGCCAGCGAGTCCGACGCCCTTCCCGCCCACCACAGCAACCTCGTCCCGGTCCACATCATCGAAGTAGTTGATGTAAGTCATGGTGCGACCTTCCTGCCCGGAGCCCCAGCCCCGTGAATGTCTCTGCTGCGCAACATAGTGGCACTGCGGCCGGCGCAGTGCCATAGCGGTGCGGGGACGTTTGCAGGCAGCCTCGGCTCCGGGCCGTGAACTCCGGCGGCAGCGTTCCGTCACCAGCAGGTCCCGGGGTGTACCCGAAGTCACACGCCGGGCATCCCACAGCCCGTGGGCGCCTTCGACGAGGCCGCCTTCGCAGCGCGGACTGGCAGCTAACTGTCTGTCAGAAGTTTCGCGTAGTTCGCCATCGACTGCTGATACCGGGGCAGGTGGGGTATCAACGCTTCGAGTGCCACGCGGAGCGCCTCGTCGTGCCCGCCCGCATCCCGCAGGGCCAGGGCCCGCACCGCGCTGGGCGCCCCGCCCAACGCATGCGGATCGGCGTGCGAAAGTATCTCCAAAGCCTTTGAGCTGTGGCCAAGCGCCCGCTGGGAGCTGGCCATCTGCACGCAGGTGCGGGTCAGTCTGAGGGGGTCAAGTCCGGCAGCCAGCCCGGCCTCGTAAAAGGAAACAGCGTCGGCAGTGCGTCCCGTGGAATCGCGGATGCAGGCACGCTCAAAATCAGCGCGGCCGTCGGGGGCGGGCGAGGCGGCTGCGAGCTCGTCGAGTTCAGCCACGATCTCATCGCCGTTGGTTGGGGCTGCCTCGAAGGCGGTCCAGAAAGCGGCCACTCGGCGCTCCCATTCGTCCATGGTCATATGCCGATCCTACGGGCCAACGGTGCCTGTAAGAATGAGGGCATGGCCCTTCACGATTATCCGATCCGGCGGCTCGCAGAGGACCCTGCGAACACTTTGGACCGCTTACGTTGGCCTGCCTCCCTGCCTCCGGTCGCCCAGGTCCTCGATCAAGGACTGGACCTGACGTCCGCTACCGTGCTGGTGGGCGAGAACGGGACCGGAAAATCCACGCTGGTGGAAGCCATCGCGCTGGCTTACGGTTTGTCGCCTGAGGGGGGATCAACCGGAGCGCGGCACACGACCCGGGCCAGCGAATCCGCGCTCGCCGATCACCTGCAGTTGGTCCGGAACGCCGGTACCACCAGGCGGGGCTACTTTCTCCGTGCGGAAACCATGCATGGGTTCTTTACCTATCTTGAGAGCAACCCGAGCACCGCCGGACCGGATATTCCGTTCCATGACATGTCCCATGGCGAGTCGTTCCTGGAGCTGGCCGTTAACCGATTCCGCGGGGACGGACTGTGGGTGCTGGATGAGCCGGAATCCGCGTTGTCCTTTACCGGGTCCCTCACCCTGCTTGCCGTCCTGAAAAATCTACTGGCCGCCGGCAAATCCCAGGTCATCATGTCCACCCACTCGCCGGTGCTCGCGGCCCTTCCCGGCGCGCAAATCCTCGAAGTGGGGCCCTGGGGATTGCGGCCGCGGATGTGGGCTGATCTGGACCTCGTCGCAAACTGGCGGTCGTTCCTGGACGCGCCGGAGCGGTACCTCCGCCATATGTAGGCGCGGCCGCCGGGGAGGGACGTCGGTCCGCTGTACCGTGGTGGCCAATGACTATTTCAAAGTTCCTTGCGGCGTATGACCAGCAGCTTAGGACGGATGCGGAGACCCCCAGTGCGATCGCAGTTGAGCGGCTGGGCCCTCTGCGCCTGGTGACCTTCGAGGGCGGCCGCGGCTTCGTGACCTATCGGGACCTCGAGGGGGCGGATGCTGAGACGATCGCTCGATGGGTGGCCGAAGCACTGGCGGTCTATCGAGCAGATCCGGCGATTGTGCGGGTCGAATGGAAGACGCGCGGCCATGACCACGCCCCCGGACTCCACGGTGCGCTGCTCGCGAACGGATTCGAAGCTGACGAGACCGAGGCAATCATGATCGGGCCGGCCGGTGTTCTCAGTGGGGAGGTGGAGCTTCCGCCAGGGGTGGGCCTGCGGCGGGTCACGGAGGAGCGGGACATCCGGGCCATGAGCGCCATGCAGGATGAGGTCTTTGGCAGTCCACCCTCGGACGGCAACGCCGAAGCCGTCCTGCGCCGGGCCGCCTGCGGCGACGGGATGGAGCTGTGGGTTGCCGAACATCGAGGGGTGATCGTCAGCGCCGGCCGCCTCGAGCCGGTTCCCGGCACGGACTTTGCGGGAATCTGGGGCGGGGCGACCCGTGAGCAATGGCGCGGCCGGGGAATCTACCGGGCAGTCACCGCCGCCCGGGCCCGTGCCGCGCTCGCTCTGGGCAAGACGCTCATCCACAGCGATTCAACGGACTATTCACGGCCGATCCTGGAACGCTATGGCCTGCTTCGGGTCTCAACGACGACGCCGTACCGCTGGCGGCGCTGAAACCGGAGCCTGTGTTCCCGCCCGCGGGTTTTATTCGGCCGAGGGCCGCTGCCGCTGCCGTTTCGTCGCTGACCGCTGTTCCTTGGCGGCCAGGCGGCGACGGTTCGAGCCCCGGGTGGGTTTGGTGGCCCGGCGGGGAGCAGCCTCGGGGGTCAGCGCCCCCGCCGCCAGGTTGGCGAGCTTGGCCAACGCGATCTCGCGGTTGCGCAGCTGGGACCGCCGTTCTGACGCGGTCACGGTCAGTACCCCGGCCACCAAGCGTTGTTCGAGCCGGGTGAGGAGCATCAGCCGTTGGCTCTCCGTCAGCACCGCCGAGGCGGCGACGTTCCACAGGAGCTCGACGCGGCTGTCCGAGGTGTTGACGTGCTGACCGCCAGGCCCGGAGGACCGCGAGAACCGCCAGCTGAGTTCTGCTGCCGGAATGGTGAGCGCGGGCGACACCTCCAGATCCATGCCACCAGCGTTGCACGAAAAAGTCCGGATCAAGAACCCCTTCTGCCTCGCCGGCGCCCAGCATCGCCGGTTCCGGCCGGCGCCTAGTGCGTCAGGTCCTGGCCTTTTGTCTCGGGGATGGTAAAGACGAAGAGCGCGCTGAGGACCAGGAGGCCCACCGCATACAGGTTGAACCCGTCGGCCACGCCAATGGTGCCGAGCCAGGTCTGCAGATACGCGGCGGTTCCGCCAAACACGGCCACGCAGATGGAATACGGCACGCCGACGCCGATGGTCCGGATGCTCGGGCTCAGCCGGGACTAGACTCATCCCGGGCCGACGGGCCGACGGGCCGACGGGCCGCCTGCTGACGCGCCAGGCCCCCCGACAAGGAGGTCAGGATGGCCGGCGGCAGCCGTGAACCCGGCAGGACGGTGACCTCAAAGGTCCTCTCCATCCTGGAAGCCTTCGAAAAGTCCCGGGGCGCCCTCAGCCTGACCGACATCGCGGAGACATCCGGACTGCCGTTGAGCACCACCCACCGGCTGGTCGCCGAACTCACCGACTGGGGATTGCTCTCCCGCGAGCCGAACGGGCGCTACCAGCTGGGCATCCGGCTCTGGGAGCTTGCCCAGAACACCGGGCGTCAATTGCGCGACGCGGCCCGCCCGTACGTCCAGGACCTGTTCTCCCTCACCGGCGAAACCGCGCACCTGGCGGTCCGGGCAGGCCACGAGGTGCTTTATATCGACCGTGTTTACGGCTCCAAGCGGGTGCCGCGGGCCTCCCGGGTGGGCGGCCGGCTGCCCATGCACGCGACCGCCGTCGGCAAGGTCATCCTGGCCTACGACGAGGACTGGGTGCGGGATGCATACCTGAACCGGCAGCTGAAGCGGCACACCGCGCACACTCACGTGGACCCGAAAAAGCTGGCCGCGGAGTTGACCCAGATCCGCGGCCAGGGTTACGCCACGACGCTTGAGGAAGTCCGGCTGGGGTCTTGTTCAATCGCCGTGCCGGTCTTCCATACCGGCAGGATCGGTGCCTCGATCGGGTTGGTACTGCCCACCAGCCAGGCCGCCACGATGACCCGGCACCTGCCTGTCCTGCGGGGCATAGCCGCCCAGATTGAGCGTGCCACCGCCAGGATCCCGCTCGAAACGCTGCTGGGCAGCCATACGGCCGGGACGCATTGAGCCGCCGCCCGCTCCGCTGCGGCATGTCCAGGCCGAGGTGTCCTGTGACCGGGGCCAGCACCGTGAACTGCAGCAGTGCGGGAGCAACTGGTTTCCACTGAGTGGAAGTACGCATGTCCGCTGGTAGTGATGGGGGCCACACTGGGATTTAAGAACCCCGGCATGCACTGGCGCTGCCGGCGGGACCGAACCCAAGGAGCTCAGATGTCACCCTCGACGGAAACGGCCGGTCGCTGTCCCTTTGGACACGGCGCCGAAGCGCCCGCAGGGCACCACGGCTACGAGCCGTTCCAGATGAAAGACCCCTTTCCGGCTTACGCCCAGCTCCGGGCCGAGCAGCCTGTGATGTTCGACGAGCGGGTCGGCCTCTACGTCGTTTCCCGTTACGAGGACATCAAAGCGGTCTTTGAGGACTGGCAGACCTTTTCCAGCGAAAACGCCCAGGCTCCCGTCCGCGAACGCGGCGCTGCCGCGAAGAAGATCATGGAGGATGGTGGCTTCACTGCCTATTCGGGCTTGTCCGCCCGCCGCCCGCCGGAACACACACGTATCCGCGCCGTGGTCCAGAAAGCTTTCACGCCCCGCCGCTATAAGGCACTGGAACCCTTCATCCGGCAGAACGTGGCCGGCCTGCTCGAAAAAATGCTGGCCCGTCCTGATCGCCGCGGTGACATGGTCAAGGACCTCGCCTACGACGTCCCCACCATCACTATCCTCACCCTGATCGGCGCGGATGTCTCCCAGGTGGACACCTTCAAGCGCTGGAGTGATTCCCGCGCCGCGATGACCTGGGGCGACCTCAGCGATGAGGAACAGATCCCGCACGCCCACAACCTCGTCGAGTACTGGCAGGAATGCCTCCGTCTGGTCAAGGTGGCCCACGAGGAAGGCGGTGACAACCTCACCGCGGACCTGGTGAAGTCGCAGCAGGAAGGCGCCGAGATCTCCGATCATGAGATCGCCTCGGTCCTCTACAGCTTGCTCTTCGCCGGCCACGAGACCACCACCACGCTGATCTCCAACGCCCTCCGCGAACTCCTGGCCCGCCCGGAGCAGTGGAAGCAGCTCGTCGAGGACCCCAAGAAAATCCCTGCCGCCATCGACGAAGTCCTGCGTTACGCCGGCTCGATCGTCGGCTGGCGGCGCAAGGCCCTCCAGGACACCGAGGTGGGCGGCGTCGCCATCGAGGAAGGCGCGCAGCTGCTGCTCCTGATGGGCTCCGCCAACCGCGACGAGAACAAGTTCAACGCCGGCGAGGACTTCGACATCACCCGCTCCAATGCCCGCGAGCACCTGTCCTTCGGGTACGGCATCCACTACTGCCTGGGCAATATGCTCGCCAAGCTCCAGGCCAAAATAGCGCTCGAGGAAGTGGCCCGGATCGCCCCGGAGCTGCAGCTGGAGAAGCCGGAAGCCATCACTTTCCGCGAAAATCTTTCCTTCCGCGTCCCCGAGACCGTTCCCGTCAGCTGGAAGGCTTGAGAAATATGCAAAGCAACGAATACATCCAGTTCTTCGACGGCGGCATCGAACCGAAGCTGGAGAACCTCGGCGGCAAGGGCGCCTCCCTGGTCACCATGACCTCTGCCGGCATGCCCGTCCCGCCGGGCTTCGTGGTCACCACGGCCCAGTTCGACGCCTTCATGGAGGAGGCCGGCATCACCCGGCACATCCACCAGCTTCTCGCCGATCTGGACCCCGAGGACATGGGCCAGGTGGACAGGGTCTCCGCCGCCATCCGCGAGGACATCTGCTCCAGGGCGGTGCCCCAAACACTGCGTGAGCTTACCGTAGGTGCCTACGAGGCCCTGATGTCCCGCTTCGAGGCGCCCGTTCCTGTGGCCGTGCGCTCAAGCGCCACCGCCGAGGATTTGCCGGACGCCTCCTTCGCCGGCCAGCAGGACACGTACCTCTGGCTCGACGGCGTCAAGGCCGTCACCGAACACATCCGGCAGTGCTGGGCCTCGCTCTTCACGTCCCGAGCCATCATCTACCGGCTCAAGAACAACATCCCCAACGAGGGACTCTCCATGGCTGTCGTGGTGCAGAAGATGGTCAACGCCCGCGTCTCCGGCGTCGCGATCACCATGGACCCCACCAACGGCGACCGCTCCAAGATCACCATCGACTCCTCCTACGGGGTAGGAGAGATGGTCGTCTCCGGCCAGGTCACCCCGGACAACATCAAACTGGACAAGGTCACCCTGGCCGTCATCTCCGAACACCTCGGCGACAAGCACGCCGAACTCGTCCCGGACGCCGCAGCCGGCCGGCTGGTGGAACGTGAAGTCGACGCCGAGCGCCGGGGCCGACGCAGCCTCAGTGACGCGGAACTCACCGCCGTCGCGCAGATGGCCAAACGCGCGGAGAAACACTACAGGTGCCCGCAGGACATCGAATGGGCCCTCGACACGGACCTGCCCGACGGCGAGAACCTGCTCCTGCTGCAATCCCGCCCGGAAACCGTGCACTCGTCGAAACCAGCCACGCCGACAACGCCGCAACCTGTGGTCGCGGGATACTTCAGCGGATTCAGCGCCGGCACACTCAAGCCGTCGGTCCAGTAAACGCTCTTCCCGTCAGTCCGCCTCCCACCACGGCTCACCGTCGAGCCAGTATTGAAAGGACCGCCATGTCCCTGAAGTCCTTCCCCAAACCCTCCGAGCTCGCGGTTCCCGCCGGCGCCGAGGGCTGGGAAAAGATCTACCCGTATTACCTGGTCTTCCAGGACAAGCTCAGGGAACAGGAGGACGCCAAGTTCTGGTTCTGCGACAGTCAGCACTGGCCCACGGTGTTCAAGCCCTTCGAGACCATCGGCGGCGAATTCGCGGTCAAGTGCCTGGGCCAGTACAACGCCCGGCACCTGATGATTCCCAACGCCAACGGCATTGAATTCCGCGTGCACCTCGGCTATTTGTACATGTCGCCCATCCCGGTGCCGGAGGACCAGATTGCCGCGCGGGTGCCCCTGTTCGAACAGCGCGTGGGCCACTACTTCCAGAACTGGGACCAATTGCTCAAGCAGTGGCACGTCAAGGTCAAAGGGACCATTGAGGAGATGGAATCCATCTCGTTCCCCAAGCTTCCGGACGTGGTCCCGATGGAGGACATCCTCTCCGGCAAGGGCAAGGACGGCTCCGAGAAGCTGCTGGAGAGCTATGACCGCCTGATCCAGCTGGCGTACCAGAACTGGCAGTACCACTTCGAGTTCCTCAATCTCGGCTACATCGCCTATTTGGACTTCTTCAACTTCTGCAAGCAGGTCTTCCCCAACATCCCGGACCAGTCCATCGCCACCATGGTCCAGGGCGTCGACATGGAACTCTTCCGCCCGGATGACGAGTTGAAGGGGCTGGCCAAACTGGCCGTCGAACTGAAGCTGCAGCCGCATTTTGCCAACACGGACGACGTCGAGTCCACCCTTGCTGCGATCGCGGCGGCCCCCGGGGGGGACCGCTGGACGGCCCAGTACGAGGCCGCCAAAGATCCGTGGTTCAACTTCACCGTGGGCAACGGCTTCTACGGCCACGACAAGTACTGGAACGAACACCAGGAAATCCCGCTCGGCTACATCGCGGACTACATCCGCCGCGTGGACGAGGGCCAGGAAATCATGCGCCCGGTGGCGGCCCTCATCATCGAACGGGACCGGATCATCGAGGAATACCGGGACCTCCTGGAAGGCGAAAACCAGGCACTCTTTGACGCCAAGCGCGGGCTCGCGGCCACCGCCTACCCGTATGTGGAGAACCACAACTTCTACATCGAGCACTGGACCATGGGCGTCTTCTGGCGCAAGATCCGCGAACTCAGCCGCATGATGCACTCGGAGGGTTTTTGGACCGAGCCGGATGACCTGCTCTACCTGGGCCGCAATGAGGTCCGCGACGCACTCTTCGACCTCGTCACCGGCTGGGGCGTCGGCGCCAAACCGATCGGCCCGGACTACTGGCCCGAGGAGATCGAGCGCCGCCGCGGGATTGTGGATGCGCTCAAGACCGCCCGGCCGGCACCAGCCCTGAACACCCCGCCGGAAATTATCACCGAACCGTTCACCCGGATGTTGTGGGGCATCACCACCGAGCAGGTCCAGCAGTGGCTGGGCGCCGGCGAAGCGGTCGAGGGCGGCGGGCTGCGCGGCATGGCAGCTTCGCCCGGTGTCGTCGAAGGCCTGGCCCGCGTGGTCACCGACGCGGACCGGCTCTCCGAGGTGCAGCAGGGCGAGATCCTGGTCGCCACCGTCACGGCACCGTCCTGGGGCCCGATCTTCGGCAAGATCAGGGCCACGGTGACTGACATCGGCGGCATGATGAGCCACGCGGCGATCGTCTGCCGGGAATACGGCCTCCCGGCCGTGACGGGTACCGGCTCGGCGTCGACCACGATCAAGACCGGCCAGCGGTTGCGGGTGGACGGGACCCAGGGCACGGTCCAGATCCTCGACGCGGAGGAACCGGAGCTCCAGGTCACCGGGCCCGGGGCGCACAGCCACAGCCATGTCTGAACAGCGGATGCCTGACCCGAATATGCCTGTTGCGGAATATGAGGGCGCCGGGCAGCCGGGTGCAGCTGGCGGGGCGGAGACCCGCCAGAAGGGCAAATCCGCCCGCACCGTCCTGATCACCGGAGCCGCCGGCGGCCTGGGCCGGGCGTTCGCGCTTGGCTTCGGCCGCCGCGGCTACCGCGTGGCGGTGGCGGACGTGAACCTCGACGGCGCGGGGGAAACGGCCAAATTGGTCCTCGACACCGGGGCCGACGCGGCAGCCTTCCACGCCGACGTCACCAGCGTCGACTCCACCGAAGCCCTCGCGAGAAGCTGCGCGGACTTCGGCAACGGAAGCATCGACGTCGTGCTGAACAACGCCGCGGTGTACGCCGGGGTGACCCGCAGCCCGTTCGAGGACATCGATCCGGCTGAATGGGACCTCGTGATGAACGTCAACCTCAAGGGCCCCTGGCTCATGACGCGGGCCGCCAGCCCGTACTTGCCCGAGGGCGGGCGCGTCATCAACCTCTCCAGCGCCACGATCTTCAGCGGCTCGGAGCAGTGGCTCCACTACGTCGCCTCCAAGGGCGGGGTGGTGGCCCTGACCCGGGTACTGGCCAAGGAACTGGGCCGGCGGGGGATTACGGTCAACGCGATCGCCCCCGGCTTCACCCTCACCGAGGCCAGCTACGGGCTGATGGAGAACGCCGAGAACTACGGTGTGGACCGCGGCGCGATCAAGCGGGCCAGCCAGCCGGAGGACATCGTGGGCGCGGCGCTCTTCCTGGCCGGGCCGGACAGTTCCTATTACACCGGGCAGACCATGGTGGTCGACGGCGGCCGCCAGTTCATCTGACCGTTCCCTTTCCCGCTCAACTTCCGCTTTCAACCCCAAGGAGAACCAATGCCAACGGTTCATTTCACCGACGCCGAGGGCGGCGTCCGCGACGTCCAGGGCAATCCCGGCGACTCTGTCATGGAAACCGCGGTGCGCAACGGCGTCCCCGGCATCGTGGCCGAATGCGGCGGTTCGCTGTCCTGCGCCACCTGCCACGTCTTTGTCCGCGAGGACTGCCTCTCGAAGCTCCCGCCGATGGAGGACATGGAGGACGAGATGCTCTACGGCACCGCCGTGGACCGCGAGGACAACTCCCGGCTGTCCTGCCAGGTCCGGCTCACCGACGAGCTGGAACTGTTCGTCACCACCCCGGAAACCCAGGTGTAGGAATGGGCACCTCTGTTGCCGCCGCCACTGAGCAGACCGTCACTGAGCATATCCCCGCAGCGCAGACCGGCGCCGGTGCCGCGGCTGCGGCGGACAGCCCCACCCGCACCGGCCTGCTGATCATCGGAGCCAGCCAGTCCGGCGTCCAGCTCGCGGTCTCGCTCCGTGCGCTCGGCTTCGACGAGCACATCACCCTTCTCGGCGACGAGGACCACCGCCCCTACCAGCGCCCGGCCCTGTCCAAGGAGTTCCTTCAGGGCACGGTGGAGAGCGAATCCCTGATTTTCCGCTCCAACGAGTACTGGGCCGAGCACAACGTGGACCTGGTCAAGGGCGAGTACATCGTCAGGATCGACAAAGAGGCGGACGGTTCGGGAGAGGCACACTCTTCTTCCGGCAGGCAGTTCCCCTTCAAGCGCCTCGCCCTCACCGTCGGTGCCCGGGCCCGGAAACTGGAGATCGAGGGCGGTGGCCTCGGCGGCGTGCTCTACCTTCGCAACGCCGACGACGCCCTGGCACTCAAGGCCAGGGTGGGCGACGCGCAGGACGTCGTGGTGATCGGCGGCGGTTTCATCGGCCTCGAGGCCGCGTCCAGCCTGCAAAAGATGGGCAAGAACGTCACCGTGCTGGAATTTGGTCCGCGCCTGGTGGGCCGCGCCGTCGGCGAGGAAACAGCCGAGTACTTCCTGCAGGCGCACCGGGCCCGCGGCCTGGACATCCGGCTGAACACGAGCGCCAAACGCTTCACCGCCGGCGCAGGTGGCGCGGATGACGGCGGCGCGGTTGCCGGTGTCGAACTCCAGGACGGTACGGTGCTGCCTGCGCAGATCGTACTCGTCGGCATCGGGGTCATCCCCAACACCCAACTGGCCGAACAGCTTAACCTGGCCGTGGACAACGGGATCGTCGTGGACCGCTTCGCGCTGGCCTCGGACGGCAGCACGGTGGCGCTCGGTGACTGCGCCAACATGCCCAACCCGGTGCCCGGCTCGCAACCCGGCGAGCGGATCCGGTTGGAAAGCGTCAACAACGCGATCGAACACGCCAAGGTGGCGGCCTACTCGCTCACCGGCCGGCGCGAGGAATACGCCGGCATCCCGTGGTTCTGGTCCAACCAGGCAGACCTCAAACTGCAGATCGCCGGACTCTGCAACGGTTACGACCAGACCGTGCTGCGCCGCAACGGGGAACGCGGCAAATTCAGCGTCCTGTACTACCGCCAGGGCCGGGTCATCGCCGCGGATTGCGTCAACGCCCCGCTGGACTTCATGGCCGTCAAAAACGCGCTCGCCAAGGGCCACAATATCCCCGCCGGCGCCGCCGCGGACCCGGCCACACCCCTCAAGACGATCACCACGGACAGCTGACTGCACTCAGACAGTAAGCCGGCCCCACCCGAAGGAGCATTATGACCACCCCCAAGACCCCGGTCGCGGAGACCGGCGCCGCGAACCCGGTTTCCGATGATCCGGCGGCAGCCAATCCCGCTGCTGCGAGGTTCGCCGCCGCGTACCCGGTCCGGCCAATTCCGGCGCAGGGACCGGTGGACATCGCCCCGATCGCCACCACCCCGGCGGCGCTCGACGACCTTGATGGGCTCTGGCGGGCCGTGGTGCGGGAAACCCGTACCCGCGGCAACGATATCCATCTGCCCATCTCTCTCGCCTTCGCTGAACGCCTGTGCCGGGCCTACCCCGAGGCCGACGCGGAACTGGTCCGGGTGTCCACGCTGCTGCACGACACCGGCTGGGCCCATGTGGATGAGTCCCGCATTATCTCTGAGGGCTTCGCCGGGGACTGGCGAAAGGCCGCCATTCGTTATGAACACGAGAAGCAGGGCTGCGACGTTGCCCGCCGGGTGCTCCCGGGCCTCGGCTACTCCGCAGAATTCACCGCCCGCATCTGCGACATTATCGACGGCCACGACACCCGCCCGGTGGCCCATTCGCTGGAGGACGCCCTGATGCGAGACGCCGACCGGCTCTGGCGCTTCGACCAGGCGGGGATTGCCCTGGCATCCTCCTGGTTCAAGATGGACCCGGCCACCTACACGGACCGGCTGACCGCGGAGATTGTGCCGGAGCTCATCACCCAGGCGGCCCATGACATGGCCGCCGCCGACCTGACCCGCTCCACCGCCCTGCTCAAGACGGCGGTCATCCGATGACTGCTGCCACGCACGATGCTCCCGCCCTGGCAGCCCGGGCCGCACTGAGGCTGCCGTACACCCACGTCGATGACATGTTCATCGACGGCGCGTGGACGCCGGCGCGGGGCTCCGGCCGCAACCCGGTCACCGACCCCGCCACCGGCGAAGTCTGGGGCTCTGTCCCGGACGGCACCGCCGAGGACGTTGACGCCGCCGTCGGTTCCGCACGCAGGGCGTTCGACGCCGGTCAGTGGCCGCGGTTGACGCCGTCGGCGCGGGCCGCGTATCTGCTGCGCATCGCCGCGGAGGTGGAGAAGCGGGCCGGGGAACTCTCGCTGACGAATACCCGCGAAAACGGCTCGCCGGTCTCCGAATCCACCGGGGCGGCCGCCAACGCGGCCGGCATCTTCCGTTACTTCGCCACCTTGGCCGAATACCTTGAGCGTGAGGACGTACGGGCCTTTCCCAGGGGCGGCGGGGAATCAGTGGTCCGGCGTGAACCGATCGGGGTGTGCGCACTGATCGCGCCCTGGAATTTCCCGATCAACCTCGTGGTCATCAAGCTCGCCCCGGCCCTGCTGGCTGGCTGCACGGTGGTCATCAAACCGGCGTCGCCCACCCCGCTGTCCCTGCGGATAATCATAGATGCGGTTGCTGCCGCCGGCGTCCCGGCCGGTGTCGTCAACTTTGTCACCGGCTCCGGCCGCCTGGGGGATGAACTTGTGAAGCACCCGGGCGTGGACAAGGTGGCTTTCACAGGTTCCACGCCGGTTGGCCGG
This sequence comes from Arthrobacter sp. MP_M4, assembly GCF_035984855.1. NCBI lineage: Bacteria > Bacillati > Actinomycetota > Actinomycetes > Micrococcales > Micrococcaceae > Arthrobacter > Arthrobacter sp. MP_M4. The sequence goes on from NZ_JAXCHX010000024.1 coordinate 49,902, forward strand.
AGAATCGCGGCGGCATGCGGTGAGCTGCTGCGCCCCGTCACCCTGGAACTCGGCGGCAAGTCCAGCGCAATTGTGCTGCCGGACGCGGACCTCGCCGCGATGTCCGAGGTGTTGATCCGGTCCTCCCTGCGCAACACCGGGCAGACGTGCTACATCTCAACCCGGATCCTCGCCCCCGCGAGCCGCTACCAGGAAGTGGTGGACATGGTCACGGCCACTATCGCAGCGGGCAAGCAGGGCGACCCGCTGGACCCGGATACGGTGTTCGGCCCGTGTGCCACCGAATCCCAGTACCGCACCGTCCTGGAGTACGTGGAATCCGGGCTGGCCGAAGGTGCCCACGCCACCACCGGTGGCAGCGCAGCGTCCCAGGGCGGCGGGCTCGAGGGCGGGTACTTCGTGGAACCCACCGTGTTCGCCGACGTTACCCCGGACATGCGGATCTCACGCGAGGAAATCTTCGGACCGGTCCTGTGCATCCTGCGCTACAACGACGACGACGGCAGCGTTGACGAGGCCGTTGCGCTGGCCAACAACACCGACTTCGGCCTGGGCGGACTGGTGTTCGGCAGCGACCCCGGGGCCACGCTGGCCGTCGCGGACCGGATGGACACCGGCTCGGTGGGTATCAACTTCTTCGCTTCCAACCACGCGGCACCGTTCGGCGGCCGGCACGATTCAGGGCTGGGCACCGAGTACGGCGTCGAGGGGCTCAATGCCTACGTCAGCTACAAATCGATCCACCGGAAAGCGTAACGCCGCCCCGCACGGCAAGTGTTGCAGCGCCAACCGACGTCCTGATGCCGACGGTCGTTTCCTTCCCGGGTAAATCGGCCCTACTACCGCTGGCGGTGCGGGCAGATTATCGGGGTATCCACCCCTTTCAAACTCTGGAGGCGATCGACGTGTCGGTTTATACGCTGGGAATCTGGCTGGTCCACCCGGGCCGCGAGAATGATTTCGTGCAGGCCTGGCGGGACCTGGCCCGGAAGACCCGGGACGACTTCCCGCATGCGAAGGCCGTGCTCATGCATGACCGCGATGTTCAGAACCGGTTCATCAGCACCGGACCGTGGGAATCCCTGGAACAGATCGAGCAATGGCGGGCGTCCGAGACGTTCCAGCAGAGCATGAGCGGCCTGCACGAGATGCTGGAGCATTTCGAGGCGCGCACCCTGGATGAGGCCGCCAGCATCGGCTGAGCGTGGGGGCGGTCGGCCTCCACCGTACGGCTCTACGCTGGGCTCCGCTCTTCGGGCTACAGTTCATTCAGGGGCCCGCCCCAGGACAGCGTTATTGGTATCGCCGCGAACGACGGCGGAGAAGTACACCCGGGAGTTTTCAGTGCGGCACGGATCCAAGCCCACCATCCGCGACGTCGCGGAGGCCGCGGGCGTGTCCCTGACCACGGTTTCGTACGTGCTTTCCGGCCGCCCGGGCGGCACGACGCGGATCAGCCAGCCCACCCAGGACAGGGTTTCTGCCGCGGCCCGGGAACTGGGTTACGTGCCCAACCGGGCTGCCCGCGGGATGCGGCGCGGGCGCACCGACGTCGTGGCCGTGGCGGTCACGGACCTCGATCACTCCTGGGACCGCGCCCTGGCCGGCGCAGCGGTTAAGGTTCTGCTCTGCCGCGGCTACCAGCCGGTCATCCTGGTGGGTGAAAGCTGGCGGCAGTTCATGCTCTCCGGAGGCGCCGACGGTGTCATCCTGGGCTCGCATCCGGTGGTCCGCACCGCTGCCGACCTCGCGGCAATGAAGGAACTCAGCATCCGCGGTGCCGCGCAACTGCTCTTCTCCGGCACCGTGCAGGTGGACGGCGTCGACGTCCTGGCCCCGGGCGCGGCGGCCGATACGCTGGCGGAGCGCGCCGTCGCGACATTGCTCGACCGGCTTTCCGCATAGGCGCCTGCGCCCGCCGGGACTACCCGTCCTGCAGCGGGCGGCGGGCCAGCCACGCCGCGACAACGGCGCCGGAGATATTGTGCCAGAGCGAGAACACAGCCGAGGGGAGCGCTGTCAGCGGGCTGAAGTGCGCCGTGGCAAGGGTGGCGGCCAGGCCGGAATTCTGCATTCCGACCTCGAATGCCAGGGCGCGGCGGGCCTTGTCATCCAGGCGGCCCACTTTGCCGGCCAGGTAGCCCAGACCCAGGCCAAAGCCATTGTGCAACACCACGGCCAGGAACACGATCCCGCCGGCGGCGACGATTTTGCTGGCGCTCCCGGCCACCACAACCGCCACGATCAGGGAAATCACGACGGCGGAGGCCCAGGGCAGGACCGGCAGTACCTTGGCGATGAATTTCTTGAAGAAGAGGCGGGCCAGGAGGCCGGCGATCACCGGAAGCAGGACGGTCTTGACGATGTCCAGCACCATGCCGCCGGCGTCGATCTGCAGGTAGGAGCCAGCCAGGAACAGCACCAGCAAGGGCGTCACGATCGGCGCGATCAGGGTGGAGACGGACGCAACGGCGACGGACAGGGCAACGTCGCCCTTGGCCAGGAATGCCATGACGTTCGACGCGGTGCCTGAGGGTGCGCAACCCACCAGGATGAGGCCCACAGCCAGTTCCGGCTGCAGGTTCAGGGCGAGGGCGATCAGCCAGCCTGCACCGGGCATGATGACGTAGTGCGCCACGATGCCGAGAACCACGGCCCACGGTCGCTTAGCAACGGAGGCAAAGTCGGGCGGCGTGAGGGTCAGGCCCATACAGAACATGATGATGCCCAGCAGATACGGCACGCCGGGTCCCAGGGGCTTGAAGGCGCCCGGAAGCAGATACCCGGCGACGCCGGCGATAACCACCAGCAGCGGAAAAACGGTCACCGCGATGCGCGCGATTCTGGCCTCCGCGGCGAGGGCCGGATTGTCCGGGCCCGGGCCATCGCCGGTCTGCGGATTGGACTGCGGGGATTTGGTTGCCTCAAGCATCCAAGCATGGTGCCATCGCGGCCGCGGGCTGGCCAGTTCATGACGACCTCGTGCACGAATATGTCGGATTTCAGGGGCGTTTGTCCTTCGCCCGGTTCGCGGCGGAGCCGCTCAGGCGGTGAGACCGCGCAGCCTGGCGATAAAGTCGTCCGCCTGGGCAAGATTGCGCGCCATCTTGGCCCGCTGGTGCCCGGCTTGCTCCAGGATCTCCGCCAGCCGGAGCGTGACTCCCGGCTTGCCCGGACTGTTGGCCAGCAGGCCCAGTATCTCGGCCATCTCCTCAAGCGAGAACCCCAGCGGCTTCATCTGCTTAATGACCATCAGCCGTTCGAAGTCACCCGGCGAATACACCCTGAAACCGCCGTCCGTCCGGGCGGTGGCGGGGAGCAGCCCGACGTCGTCGTAGTGGCGGATGGTCCGCAGGGACAGGCCGGTCCGCTCTGCCAGTTCACCGATGTGCATGGTGTCGGTGGTCTTGCCGGTCATCAGAGCTCCCATCTCTTCGGATTTAAACTCTACCATCACGTTAGGGTAGAGTTGCGGGCTTGGGGTTGAGATGAGCACGACCCGTCTCCCTTTCCCGACGCGAAGTTGCGCCCCTCATTCATCAGCAGAATGAAGCCGCCGTCGAGCGTCATTCTTAACCACGAACGGAGCCAGGAATGGCCGCCACCAAAGTTGAACACCCCCCGGCATCCACGCCCGAACAGCTTCAATCGGTGCGGGAGACCCTGAAGTCCCCGCGCCGATTGAAGACGGAAGTCCTCGCCGGACTCGTCGTCGCGCTGGCCCTCATTCCGGAGGCCATCGCGTTCTCGATCATCGCCGGCGTGGATCCCCGGATTGGACTCTTCGCCTCCTTCACCATGGCCGTCACCATCGCGTTCGTCGGCGGCCGCCCGGCCATGATCTCGGCAGCTACCGGCGCGATTGCCCTCGTGATTGCCCCACTGGTGAGGTCCCACGGCATGGACTACTTCATCGCCGCCGTCATCCTCGCCGGCATCTTCCAGATCATCCTGGGCCTCTCCGGCGTCGCGAAACTGATGCGGTTCATCCCCCGCTCGGTGATGGTGGGCTTCGTCAACGCCCTGGCCATCCTGATCTTTATGTCCCAGGTCCCGGAACTCCTTGGCGTCCCCTGGCTGGTCTACCCCCTCGTTATCCTGGGCCTGGTCATTGTGTTCGGCCTGCCCAGCCTCACCAGGGCCGTCCCCGCACCCCTCGTCGCGATCGTCGCCCTCACCCTGATCACCGTGTTCGCCGCCGTCGCGGTTCCCACCGTGGGGGACAAGGGCGAACTCCCGGACTCGCTGCCCACCCTCTTCGTTCCGAACCTCCCGTTCAGCCTCGAGACCCTGCAAATCATCTTCCCGTTCGCCCTCGCGATGGCCTTCGTGGGACTTCTGGAATCCCTTATGACTGCCAAGCTGGTCGACGACGTCACCGACACCCGCTCCCACAAGACCCGCGAGGCCTGGGGACAGGGCGTCGCCAACATCGTCACCGGTTTCTTCGGCGGCATGGGCGGCTGCGCCATGATCGGCCAGACCATGATCAACGTCAAAGCCTCCGGCGCCCGAACCCGGATCTCCACCTTCCTGGCCGGTGTTTTCCTGCTCATCCTTGTGGTGGTCCTCGGCGGCATTGTCTCGCTGATCCCCATGGCGGCGCTGGTCGCCGTCATGATCTTCGTGTCGGTGGCAACCTTCGACTGGCACAGCATCCGGATCAGCACCCTGAAACGCATGCCCAAAAGTGAAACCGCTGTCATGCTCGCCACCGTGATCGTCACCGTCGCCACCCACAACCTGGCCATCGGCGTCGGAGTCGGCGTGCTGGTCGCAATGGTGATGTTCGCCCGCAGGGTCGCCCACTTCGTCACCGTCGAACGCACCGTCACCAGCACCGGCGGTACCGAAACAGCCACCTATGTGGTGGACGGCGAGCTGTTCTTTGCCTCATCCAACGACCTCTACACCCAGTTCGAATATGCACTGGATCCCGAGCGCGTGGTCATTGACATGCATGCCTCCCACCTGTGGGACGCCTCCACGGTTGCTGCACTGGATGCCATCACGGAGAAGTACCGCCACCACGGCAAAATCGTTTTAATCGTCGGCCTCAACGACGCCAGCGTCACGATGCGCGACCGCCTCGTCGGCAAGCTCGGCGCCGGCCACTAGGGTGCGCTCCCGCCCGGTTGCTTGTACCCGAGAGCGGAAATCCGGGCACACCGGGTGGGTTCGCCGGGTTCGGTAGGCTCGACCGCAATGATTGCCCCGCTCAAGGAGAACCCGCTATGGCTGCCGACAGTCCGACAATTCTCGCAACCTCCGGTGGTTACAAGCCGGGGGCCCGCACACGCTTGGAATTCAACCAGCTGGTCCATCACGCGGTGGACCTGTCCGGGGTCAGCGGCAGAGCGCCCAGGATCGCCCATGTCGGCACCGCCAGCGGTGACCAGCGATGGTTCAACAACGAGATCAGCGAAGCGGGGAACGTTGCCGGTTTCCACCTCACGCACCTGAACCTGTTCCCCATGCCCAACGTGGGCAACATTGAGGAATACCTGCTCGGCCAGGACGTCGTATGGGTCAACGGCGGCTCCGTGGCCAACCTGCTCGCCGTTTGGCATGCCCACGACCTGGGTCCCGTCTTCCGGCGCGTCTGGGAGGCCGGAGTGGTGCTGGCCGGCGTTTCGGCCGGTTCGATTTGCTGGTTCGAGGGCGGGACGACCGACTCATTCGGTCCTGGGCTTCGCGCCGTGGACAACGGCCTCGGTCTGCTCCCGTACGACAACGGGGTCCATTACGACTCCGAAGGCGCACGGCGGCCGCTGGTGCACCGCCTGGTGGCGGACGGAACCCTGGGCGAGACCCACTGCACCGACGACGGCGTGGGCCTGCGCTACCGCGGAAGAGAGTTGGTCGGGGCAGTGACGGAGACGCCCGGCAAGGCCGCCTACCGGGTGAGGCTGACCTCCAGCGCCGGCTCCGCCGCGGAGGTCGTCGAGGAAAGGCTTGAGCCGACCGGGCTCTAGCGCCGGACGCCTACCCTTGCGCCAGCCGGAAGCGCTCCAGCTGCTTGAGCCGCCGCAGGAGGCTGTCACGGCGCGGGTGGGGTACGGCGTCGGCCGGCTCCGCAGTGAGGTCGATATGTTTGGTGCCGTACTGCCACAACAGCAGGTCATCGAGCAACCGGTCCGGTCCGGGGGAGTAGCGGTGGTCCAGAGCCTTGCGGACCTCGGTGATGCGGTTGGCGCTGAGCAGCCCGGCCAGCTGGACGGTCTGGTTGAGCCCGTGCGCTGCCATCAGCTCGGCCGCCCAGCCCCAGTCATCGTCGACTTTCCGGTCCACGTGCGGCAGGAGGGTGCGCCACACGTCACGGATCCGGTTCGGGGTGAGCTGCGCGGCCCCTTCGCCGTCCATGTCCCAGTAGCTGCGGACCTCCTCGTAGCGTTCGTGCAGGTCAGCGAAGGCTCCCTCCACGGTTTCCAGCATGGCGGCCGTCGCCGTGAACTGGCGGTCGAAGTGCGGCGTCCAGGCCCGAGGATCCTCGGCCTTGAACCGGATGTCGTGCTCGATCTCGCTCCAAGCATGCGCGAACACAGTCCGGATCTGGCATTCGAAGAAGTAGCTGCCGTTGGGCTGCGCCTCCGCGTTGAAGGCCTGCTGGTATTCCTTGACGGTTTCGTTCTGGATGGTCCGCAGGATCAGGTGTCGGCTGGAATAGCCGTACGTTCCCGATTCGATGGAGCCGATGTCCTTCTCGCGGTCGCCGCGGCAGTCAAAGAGCTGGCGCTGGCGCTTGATCAGGTTGGCCACCACCGCGTTTTCCGCCGGCAGCTTAGTGATCACCCGGATGCCCACCATGTCATTGAGGGTCCGGAACGGGTCCGGGAACTTCAGCACGGGCGGACCGCCCGGCTCCAGCGGCTCCTCAATACGGGAAATCTTCTCGCGGAAGGATGCCACCGTCTTGGTCCGGCCGGTGACGAACAGCGGGGTTACCTCCGTGCCCTTGAGCATGCTCCGCAGGGTCAGCAGGACCTCGCGGGTGACCAGCTTCAGGGCAGGGCGCACCCGCTCGTAGAGTTCCACGTTTTCCTGCACGGACTCGCGCAGTTTCGGGTCCAGTCGATCCCAGTTGCTCGCCATCCCTCCAGCTTACGGCCGGGGTACGACGGCGGCGCTCAGGTAGGCTCTGCACATGGCTGATGTGCGGCGCCGGGCTTTTATCGCGGCCGCAGCGACGGTGACTCAGGGGGCAGTCTCCGCCGCATGCTCACCGGGCCCCAAGGAGGACACAGTGAAGCGGCATAGGTACAGCTACGGCGACGACCCCAGCCAGTGGGGTGAGCTCTTCCTGCCGGAGGCCGCCGCCACCAAGGGGGTCGTCGTGGTGATCCACGGCGGCTACTGGCGCTCCCAGTACGGCGCAGAACTCGGCGAACCCCTGGCCAAAGACCTCGCGGCGCACGGGATGGCCGCCTGGAACCTGGAGTACCGCCGTGCCGGCAATGGCGGCGGCTGGCCTCATACCTTCGCCGACGTGCTCGCCGGAATCGACAAGCTTGGTGACATCGCCGGCGACCACGGACTCGGCCTGGACAGGGTGGTGGCGCTGGGCCACTCGGCTGGCGGTCACCTGGCCGTGTGGGCCGCAGGCCGGACCCGGCTCGCCCAGCTGGGCGCCCCGGACGCGGACCGCCAGTTGCTGCGGCGGGTCGACGGCGGCGCAGTGCACCTGACCGGCGTCGTCAGCCAGTCCGGTGTCCTCAATCTTGCAGAAGCGGAACGGCTGAACCTCAGCAACGGTGCGGTCAGCAACTTCCTTGGCGGCTCCTCCGAAAAATATCCGAAACGGCATAAGTACGCGGATCCGATGAGCGCTGTCCCGCTGACGGTGCCGGTCTATGCCGTCCACGGCACAGACGACGACAGCGTTCCCGTGAGCCAGTCGGACTCCTACGCTGCTGCGGCCAAGTCTTCCGGCGCGCCCGTCCAGGTCCTGAAGGTCCCGGGCGATCACTTCGCGCTCATCGACCCCAAAGCCGCCGCCTACCGCAAGTGCCGCGAACTGGTGCAACTGCTGCTGAACTGAATTTCGCCCGGACCAGCGGCAGCCCGGTGATTTCGCCCGGACCAGCGGCAGCCCGGTGATAACGTGACCCCTATGCAAGTTGAAGTCCCAGCGTTGCTCCGCGCCCTGGCAGCGGGCTTCACCAGGTTCATCCGGGCGTTCGCGCCGCGGCACCCTGCCCAGGTGATCGTCCTTGGGTTCGCCGGGGCGGTCGCGGCCGGCACCGGACTGCTGTTGCTCCCGGTGGCCAAGGCAGGCGCAGGAGGCGCCGGCCTCCTCGAGGCCCTGTTCACCGCCACCTCCGCCGTGTGCGTCACCGGGCTGATCACCGTGGATACGCCGGTGTTCTGGAGTGGGTTCGGCCAGGTCGTCATCCTGGTCCTGATCCAGGTCGGCGGTTTCGGAGTGATGTCGTTCGGCACGCTGCTTGGAGTCCTGACCGCCCGGCGGCTCGGCCTGAGGTCCCGAATATCCGCCGCCACCGAGACCAAGAGCAGCGGTTTCGGTGACGTGCGCCAGGTACTGGTGGGGGTCCTGGCCATCAGTCTGGCCGTGGAAGCCGCTCTGGCCCTGATCCTCGCAATCCGCTTCATGGCCGGGTACGGCTATCCGCCGGGCGAAGCGCTCTGGCATGGAGTGTTTCACTCCATCTCATCCTTCAACAACGCCGGGTTTGCCCTGTACTCAGATAATCTCATGGGATTTGCCGCCGACCCCTGGATCTGCCTGCCGATCGCTGCCGCGGTAATCATCGGCGGACTCGGATTCCCCGTCCTGTTCGAACTCGGACGGCAATACAGGCGCCCGATCCACTGGAGCATGAACACGAAACTTGTCCTCGTTGGCTCGGCCATCCTCCTGGCGGGCGGGACGGTGTTCCTCACGGCCATCGAATGGGCCAACCCGGCAACCCTGGGTGGCCTCCGTCCCGCGGACCGGGTGCTGGCCGGCTTCTTCCAGTCAGTGATCACCCGCACGGCAGGTTTCAACAGCATCGATATCGCACAGATGAATCCGGTGTCCTGGCTGGGCATGGACATCCTCATGTTTATCGGCGGCGGCCCGGCCGGGACCGCGGGCGGCCTGAAAATTACCACTTTCGCTGTTCTGTTCTTCATCCTCAGCACCGAACTGCAGGGTGGGACGGCTGTGAACATCTTCGGCAAACGTCTGTCCCGCGCGGTGCACCGCCAGGCGATAACGGTGGTGCTGCTGGCGATAGCCTTGGTCATGGGTTCAACGATGTTCCTGATGCTGACCACCAACTTCGGGCAGGAGCGGATCCTGTTCGAGGTGATTTCCGCCTTCGCCACGGTCGGTCTGTCCACCGGCATCACCGCCGCCATCCCGCCAGCGGGTCAACTTGTGCTGATCCTGCTGATGTTCGTCGGGCGGCTGGGGCCGGTGACACTGGGCGCGGCCCTGGCCCTGCGCGAGCGGCCCATGCTCTACGACTACCCCAAGGAAAGGCCCCTCATTGGCTAGGAACATCTTCTTGTCCCACTCCCCGTCCGGCAGTGACAAGGCGTCCTCCGTGGTGGTCATCGGCCTGGGCCGCTTCGGCGGTTCGTTGGCCCTGGAGTTGGAAGCGCAGGGCACCGAAGTGCTCGGCATCGATGCCAGCGAGGACATCGTGCAGTCCTTCAACGGACGCCTCACACACGTGGTCAGGGCTGACTCCACCAAAGAAGAGGTGCTTCGCCAGCTCTCGGTGCATGAATTCGACCGTGCCGTGGTCGGCATCGGCTCGGACATCGAGGCCAGCATCCTGACGACCTCGCGGATCCTCAAATTCCGGCGTCCCCAGATCTGGGCCAAGGCCATCAGCGAACCGCACGCCGAAATCCTCGGACAGCTCGGCGTGGAGCACGTCATCCGGCCGGAACACGACATGGGCAAACGCGTCGCGCACCTGGTCCTCGGTTCCATCCTTGACTACGTGGAATTTGAAGACGACTTCGTGATGATCCGGACCAGCCCGCCGGCCGGCATCCGCGACCGTCCCCTCGGCGTACTCGGCCTGCGGGACAAGCATGGCGTCACCATCGTCGCGGTCAAGCGGCCGGGCGGCACATGGGGCCACACCACGGCGCAAACGGTGCTGTACGAAGAGGACCAGATTATCGTCCAGGGCAGCAAAGCCAAGGCCGAACGGTTCAGTACGCTTCCCTGACCCACTAGACTGGAGGGCAGGTGCGCCGGGAAGTCTGGTCGGCATAGTCTTGCCGACCCAACTTTTAGGACTCCCGCATGAGCCCCACACCGCCTCCCGCCCCGCCACGCCTGACCATCTTCGGCCGCGGCAGCTACGCTGAATCGCTCCGGATCGGTGAGATCCTCCGTAAGGAGACGGTCGGGGGCGCTCTCCTTGTGGCCGCGGCTGTCATCGCCTTGATCTGGGCCAACTCGCCGGTATCCGAAAGCTACTTCGCGCTCCGTGACCTCAAAATCGGGTACGAACCGTGGCATCTGGAACTGAGCCTGGGGGCATGGGCCGCCGACGGGCTGCTGGCCATCTTCTTCTTCCTGGTCGGCCTCGAACTCAAACGTGAATTCATTGCCGGTGACCTGCGCCAGCTGGACAAATCGATCGTTCCGGTAGCGGCGGCCGTCGGCGGGGTGGCCATTCCCGCGGTAATCTACGCGATCGTCAACCTCGCCAGCCCGGAGACCCTGCTGGGCTGGGCCATTCCGACCGCCACCGACATCGCCTTTGCTGTTGCCGTGCTGGCCATCATCGGCTCGCACCTGCCCAGCGCCCTGCGGATCTTCCTGCTGACCCTGGCCGTGGTGGACGACCTGATCGCCATCACCATCATCGCCGTTTTCTATACCAGTGACCTCCAGGTGATGCCGCTGCTGCTGGCGCTGATTCCCTTGGCGATCTACACGTTCCTGGCCCACAAGTACCGGCGTTTCTTCGGGACCAAAACGGCGGCCGCCTGGCTGATCCTGCTGCCCCTGGGCGCCGTGACGTGGGCCCTCGTCCATGCCTCGGGCATCCACGCGACCGTAGCCGGTGTGCTGCTCGGAGTCGCGATTCCCGTCATGCGGTCCCAGGCCAGCGGCGGTCCGGCCGCCGGGCCCGGTCTCGCGGAAATTTTCGAGCACCGGTTCCGCCCCATCTCGGCCGGCGTTGCCGTCCCGGTCTTCGCGTTCTTCTCGGCCGGAGTGGCCGTGGGTGGCTGGAACGGCTTCGCCGCCGCGCTCACCGACCCCGTGGCCATCGGCATCATCCTGGCCCTGGTTCTCGGCAAGCCAATCGGAATCATGGGCACCACCTGGCTGCTGACCAAGGTCACCAAAGCTCGGCTGGACACCAGCTTCAAGTGGATCGACGTCTTCGGCCTGTCCCTGCTGGCCGGCATCGGATTTACCGTCTCCCTCCTGGTGGCTGAACTGAGCTTCGGCCAGGGCAGTGCTCACGACGACCACGCCAAGGTGGGCATCCTCGTGGCCTCCGCACTGGCGGCCCTGCTGGCGACCGCGGTGCTGAAGACCCGTAACAGGCAATACCGGCAGGCCGAAGAAGCGGAAAGACTCGACTCGGACCAGGACGGCATCCCCGACGTCTACCAACAGGACGGCACCGTGCGGTAGCTAACGCAGGTACCAGCCGACCGTTCCGCACAATACCCCCTGGGGTATAATAATTACACCAGGCGCCGGAGTGCCCGGCGCCGCGCGAAAGGACACCAGCATGAAGAGCATCTCCGTCAAGGAACTGGCAGCACTGGGCAAGGAGGCGGCCATTGTCGACGTCCGGGAGGACGACGAATTCGCCGCAGTCCGCGTCAGCGGAGCCAAGAGCGTTCCGCTCTCGCGCTTCCCGCAGTCACTCGCCGAGGTGCCGGCCACCGGGACCGTCTACGTCATGTGCGCAGCCGGCGGCCGCAGCAGCCAGGCCACCGCCTATCTCACCGACCAGGGCTACGACGCCGTCAACGTCACCGGCGGCATCAACGAATGGCAGCTCGACGGCCTGCCGGTCCAGCGCGGCTAGCGCAGACGCCGGACCGTGATCTCTGGCAGAGTATGGGCATGCTCACAGTTATAGGCGAGGGCCTGGTCGATGTGGTCCAGCGCTCCTCCGGTATCCAGGCCCATGTCGGCGGCAGTCCGCTTAACGTCGCCGTTGGACTGGCCCGGCTGGACCATCCGGTGCAGTTCATCGGCCGCTACGGAACCGACGCCTACGGTGAAGCGGTGGCGGCGCACCTGAAGTCCAGTTCAGTGCTGCTCCCCGTGGGTCCCGACGAGCTGCCCACGTCCGTCGCCACCGCCCTGATCGATGACGACGGCGCCGCCAGCTACACCTTCGATCTAGCCTGGGAGCTGCCCGGGCTTGCCGAGAGGTTGCCGTACATGCTGCAGGCGACGACGCTGCTGCACACCGGCTCCATCGCGACCATGCTGGCTCCGGGGGCCGACGAGGTGCTCGCCGCCGTCGAGCATGCCCACCCGGCGGCCACCATCAGCTTCGACCCCAACTGCCGGCCCAGCATCATCACCGACGTGGACTATGCGCGCGGGCAGGCGGAGAAGTTTGTTGCCCTCGCGGACGTGGTCAAGGCCTCGGACGAGGATCTTCAGTGGCTCTACCCGGATGCGGATCCGCTGGACTCGGCCCGGCGCTGGCTGGGCGGCCCGGAAGGCCCGGCCATGGTGGTGGTCACCCGCGGTGCCCAGGGGCCGTGGGGTGTGAATGCCGCCGGTGAAGCGCAGTTTCCGGCCCCGTCCGTTCCAGTGGCGGACACGGTGGGGGCCGGGGATTCCTTCATGGCGGCGTTGCTCTCCGGCGTGGTGGACCGGGGGCTGGCCGGGGCGCAGAACCGCAAGGACCTCCGGGAGCTCTCGGCAGAAAGCCTCCGCGACCTTTTGGCCCACGCTGCCCGGGCGGCCGCCATCACCGTGTCCCGGGCCGGCGCCAATCCCCCCACCCGCGCCGAACTCAACCGGCTGGAGGCCCGGGCCGCGGACCACACCAGTCATTGAAAGGCAGTCATGGCACCCCACGATGTTCCAAGCTTCCAGGTCGGCAGTGAGTCGTTTCGAGACGGCCAGACACTGCCGGTGGCGCAGCGCGGCCCCGCAACCGGGCCCGGCGCCGCGGACGAATCGCCGCAGCTGAGCTGGAGCGGAGCCCCGGAAGGGACCCAAAGCTTCGCCGTTACCGTGTTCGACCCCGACGCTCCGGGGCACGGCGGGTTCTGGCACTGGGCCGTGCTGGATGTCCCGGCCCAGACGACGTCCCTGCCGGCCGGAGCAGGGTCCCGGAACGGCGGCGGCCTTCCCCGGGGCGCTTTCCAGTTGAGGAACGACGGCGGCGGGGCCGGATATCTGGGGGCCGCGCCACCCCGGGGCCACGGACCGCATCACTACGTCTTCACCGTCCTGGCGCTTGACGTGGCGCAGTCAGGGCTGGACGCCGCCACGTCCCCGGCGGAGCTCGAAACGAAGCTCGGCGCCCACATCCTGGCCCGGGCAAGCCGCACCGCGATTTACGAGCGCCGCTAGCCACACCGCCGTCGCCGCTTGTTCCGTGTGCATACGACGCCTCGGTACGTCGATCGGGCAGGGAACCGTCGAAATGGCGGCACCGCAGCCAACGTAGACTGGCAGTATGCGGCTGGTAGCAAGTGACATCGACGGTACGATCCTCGGCCACGACGGCAAAATCAGTGGGCGGACCGTCCGTGCGTTCCACGCCTGCCGGGACGCCGGCATTGAACTGGTTTTTGTCACGGGCCGGCCACCGCGCTGGCTGCATCCCCTCCAGGAACAGCTGGGCCACACCGGCACCGTCATCTGTTCCAACGGCGCCATCGTCTGGGACCTTGAAGCGAACCGGATGGTCTCGGCCCGGGGCCTGCAGCTCGACGCCGTCTTCGAGGCCCGCGCTATTATCCAACGGCTGCGCCCCTCGGCGCTGTTCGCGGCTGAGACCCTGACCGGCTTTCACCTGGAACCGGGGTTCATCGAGGACGGCTCCAGCAGGTTGCTCGCCGAAGTCACCCCCGCGCCGCTGCACGCCACGCTCACGGCAGCGGACTCCGTGGTGAAATTCCTGGCCATCGTCCGGGAAGGATCAGCTGACGAATTCCTGGCCGAGGTCACCCCCGCCGTCGCCCATCTTGCTGCGGCGACCCACTCAGCGCCCAACATGGCGCTCCTGGAACTCTCCCTCCCCGGGGTCAACAAGGCCGTCACGCTGGCCGAATACGCCGCCGCACTGGGCATCGGCCCGGCGGATGTGGTGGCGTTCGGGGACATGCCCAACGACATCGAGATGCTCCGCTGGGCCGGCGACGGCTACGCGATGGCCAGCGGCCACCCCCAGGCTATCCTCGCGGCCGGGCAGCAGGCCCCGCACTTCGACGACGACGGCGTGGCCCAGGTTCTCGAGGCGAAGCTCGCAGCCCTGGGCGTCCGGCTCTCCTGAGCCGCGGCTTTCCTGTCCCATCGTTTGCCCGGTCCGGCGTGCTTTCTGACACCTGACTCCCAGCTTTCGGACAACTGACGTTCACCTTGGCGCCCTACGCTGAAACCTCACGACGGAGCAGCTGACTGACGGTGGGACATCATGGCCAGATACCGCACGGATAAGACCGACAACATGCCTCTGCGCCCGGTGGCGCCGGACGCGCACTGGAAGAGCCTGCAGCAGGGTGACCGGGTCAGCGTCAGGCTGGCGCCCGGCTACGAAACCGGCGGCCGCGTCGACGCCGTCACGGCAGACCACACCGCCGTGTGGGTGCACCTGGACGGCGGCCGGGGGCGCACGCTCCTGCACTGCAGCGACGGCGTGGAAATCCTTCCGCCCGCGACCTAGCCGGTGCCCCGGGCGGTCCGGGCCAGGCTCAGCTAGGCTTTGCCCGTGAGCATCCCGCACCCCTTCTTTTCCTCCGGCTCCGCGGCCGGCGACGGTCCCGAACCCCCGGTGGCCATAGCCCATCGCGGGTTCTCCCGGGAAGGACTGGAAAACTCAATGGCTGCGTTCCGCGCCGCCGTCGAACTCGGGTTCCGGCACCTCGAAACGGACGTGCACACCACAGCCGACGGCGTCCTGCTGCTGTTCCATGACGACACCCTGGACCGGGTCACCGACGGCCGCGGCCGTATCTCGGACCTCCCGGCAGAGACGGTGGCGCGGGCACGGATCGGCGGGGTGGAGCCCATCCCGCTATTCGAGGAACTGGCCACCGCCTTCCCGGATGTCCGGCTAAACCTGGACGTCAAGGACTGGAATTCCGTGGACACCCTGGCGGCGGCCATCGAGCGGTTCGGGCTGCACGACCGCGTCCTGATTGCCAGCTTTTCGGACCGGCGGCGCCGGGCCGTGCTCAGGCAGCTGAGCCGCCCCGCGGCCGGTTCCGCCGGGATGATCTCGAATGCCCTCTTTGTTCTGCTCGGCCCCCTGCTTCCGGCTGCGCTGCTGCGCCTCACCGCCGGACGCGCGCTCCGCGGGGTCCACGCCCTGCAGGTGCCCCTCCGCTACGGTCCCGTGGCCGTGGTGACCTCCGGCTTCGTCGGGCGCGCCCACCGGCACGGGCTGCAGGTGCACGTGTGGACGGTCAACGACCCCGCCCAAATGCACCGGCTGCTGGACCTCGGAGTGGACGGGATCGTCACCGATCGCGCGGACCTGCTGAAGGACGTCCTGCAGGACCGCGGCAGCTGGCGTGGCTGACCCCGTCGTCCGGCGCGGTCAGCCTGATCTTCCCGCCCCGGCTGTCCGGGCACGGGGCCTGTGTCAGGTACCCAGCTCCATCATCAGTGCCGGCAGCTCCCCGGTGAGTTCGCGGGCCAGGTAGCCGAGGCCGCCCAGGCGGCTCGCGAGCCGGTCCCCGGCGCTCGCATGAAGGTGGGTGCCCCAACAGGTGGCTTGGGCGTCCGTGGTTCCGCGCGCCCGCAGCCCGGCGATGGCACCGGACAGCACGTCGCCGGAACCGGACGTACCCAGGCCGCTGTGCCCAGTGGTGATCTCCCACACCCCGCGTCCGGTCCCGCCGTCGTGCCCGTCCGCCTCTGCCCCTGGACCTCTTTGGCGGCCAGGACTCCCCGGACCGCCCGGCTGCGCGATCACTCCCTGGCAGCTCACCACGGCACCGTATTTCGCTGCCAGCTCCGGCACATCCCCGGCCAGGTCCCCGACGTCCCGTCCCAACAGAATGCCCGCCTCGGTGACGTTAGGGGTCAGGATCAGCCGGCCAGCCCAGGGGTCCAGGTCATCGACGAGTTCGGGCAGACTGCCCAAGGCGAACGCATCGAGGATGATGGCTGGCCGCTTGTCACCCGCCGGGACCGCCAAGAGCCCGCGGAGCAACGCTGTCGCCTCGTCCTTGTTGTCAAGGCCCGGCCCAATAAGGATGGCATCTGCCGAGTCAACCAGCGGTGCGAGGACCGGGACCGCCTTGGCGCCCAGGACGGAGCCGGAGGCGTTTTCCGGCAGCGCCTTCACGCCCGCTTCCGGCAGTGCGACGGCCAGTTGCACTGCCACCGACTCTGCCACGGCCAGGGTAAGCCGGCCGGCGCCGGAGCGCAGGGCGGCCACGCCGGCGAGAAGGGCGGCCCCCGGCGTCATCCGCGCCCCGCCGATCACCAGCACCGACCCCCGGTCATTTTTGCCGGAACCGCCACCAGGCAACGGCCAGCCCCGCAACAACGTCGGCGTTACGGCCTCCGGGCGGACCGCAGAAGCCCCGCCCCCCGGAGCTGTGTTACCGCGGCCGGACATTGGTATCTCCAGCATGTTCAGTCACAGCCACCCCTTCATTCAGCAGATGCCCGGCTTCGTTGAAGCTCTCCAACTGCCAGGCGCCGGTGCCGCCCGGCCGGATGAAACGGCTCACGGACGCGTTAAGAATCGCGGTTTCGGCGGCGATGTTCAGCAGTTCCCGCTCCGTCAGCCCCTCCAGGATGTAACGGAACAGCAGGATGACGGCGTCATGGCACACCAGCAGCACCCGCTGGCCGGCGTAGAGACGGTCCAGGTCCCCAATCAGGGAGCGCAACCGCAGTCCGACGTCGGCCCACGATTCCCCGCCCGGTGGCCGGTAATAGAACTTGCCCAGCCAGCGCCTGCGCTCAGCTTCCTGGGGGAATCTGGCCTCCACCCCGGCAGAGGTGAGCATGTCCAGCACCCCAAGCTCGCGGTCACGAAGCCGCTCATCCATCCGGACCTGCGTTTGCCAGCCCCCGGCGCTGACGGCCAGTTCCGCGGTCTGCTGCGCCCGCAGATACGGGGAAGACCAGACCGCCGCACGGCCGTCCGGCGGGAACCCGGCGAGCAGGCGGCCGAGTGCCATTGCCTGCTCCCGCCCCGTGCCGGACAGCTCGACGTCGGCGTCACGGGCCGGCACATCGATAACGTACGCTCCGGACTGGTGCGCCAGAGTGGCAGCCACGTTCCCTTGGCTTTCCCCGTGCCGGACGAGCAGAAGCTCGCTCATGCCGGGGAGGCCGGCCATGGCCTCGCGTGTCTTTCCGTTCGCATTCACCGTTGCCCCCTAGGACCGATTCTGTGTGGCTGTTACGTTACTACCGTCAGCATGGCCTGTCGCCACGTCCCCGCGGCTTTCGGTGGCGCGTGCTGTCGGCGCCTGCTGGCAGGATGGAACCATGCGCATCCTGATCGCCCCGGACAAGTTCAAAGGCTCCCTTACCGCGGCCGAAGCCGCCTCCGCCATGGCCGAGGGCGCCTTACGCGTTTATCCCGACGCCGAGGTCCTCCAGTTTCCGGTGGCCGACGGCGGAGAGGGAACTCTTGAGGCCGCCGTTGCCGCCGGATTCGAGGAGCGGCTGAACGCCGTCGTCGGACCCATCCTGGCGCCCGTTGGCGCGGCCTGGGCGATCCGCAAGAACGCCTTCGGCGGGGCCACCGCCATCATCGAAACCGCGCAAGCGTCCGGCTTGGCCCAGATGGAGCCTACTCCGGCCAACGCCCTGCGCGCGCACAGTTACGGCTGCGGCCAGCTGATCGCCGCCGCCCTCGACGCCGGCGCCACCGAAATTGTGCTGGGTTTGGGCGGCTCGGCGATGACGGACGGCGGCAGCGGGGCCCTGCGCGCGTTGGGCCTGAAACCGCTTGATGCTGCCGGCAATGTGGTGCCCCTTGGCGGCGGCTCCCTGGCCGATGTGGTGCAGCTCGATGTCAGCGGGCTCGATCCGAGGCTCGGCGCAGCAACGTTCCGGATCGCCGTCGACGTGCAGAACCCGCTCTTCGGCAGCGCCGGCGCTGCCCATGTGTTCGGCCCGCAAAAGGGCGCGGGCGAGGATGCCGTGGAGCTGCTCGACGCAGGACTGCGCAACTGGGCTTCGGTGCTGCGCGCATCCACCGGGCGGGACGTGAATGTCTCCGGGGCCGGGGCCGCCGGGGGTTTCCCGGCTTCGTTCCTGGCGTTCAGCGATGCCGTCCTGGAAAGCGGCTTCGAGTTGGTGGCCGGGCTCACCGGACTGGCTGGCAAACTCGCGCAGGCGGATCTTGTGATCACCGGCGAGGGGTCGCTGGATTCGCAGTCGCTGGCCGGGAAAGCGCCGATTGCACTTGCGGACGCCGCCCGGAGGCTCGAGATCCCGGTGATCGTCGTAGCCGGACGGATCCTGGTCACCCCGGAGGACCTCGCCGAACACGGGGTGGTGGCCGCCGCCCAACTGCTGGATGTGGCCCCAAGCCCGGACGACGCCGTCGCGAACGCTGCAAAATATATCACCTGGGCCACCACCCAGGTCCTTGAGGGCGCCTGAGCGCTCAGGTGCCCGTCTCATAGTGCGGTTCCGCGACCGGCTTGGATTCCGGTGAGCCTCTCTCGCGGAGATAAACCGATGCGCCGACGAGGACGGCAACGGCCAGGAACTCGCTTTGCCAGTTTTGGAAGGACTCAAACCAGAACCTGCTTGTTCCCAGGTATTCGTAAACGGTCACGGGCGGCTGTCCGTGGCTCTGCTGCTCGGCACTGTAGGCCGCGCTGCCACCGACGGCGTGCAGCGCAAACGAGGCCAAAAACAGCAGCAAGAACATGATGGACAGGGAATGTTCGTAGAGTTTCAGGACCCAGCCGCCCCTCCGGACCGGCCAGGGAGTGGTGTCCTTCGCGGCGGCCTTCCTGGGGTTTTCATCCTGGGGAGCCACTTTGCCCAGGGGCTTGGACTCCGAGGATCCCTTCTGGAACAGGAACACCGTCAAGATGACGTACATGCCCATCTGCAGGAATTCCGACTCCCAGTTTTCGAACGTCGCCTCCACAAATGCCCCGGTGCTGAGATACCCGAGCACCGTCACGGCCTGCTCACCGTGGGCCACCTGGTCATCGCTGTAGTCGGCGGCCCCGGTCAGGACCATGCCGCCGAAAAACGCCAGAAAAAGGCCGGCATTGGCCAGCAACAGACCATGTTCCCGAACCCAGCTGGGCACGGATCCTCCGGACTGATGGCGCCGTTGTTGGCTCGCGGTACTTGTCATCATGCATCTCCCTTCCCGGCCTGGCGGCGGAGTTTGCTCGGCACATAAGCCAGCAGAATCAGCAACACCCCTAAAAGGACCGCGCCGGCAGTCAACCCGGCGGTCCGGCCGGCCGTGACGTCGAAAACCAGTGCTGAGGTGCCGACGCTGAGGAGCCCGATGCCGCCCAGGGCAACCTTGGCGATCCGGTCAGCGCTGGAGACCAGTGCATCCCGCAGGTGGAGCCGGAACAAGCGGCGGTGCACGCTAACAGGCAGCAGGATCAGCGACGTGGTGAGGGCGGCCAACGCCACATTGGCGAGGTACAGGGTGGTCTGGTACGTGTCCAGCGTTTCGAACCGGGCCTGAAACGGCAAGGTCAGCAGGAACCCCGCAAGGAGCTGCACTCCGGTCTGCAGCACCCGCAGTTCCTGCAGAAGTTCCAGCCAGTTCCGGTCAAGCCTTTCGATGGGGGACTCATTCCGCAGGTCCGACGCGGGTGGTCCGGCACCTGGCAATGATTCTGGAGGGGACACTTGGGCGCCTTCGGTAGTTCGGATCGGGCTGCGGCAGCAGTTAACACTCAACCTAGGCTTGAGGCATGCGTAATTCAAGCAACTACTAAGGTTGCTGATGAATCTCGGGTAGGCTGGACTTGTTTCCTTCACGGGATGGCTTCGCGGCCCGGGTCAGTACCTTGAGTCCGGACGCAGCCACCGGAAAACCGACACGTTGGGTAGGTGGACGATGAGTGATGCAAGCAAACAGCAGGACCAGCCGGGGGACCCGCGGAGCGGCTACTACTCGGGCTCCTTTCCGGAGCAGATCCAGGAACAGCCCGGCCTGACCGCACCCATGGATCCCCAGCCGGACCACGGTGAGGAGAGCTATCAGGGCAGCGGTGCCCTCGACGGCAAGGCCGCCCTGATCACGGGCGGGGACTCCGGAATCGGCAAGGCGGTGGCCATCGCGTTCGCCCGCGAGGGGGCCGACGTCGCCATCTCCTACTTGCCGGAGGAAGAAGCTGACGCCCAGGACACCGCCATGTGGATCCGCAAGACCGGCCGGAAGGCGCTCCTGTTCGCCGGAGACGGGCGTACTGAAGAGTTCGCCGCCAAGATTGTGGACAATGCTCTTGCTGAGTTCGGCCGCCTGGACGTCGTGGTGTTGAATGCCGGCTACCAGAAGAACCGCGACAGCTTCGAGTCCCTCCCCACCGAGGAATTCGACCGCGTCTTCAAAACCAACCTTTACTCGCTGATCTGGACCGCGCGGGCGGCAGTTCCGCACCTGAAACCCGGTGCGTCCGTCATTACAACCGCGTCCATCCAAGCCTTCAACCCTTCGCCTGAGCTCATCGACTACGCCATGACCAAAGCCGCGCAGGTTGCTTTCACGAAGGCCCTGGCCCAGGAGCTCGGCCCGAAGGGAATCCGCGTCAACGCCGTGGCACCCGGACCCATTTGGACGCCCCTGATCCCGGCCACAGAATGGCCGGACAAGCTTCCGTCGTTCGGCCAGGACACACCGTTGCAACGTGCGGGTCAGCCTGCCGAACTTGCGGCCGCGTACGTGTTGCTGGCCTCGGAGCACGGCTCGTACATTTCCGGCGCCGTCTTGCCGGTCACCGGCGGCAAGGGCCTCTGAGTCCGTCACATATTTCCACCAGTTCAAATTTCCACAATGGGAGGGACGGCATGACTGAGCAGCACAAACAGGAACCGATTGAAGAGGCCGGCGGATACGGAACGCCGACGGCGGAGCAGGAATTGCCCGGCGGAGACACGCAAAGGTTCGCCCAGCCCCGCGACGAAGAAGCCTTCGACGCCGCCGGTCTCAGCCAGGACAGTCCGGACGGGGAAACCTACCCGGCCGGAGCCCCGGATCTGAGCCAGTTCGGCGCCGACGACCAAGACAGTGCAGGAGAACCCGGAGCAGGACGCTTCGGAGGAACGGAGGAACAAATGAGTTCAGAGAACGCCAGCACCACCCCCGGTTACGACGCTGACGCCACGGAGAACTCGGAGGCCGCCATGCCGTCGTCCGAGGCGGAGATGGACCAGACCAACACCGAGGAACCCGACGCCGGCCGTCCGTTCTCCTCGGAGCCTGGCCAGGACGCAGCCGGTCTGCCCGATGGATCAGGTACAGACCTGCCCGACGACAAGGCCCCCAAGGACCGTGACAGCGACGACGCGGAAACGTTCGACGCCGGCTAAAACCGCCAAACGGCGAAAGGCCGGGATCCGTCCACTAACTGGGGGGGGCGGTTTCTAGGGGTCGTTGCAACACCTGTTGGTTAGGTGGTTAGTAGTAAATCACGTAGACGCTCGGCTGGGGTATCCCAGCCGAGCGTTTTGCGTGGGCGGCCGTTGAGTTCCTGTGCGACGTGTTCGAGGTCTTCAGGTCCGTAGGCGGACAGGTCGGTGCTTTTGGGGAAGTACTGGCGCAGCAGCCCGTTGGACGCTCCTATGTTTGTCAACCGTGTTCGGGCGCCGAGGACTTGGCCGTGGACTCCATAACGCGGTAAAGGTGTCGGGCGAGGGTGCGCTTGAGG
>NZ_JAXCHX010000025.1:0-65703 GCF_035984855.1 Arthrobacter sp. MP_M4
CGAAGAAGAACGCGATGGTCAACGGGGTGTTCCGGACAATTTCCACGTACGTCATGCTGAAGCCGCGCAGGGCCGCGGCGGGCGCGTACCCCGGCAACCGCCACACCAGGCTAGTAGCGGTTGATCGCGGGAAGTTCGGGCGCGGTCTTGATGACGGCGCCGGCGGTGGCTTCCCAGGCCTTCTTGTAAGACCCGTCCTTGGCGAAGGCTTCCAGCTGGTCATTGATCCAGTTGCGGAAAACGGTGTCGTCCTTCTTCAGACCGATGCCGTAAGGCTCCTTGGTGAACGTCTGGTCCGAGGCCAGCTTGAAGGCGTCCGGTTCCTTGTTCACGAAGCCGGCGAGGATGACGTTGTCGGTGGTGATCGCTTCAACCTGCTTGTTGCGCAGTGGCTCGAGGCAGGCGGAGTAGGTCGCGGCCGGAACCAGGACTGCTCCGTACTTCTCCACGATCGTCCCGGCCGGGGTGGACCCGGTGACGGAGCAGACGTTCTTGCCCTTGACGTCCTCCGGCTTGGTGATGGAGGTGTTGTCCTTGTTCACCATGAGCGCCTGACCGGCCTCGTAATACGGGCCAGCGAAGTCGACTTCGGTTTTGCGCTTGTCATTGATCGTGTACGTCGCCACGATGATGTCGACGTCGCCGTTCTTCAGGAACTGCTCGCGGTTTGCGGATACCGTTTCTTTCCATTCGATCTTGTCCGCGGGGATGCCAAGCTTGCCGGCGATCAACTTGCCCATTTCGACGTCGAAGCCGACGGGCTTGCCGTCGAGGCCTTTCTGGCCGAAGAGGGGCTGGTCAAACTTGGTGCCGATGACGATCTTGCCGGCTGAGGAAAGCTTCGCCATGGTGGTGTCGG
The DNA here is from genome assembly GCF_035984855.1 of Arthrobacter sp. MP_M4. Lineage (NCBI taxonomy): Bacteria > Bacillati > Actinomycetota > Actinomycetes > Micrococcales > Micrococcaceae > Arthrobacter > Arthrobacter sp. MP_M4. Next base: position 860 of record NZ_JAXCHX010000025.1, read on the forward strand.
CAGCGAAGCTGGGCTTCTCGGCCACGGGCGGGTTGGTGGTGGAGGAGCTGCCGCCGCAGGCGCTGAGGCTGAGAGCCAGGGCTGCGGACGCGGCCACCAGAAGGGACTTCCGTCGGGTCAAAAATGTCATGAGGACATTCCTTTCATTGGTCGGCCGCCTTGCGGCGGCCGGGATGCGATCTCGTCAGGGATCAGTGGGTCAGCAGCTTGGAAAGGAAGTCCTTCGCCCGGCTGCTCTTAGGGTTGGTGAAGAACTCTTCGGGAGTGGCGTCCTCGACGATCTGGCCGTCGGCCATGAAGACCACGCGGTCCGCAGCCTTCCGGGCGAAGCCCATTTCGTGGGTGACCACGATCATGGTCATGCCTTCCTTGGCCAACTGGATCATGACGTCGAGGACTTCGTTGATCATCTCCGGGTCCAGGGCGGAGGTGGGCTCATCGAAGAGCATCACCTTCGGCTTCATGGCCAGGGCGCGGGCGATCGCGACGCGCTGCTGCTGGCCGCCGGAGAGCTGGGCAGGCAGTTTCGGTGCCTGGTGCCCGACGCCGACGCGCTCCAGGAGAGCCATGGCGTCCTTGTCCGCTTCGGCTTTGGACATGCCTTTGACCTTGATGGGCCCCAGGGTGACGTTTTCAAGAATCGTCTTGTGGGCAAAAAGGTTGAACGACTGGAACACCATGCCGACGTCAGCCCGCAACTTGGCGAGTTCCTTGCCCTCTTCGGGCAGTTCTTTTCCGTCAATCTTGATGACGCCGTCGTCGATGGTCTCAAGACGGTTGATGGCGCGGCACAGCGTCGACTTGCCAGAACCCGAAGGTCCGATGACGACAACGACCTCGCCCTTGCGAACATGCAGGTTGATGTCCTTGAGGACGTGCAACTGGCCGTAATGCTTGTTCACGGCATCCAGGGAGACGAGGGCATCGCCGGGCACTTGAGTAGTCATAAGAAGAATCTAGCGAACATCGGCGTCTTATGACGGCAATCACTCTGAGTTCCTGGAGATCGTGATTCAAGAGATACCTGCCGGTCAGGGTCCTGGCGGCAGACTCGGGTAGTCTTCGGCGCTGCCCGGACATTTGCTGGGTGTCACCGCGCCGGTGCCGCGCCCGGAGCGGTGCGGGCGGGCATCCGCGCTACCCTGTGGGCATGAGTACCGAACCGCAGCACAACAGCGATCCGGCCGCCGCCGGAAATTCAGCCGGAAATCCAGCCGGGCAGGCAACCGGACAGGCGGGCGGCAAGGCTGCCGGAAAGGCGACCGGGCGCGCAGCCGTCGAGTCCCGCGAGACGCCGCCAGCCCCGGCGATCCGGCACAAGGGTCCGTTGGAGCTGCGGCGCAAGGCTGCCAAAGTCACAATGTCCGACCGGACCCTGCTGGACACCAAAGGACCCGGTCAGTTCGTCCACACCGACCCGTGGCGGGTCCTCAGGATTCAGAGCGAGTTCGTGGAAGGCTTCGGCGCCCTCGCCGACCTGGGCCCGGCGGTCAGCGTATTCGGCTCCGCCCGGACCCGGCCGGGCAGCCAGAACTATGAACTCGCTGTTGAAGTGGGGCGCCAACTGGCCGAAGCCGGGCTGGCGGTGATCACCGGCGGAGGGCCCGGTTCGATGGAAGCGGCCAACAAGGGGGCCGTCCAGGGCAATGGCGTGTCGGTGGGCCTCGGCATCGAGCTGCCCTTCGAACAGGGGATGAACCAGTGGGTGGACCTGGGCATCAACTTCCGCTACTTCTTCGCCCGCAAGACCATGTTCGTGAAGTACGCCCAAGGTTTCATCGTGCTGCCGGGTGGACTCGGGACTCTCGACGAACTCTTTGAAGCGATGGTCCTCGTCCAGACCCGTAAGGTGACCTCCTTCCCCATTGTCCTGATTGGCACGGCGTTCTGGAGCCCGATGCTGGAGTGGATTCAAGGCACGCTGGTGTCGGAGGGAATGATGTCCGAGGAGGACCTGGACCTGCTGCAGGTGGTGGACGACCCGGCGCTCGCCGTCGAGCTGGTGGTTGAAGGTGCCGCCCGGCACCGTAACCCCAACGGGACCGGCAACGGAAACGGGACCGGGAACGGGACCGGCAATGGGAACGGCACCGGGGACGCGGGCGGAAAGCGCGCCTGAGCGCCACGCTCAGGACCCCCCCGTCGTCTGGCACGATGGGGGAGTGAGTTTCTTCCTGGTTTTCCTTGCGATCGCGCTGGCTGGTGCCGCTTTCCTTTTCGGCACCGGCAGGGCGTCAAGAGTCTTCCGCGGACGCCGCGGAAGTGACCACGACGCGCTCGAGGCCCTCAATGACGGGTTCGACCAGCCGGTAGCCAACCTTCCGCCGGTGCTGCTGCCCGCGGAGGCGGTAGCTTCCGACGTCGACCGGCTGCGCTTTGCTGTCGGCTTGCGCGGCTACCGGATGGACCAGGTGGACCAGGTGCTGGACGAGTTGCGGGAACAGATCACCGTCAAAGACAGAAAGATCGCGGACCTTGCCGCCGAACTCGCCCGCCTCGAGCGAAAACCGGAGCAGGCTCCGTGAGCAGTGCACCCGCCAGGGCCCCGGCCCGGGCAGGTATCCGGGTAACGCGCTGGCCCTGGTGGGTGCAGGTCGCGGGACTCTATGCCGCCGCCCGTTTCATCAGTGCCTGCATCTTCATGGCCGCGGCACTGCACCAGGACGTGAACCCCTGGTTTCCCGCCAAACCGGACTACTGGTCCTTCATTAATATCTGGGACGCCCGCTGGTACGGCGAGGTCCTTCAGAACGGGTACCCGGAGGTTCTTCCCACCGACGGCGCCGGAAACGTCCAGGAGAATCCCTGGGCGTTCTACGCCCTCTTTCCTTTGCTGGGCCGGGCGGCCGCCGCTCTGACCGGCATGCCCCCGGCGTTCGCACTGACCCTCATCGCCATGCTGAGCGGCCTGGCGGCGGCACTGGTCATCTACCGGCTGTTCCGCCTCAGAGCCGGACACCGTCCCGCGCTTTGGGGAACAGTGTTTGTCTCAACTTTTCCCGTCTCGCCGGTACTCCAGGTGCCCTACGCGGAATCGCTGAACCTGTTGCTGCTCGCCGCTGCCCTGCTGCTGGTAATGCAGCGCCGCTATCTGTGGGCCGTGCCCGCGGTTGTGCTGATGTGCTTGTCCCGGCCTACCGGCGTGCCGTTCGCGGCAATGCTCGGGCTGCTCTTTCTTTTCCGGCTGCGGAAGCACTATGCCGCGGCGCGGGCGGACGCCACCCGGCTGGGACCCGCCAGCGCCGAAGCGGCGGGGCTGACAGAGGATGTGCCGCACAGCAGGACCCAGCTTTGGTGGCTCGGCGGGCTCACTGCAGTGAGCGGAGCCAGCGCGTTGCTCTGGCCCGCGATCGCCTGGGCCGTGACGGGAGACATCCGCGCGTACACCAAGACGGAAACCGTCTGGCGGGGCGAGGACCTGGTGCCGTTCAAACCGTGGTTCGACGCCGGCATCCAGCTCTTCGGACCCGTCCTGGGAGTGCTGGCACCCTTCGTTTTTGTGGCGCTTTTCGCGGCAGCCATGCTGTGCCGGCCGGTGCGGGCGCTGGGCCCGGAACTCCGGCTCTGGTGTGTTTGCTATCTGGGTTATCTGCTGGTTTTCCTGCACCCCCAGACCAGCACGTTCCGGATGCTGCTCCCGCTGTTTCCGCTGGCCCTCAGCGCCGCCGTGGTTTCCCGGTCCCGGGCGTACCGCGGCACCGTGGTCCTCATGTTCCTGCTACTGCAGATTGTCTGGATCGTGTGGCTGTGGGCGTGGGCCCCGCTGCCCGGCGGAGGCGACTATCCGCCGTGACGCGCGACACCTTTAGCGCCTGCCGCCCCAGCGCGGCGCGGCGCGTCGGAAAGTCCAACGATTAGCTACAGCCGCGTTGTTACGCGATAATAGGTGGTAAGCAAGGACAAGAAGCAAACTGAGTATATGGCCCTGATGGCACTCCATCACGGCCGCCGGGCAGCTTGATTGACTAAGCGGACGCAGCCCGGCCGGGCTGCTAAGTCACTGGACTAATGGAGGGGATATTCCTTATGGCGGCTATGAAACCACGCACCGGCGACGGCCCGATGGAAGTTACCAAAGAAGGACGAAGCTTGATCATGCGAGTGCCGCTCGAAGGCGGCGGCCGGCTCGTGGTCGAACTTAACTCCGCTGAAGCTACCAACTTGAAGGAATGCCTCGTCGGCGTTACCGAGTAGCTTCACCGAACTTTTTCACAGCGGGCGGGGTCCGTGGCCGGATGGCTGCGGGCCCCGCCCGCTGTTGTCGTTCGGGGCAGGCCGGAAACCCCCGGTGGGAGGCTGCCGGAGGCCGGCTCCCCGCTCCGCTATTTCTTGACGGCTACCAACAGACCGTCGCCGGTCGGCAGCATGGCAGACGAGAGCCGGTCATCATCACGGATGGACCTGCCCACCTGGCGGAGGATCACAGTGGTCGCCTCCCGCGCGGCAGGATTGGCAACGCGGTCCTTGTCGAGCGCGTCGTTGACGATCAGCAGGCCGCCGGACTTGAGCAACCGGATGGCCTGCTCCACATAGCCGGGATAGTTCGGCTTGTCGGCGTCGATGAAGACAAGGTCGTAGGCGCCGTCCGTCAGCCGGGGCAGGACATCGCGTGCCCGCCCGGAGATCGTCCGGGTCCGGTTGGCCGGGCTGCCGGCCTCCTGGAACGCCTCGCGGGCGGCCTTGAGGTGCTCTACGTCGACGTCGATGGTGGTCAGCACGGCCTGCGGGCCCAGGCCGCGCAGGATGCAGACACCCGAGACGCCCGCGCCCGTACCGATTTCGACTGCCGTCTGTGCTTTGGACGCGGCAGCCAGGACGGTCAGGACGGCACCGACGCCCGGACCGACCGGGTTGACGCCGAGCTCGAAGGACCGTTCGCGCGCGTGCAGCATGACCTCATCCTCGGCAGGCAGATCTTCTGCGTAGGACCAGCTCGTGGACTTATCGGCGCTCATGGATATCGCTTTCTGGGCGGCAGGGAGGATGGTTCCCTCCAGCGTACTGTGTCAGGTGCGGCCCCGAAGTCAGGCGCCCCCGCGGTGGCGGTCACAGTGCCCCGCCCTACCCGGGCTGTTGCTGTGAAGTGACGCCGGATGCCGCCGTTTCAGCCGTCGGCGGAAGGGCTGCCGGCGTCAGGAAATTCCCAGATTCTTTTGAAATGATGGTCATCCGCTCATCCGCGTGGTGATCGGCGCCGAATTCAAAGTGCAGGCGCTTGCAGCCGCAAGCACCGTCCACGGCGTAAGCACCATCCACGAGGGGAGCGGACAATGTCGATAGTGGCAGCTGTCCCTACAACTGAAGAGTCCCGGCCCGAGGCGGAAACCGAATGGGTGCGTCCCACCTGGGAAGAAGTGGTCACCAACCATTCCGCCAAGGTCTACCGCCTTGCATACCGCCTGACCGGCAACAAATACGACGCCGAGGACCTCACCCAGGAAGTTTTCGTCCGGGTGTTCCGCTCATTGGAGAACTTCAAGCCAGGCACACTGGATGGGTGGCTGCACCGGATCACCACCAACTTGTTCCTGGACCAGGCGCGGCGCAAGAGCCGCATCCGCTTCGATGCTCTGGCCGAGGACGCCGAATCCCGCCTTCCGGGGCGCGAACCCGGACCGGAGCAAAGCTTCGAGTTCAACAACCTTGATATCGACGTGCAGGCCGCCCTCGAAGAGCTTCCGCCGGACTTCCGCGCCGCCGTCGTGCTGTGCGACCTTGAAGGACTCTCCTATGACGAGGTCGCTGTCGCCCTGGGCATTAAGCTCGGAACCGTCCGCTCCCGGATCCACCGCGGCCGGACGATGCTGCGGGAGAAGCTTGCCCACCGGGACCCGCGGCCGCCGCAGTCCGCCAAGGCGTCAATCAAGCCGCGCCTGAAGATGCCGCGCATCGCCGGTCTCCTCTGAACCAGGCGATGCGTCTGCTGAAACGACTGCTGCTCGCCCTGCACCAGCGGCGCGGCCGGCATCCTGATTCGTGTGGTGAATGCCTGCTTCAGCAACGCCGGGAACGCCAATACCTGGAGCGGCTGCGCAGGGCAGATGTTCCTGCGGCCAGCGACGACCTGACCGCGCGCCTACTGGCCCGTACCGAAGAATTGGCCCGTGCCGGAGAGCCCGCACGACCGGGGGAGCCGACTGGGGCACCGCAACCGGGCGCCGCCCCACGGCGCGCGGCGCGCGTCCTTCCCCCGGCCCTTCGCGCATCCGTGGTCACGGCTGCCGGCGCAGTGGCCGCTGCGGCCCTGCTCGGCGGATCGGCCTACCTGATGGGTGCCACCCCGGCCCCGTTCCCGGCGGCGACCGGCGCAGCGGACTCCGCCCTCCTGCCGGGGGAGTCCCCGGATTCCCCGGCGGACGCCGTCGAGGCAGGGCCGGGCGCACCGGCCGGATGGAGCCTCACTGGTGAACCGGACTTCACCCCTTCGGGCTCCCTCACCGGGCAACAACTCATTGCGCTGCGCGCGGCGGGCTGGACGTGCCCTGAGCTCCGAGAACTCGGCTACCATCTGGTCTGGGCACGCAGCCGTGTGATGGCCGGCGGCGATCTCCTGGAACTGCGACTCACCGACGGACAGCACTTCGCCACCGTGTTCGAACAGCACGGCGGCACGAAACCGAACCATCCCCCTGAGCAGAACAGCGGCCAACCGGCACCCCTTAATGTCGTCACCGGCCATCTGGCACCCGCAGATGGCTTCAGTGCCGTCCCGGTAACGGCCGGGAACGGCGTCCCGGTGCCGGCGGCCGGGAGTTTGTGGGTGCATGCTGCGGCGCCCTTTGCCGCCATCTATCAAACGGACGGAACCACCTTCACGTACATCTCGGACCTGCCCCCGGAGCAGGCCGACGACGGCGTCGCGGCTCTGATCCGGGCGCGCACCGCGGCGCCGGGGACGGCGGGTACCGCCGGGCAGGGACCGGAGGGCGCCGCCGGCGGCACCGGAGGATCCGACCGCGGCGGGGCCGGTCCAGCGCCCGACTTCACTGCCCGGTTGGAGCGCGGCCTGGGCAGGATTGTGGAGATGCTGGCCCCGTGACAGCCCGATCCGGCGCGGCACGCGTCCGTGTGTCTTCGCCGAATCGTCCCCGTTCCGATTGAGAGGGTAATCTTCCTACAGTGCTTGGAATCAACGGACCGGAGTTCTTACTTCTGCTGATCATCGGCCTTCTGGTGATCGGTCCCAGTAGGCTGCCCGAATACACCCAAAAACTCGCCAATATTGTCAAGGAAGTCCGCCGGATGGCCTCCGGGGCGCGGGAGCAGATCAAGGATGAAGTCGGCATTGACATCGATGACGTCGACTGGAAGAAATATGATCCCCGTCAGTACGATCCCCGCCGGATCATCAAGGAAGCGCTGCTGGAAGATGACACCAAGCCCGTCAGCGCCGGGGCACCGGACGCCGTCGCCACCGTAGCGGCGGCCTCAGCGGCCGCCTCGGAGCGCCGGCCCGTCCGGGCGGCTGAGCGCCTTCCCGCGGGTGAGCCGGCGCCCTTCGACTCGGAAGCCACCTAGCGGGGCTGCAGTCCCAGTGCCTTTCCCTGCAGCCCGCGCGGGACCGTCGCGAGCCTCCCGGCGATCTGCAGCAGCGCCGCGGCCGCCGGCGTCTCTGGCCGGCCCAGTACCAAGGGGACTCCGGCGTCGCCGCCCTCCCGCAGCAGGATGTCCAGCGGGATCTGTCCCAGCAGCGGAACGTCCGTACCGACCGTCGCCGTCAGCCGCTCGGCCAGCACCGTGCCGCCGCCGCTGCCAAACAGCTCCATCCGGCCGCCGTCGGGCAGCTCCAGGTACGACATATTTTCGACGACCCCGGCGACGCCCTGGCCGGTCTGGGTGGCAATCGCTCCGGCCCGCTCCGCCACATCCGCTGCCGCAGTCTGCGGCGTGGTGACCACAAGGATCTGCGCTTGCGGCAGTAATTGGGCCACGGAAATGGCGATGTCGCCTGTTCCGGGCGGCAGGTCCAGGAACAGGGCGTCCAGATCGCCGAAGTAAACGTCGGTGAGGAACTGCTCCAGGGCCCGGTGCAACATGGGTCCCCGCCAGGCGACCGGCTGGTTGCCGGTGACAAACATGCCGATTGAAATGACTTTGACCCCATAGGCGACCGGCGGCAGGATCATGTCATCCACCCGGGTGGGCGCCTGGGTGATACCCATCAGTGCCGGGACGGAGAAGCCGTAGACGTCCGCGTCCACGATGCCCACGCGCAGGCCTTGCGCGGCAAGCGCACAGGCGAGATTCACCGTCACGGAGGATTTTCCGACCCCGCCCTTGCCGCTGGCCACGGCGTACACCTTGGTCAGTGAGCCGGGATCGTTGAACGGTATTCCGCGCTGCGCGCCTGCGCCGCGGAGCCGGTCCTTGAGCGCGTCGCGCTGTTCCTGCGACATGACCTTCAGGTCAACCGCGACGCCCGTGACCCCCGGCACCGCTGACAGCGCGGTTTCGCAGTCCGCGGTGATGGTTCCGCGCAACGGGCAGCCTGCGATGGTCAAAAGTACCGCAACCCTTACCTTGCCGCCGTCGGAAATCTCAACGGTGTCCACCATGCCGAGCTCCGTGATGGGACGGCGGAGCTCGGGATCGATCACGGTCGCGAGGGCGGCGTGCACAGCCTCCGCGGGTGGTGACGCTGGCGGCGTTCCCGCGCCCGGGGCGCCGGGGCTCAGGCTGCCGGCGCTTGAAATGTCAGGGCGGGCACCCTCAGGGCTGGCACTGTCCGGGGCGGCGTTCACCGGGGTGGCGTTCATGCGGGGACGGCTCAGTTCTCTGGGGAGGTGGAATGTGCGGCGGTGCCGGCGGTATCCGCCTCGGTGGCCGGCGGCTGCTCGGGCGCCGTGCGGTCCATTCGGGCCGCCTTCGGGCTGGTGTCGGATTTGACCCGGGGACTTTGCTGCGTCCGGGGGCTGCGCTGCTTGTCGCGGCGTTCCTTCAGCTTTTCCTTGACCTTGTCCCGCGGAGACTCGTGGACTCCGGCGGAGGGATCGTGGGTGCGCAGTTCCTCCTGCGCCTCGAGCATGTCCTCCAGCAGGCTCCGAAGTTCGGCGCGGACGTAGTCGCGGGTGGCGACTTCCCGCAGTGCGATCCGCAGCGACGCCAGTTCCCGGGTCAGGTATTCGGTGTCCGAGAGGTTGCGTTCCGCGCGCTGGCGGTCCTGCTGCAGGGAAACGCGGTCACGGTCGTCCTGCCGGTTTTGGGCAAGCAGCAGCAGCGGCGCGGCGTAGGAAGCCTGGAGCGAGAGCATCAGGGTCAGCAGGGTGAAGCCGAGGGCCAGGGAATCAAACTGCCAGGCCTCCGGTGCCCAGGTGTTCCAGGCCAGCCAGATGACGACGAACACCGTCATGTAGACGAGGAACTGGGGTGTGCCCATGAAGCGGGCGAAGCCTTCGGTGGTCTGGCCAAAGGCGTCCGGGTTCGGCGAGAATTTCGGGAGGATCCGCTGGCGCCCGCTCAAAGGAGTGTCGAGGCTTCCCTTGTCCGGTTTGCTGCCCGGCCGGCTTTGGGCGTTGCGTGGTGCGCTGTTATCAGCCAATGCGGCCTCCAAGCTTCCTTATCGGGACATCGTCCTCATGGGCGCGCCAGTCATCGGGCAGCAGATGATCCAGCACATCGTCAACAGTCACCGCCCCCACAAGCCGACCGTCGCTGTTGACGACGGGGAGCGAGTTGAGGTTGTAGGTGGCCAGCGTGCGGGCCACCTCGCTGATGTGGGCCAGGTCCGAGACCGGCTCCAGGGTCTTGTCCACCAGGTTTCCGAGCGGCTCGGGCGGCGGGAAGCGCAACAGTTGCTGAATATGCACAACACCCAGGAACCGGCCCGTGGGAGTCTCCAGCGGGGGCCGGGCGATGAAGATCGACGAGGCGAGGGCTGGGGACAGCTCCTCGCGTCGGACGTGGGCAAGGGCTTCGGCGACGGTGGCTTCCGGGGGCAGGATCACCGGAACCGGGGTCATCAGACCACCGGCGGTGTCCTCATCATATTCGAGCAGCCGGCGGACGTCCTCGGCGCCCTCGGGTTCCATCAGCTGGAGCAGCTCTTCGGCCTGGGCGCTGGGGAGCTCGGCGAGGAGGTCGGCGGCGTCGTCGGGGTCCATCTCCTCCAGTACGTCCGCGGCACGGTTGACGTCGAGGGCGGAGAGGATTTCCACCTGGTCGCCCTCGGGCATCTCCTGCAGGACGTCGGCCAGCCGTTCGTCCTGGAGCTCACTGGCGACTTCGAAGCGGCGTTTGTCGCTCATTTCCTGCAGGGCCTCGGCGAAGTCGGCCGGTTTGAGGTCCTCGTGGGTGGCGACGAACTGGGTGGCGGCCTGGGGCTCGGTGCGGGCGCCCTGCTGCGCGTCAGCCCAGTCGATGATCATGGTCTCATTTCGGCGCAGCCTGCTCAGCGGCGAGAGGGAATGGCCGCGGCGGACGAAGAGCTTGCTGACAAACCAGTCGCCGGAGCGGTGCTTGTCCATCGCGATGTCCTCGATGGTGGCGTCCCCGCTGCCGTCGGCGAGTGTCACCCGGCGGTCGAACATTTCGGCCACGACCAGGGTTTCGGCGCCCCGCTGCTCAAAACGCCGCAGGTTCACCAGCCCGGTGCAGATGATCTGGGTCTGGTCGATCGAGGTGATCCGGGTCATCGGCACGAAGACCCGCTTTTTCCCAGGAACTTCGACGACGATGCCCACGACGTGCGGTGCGCCCCGGGTGCCGCGCGAGAGCACGACGACGTCGCGCAGCCTGCCGAGTCGATCGCCCAGTGGGTCAAAGACATCGAGTCCGAGGAGGCGCGCAACAAACACCCGCGAAAGATTTGTGCTCACCTGTACAGGCTACCGAGTCCGCTCTCTTTTAGCTGAATTTACAGCCGGTGCCCAGCCGGATAGGTAAGAATAGGCGTATGTCAAACATTTTTGGTGCTCCCAGGGCTGGCGCCCCCAACGGCCCGGACGAGGCCCGCACTGTTCCCAAGGGGGACACTGTTGGGTCCTACAACTCCTACCTGGATGCCCAGAAGGCGGTGGATTACCTGGCGGACCAGCAGTTCCCGGTACAGATGGTTTCCATAGTCGGCAATGAGTTGAAGATGGTCGAGCGGGTCACCGGCAGGCTTACCTACCCCCGGGTGGCTCTCTCCGGGGCGCTGAGCGGCATGTGGTTCGGCCTGTTTGTGGGCATCATGCTGTCCTTTTTCTCCACGACCGACGGCGCTTTTTCGATCCTGACGTCGGTGCTCATGGGTGCGGCGTTCTTCATGCTGTTCGGCATCGTCACCTACGCCATGCAGCGGGGTAAACGGGACTTCACGTCCACGAGCCAGGTCGTGGCGACCAACTACGACGTCGTGGTTTCCTTTGAAGCGGCGAATGAGGCGCGGCGGCTGCTCCACCAACTGCCCATGACGCAGCAGGACGCCTCGGCGTCCGCCGGATCCGGCGGGTACCCCCAGCGCGACCACCAGCACCAGCCCAACCAGCACCAGCCCTACCAGCAGGGTCAGCACCCGCCGTACCAGCCGGGCCAGCAGGGCAGCGAACCCCAGCGGCCTGCGGGCTGGACAGACCCGTATGGCCAGCGGACTCCGGAAGCCGGGCAGCATGAGGCCGGGCAGCATGAGGCCGGGCGGCACGCCGGCGGTCAGCGTCCTGAAGCACCACAGCCCGCTTCACAGCAGGCCACGTCCCCGCAGCAGCCGGTGGGCTCCGCGGACGCTGCACAGACCACGGAGGAGCCCGCGAAGCCGGCCGGCTTCGCCTACCCGGACCTGCCGGACGGCCGCCCCCAATACGGGGTCCGCGTCACCGACGCCCCCAAGCAGAAACCCGGTCAAGGCGGCGAGCAGCACTAGCTGGCAGACAATGAAGGCCTCCGCCCGGTGATGATCCGGGCGGAGGCCTTCTTCGTGCCAGCTTCAACTCCGCAAGTGCCCAGTACAGCGGCGGGGCTGGCCGGCTGGAACTACGCGGTGCTGGAACTACGCCGTGTGGCCTTCCGCTTCCTGGTAAATGCCCGCCATCCAGGACTCGACGTCGGCCGCCTTGCGGGGCAGGGCGGCGCTGAGGTTGACCGGGCCGTCGGCGGTCATGAGGATGTCATCCTCGATGCGGACACCGATTCCGCGGTATTCTGCCGGAATGCCGAGGTCCTCGTCCTTGAAATAGAGTCCGGGTTCGATCGTGAAGACCATCCCCGGCGTGAGGACGCCGTCCAGGTACAGCTCGCGCTTGGCCTGGGCGCAGTCGTGCACGTCGAGGCCAAGGTGGTGGCTGGTGCCGTGCGGCATCCAGCGGCGGTGCTGCTGGCCCTCTGCGCTGATGGCCTCTTCGACGGAGACCGGCAGCAGGCCCCATTCAGCGAGGCGTTCCGCCAGCACCGTGGTGGCCGCGGTGTGGATGTCGCGGAACTTGGTCCCGGGCTGGGCGGCAGCGAAGCCTGCGTCGGCGGCGTCGAGGACGGCCTCGTAGACCTTGCGCTGGACCTCGGAGAAGGTGCCGTTGGCCGGCAGAGTGCGCGTGATGTCTGCGGTGTAGAGCGAATCCGCCTCAACACCGGCATCGAGCAGCAGAAGCTCGCCGGCGGTGACTTTCCCGGTGTTCCGGGTCCAGTGCAGCACGGTGGCGTTGTTGCCGGAGGCTGCGATGGTGTCGTAGCCGAGCTCATTACCTTCTTCCCTGGCCCGGGCGAAGAACGCCCCTTCGACGACGCGCTCGCCACGCTGGTGCGTCAGTGCCCGCGGAAGTGACTTCACCACTTCGGTGAAACCCTGCACGGTGGCGGCGACGGCGGTCTTCATCTGCTCAACTTCCCACTCGTCCTTGAGCAGCCGCAGTTCAGAGAGGGCTTCCGTTAGCTTCTCATCCAAGGCATCGAGGATGCCGAGGTCAAGGTTCTCGGGGTCCTTGGCCGTGTTGTAGCGGGCGGTGTCAACCAGGGCGTCGATGTTCTCGTCCACCTTCCGCACCAGCCGGATGGAGATCCCGCCAATTTCGGGGGCGCCGACGTTCTTGGTGATGCCAAGTTCGAGTTCACTGATGTCCGCAGTGTCCAGTCCGAGGCGGGCTTTGAACTCCGCCAGGGTGGGGCGGGCGCCGATCCAGAATTCACCGGACCGGGAGTCAGCGTAGAACTGTTCGGTGTCGCGGCCGGCCAGCGGACGGAAATACAGCGTCGCGTGGTGGTGGCCGCCGTCATCGCCCTTGCCGGCTTCGACGGGTTCCAGGATAAGCACGGCGTCGGGCTCGTGGTCCAGGCCGAGGCCGGTGAGATGCGCGAAGCCGGAGTGCGGCCGGAAGCGGTAGTCGCAGTCGTTCGACCGGACCTTCAGCGGACCGGCGGGAATGACCAGGCGTTCGCCCTTGAACTGCTCTGAGACGGCGCGGCGGCGGGCAGCGGCATGGCCGGCGACGGCGTCGCGTTCCGGGAGCTGTTCACGGACCGGGGCCCAGTTGCTGGCCATAAATGCCTTAAAAGCATCGGAACTGGGCCGCTGTGAGCGGTTGTTGACGCGCTCGTCGAGGGGTTGGGAAGCGGAGACTTGGGTGTTATCTGCATCGTTCACCGTCCCATCGTCTCACCAGCGCAGCGGCTGAGGCCAACAGGCCGGCGGGTTGGCGACATCAACGCCTTGACCCTGCGGAGCGAGGCAGGGCAGGAGCGGACGCGCCGGCAGCCGTTCCCTGGGCCGCCATTAGACTCGACGTCATGGCTGATGAATCCAGGAAGCCGTCGGTTGTTCCGGCGGTATCTCCGGCACCCAAGCGGGCCGCACACCGTCGGGCCGCCGATCACACTGCTGGCGCCGCCACTGGACTCCGGGCCGGCCGGTGCAGGTGAGAGCGCACGCCATCCGGGCCGCATTCAGTTCGCGTCTGTGGCCGATCCCGGTCTTCGCCGTGGCATTGGCCGTAGCGTCTGGTGTCGGGCTGCCGGCCCTGGACGCTGTGGTCGATGACCGCCTGCCGGAAGTTCTGCAGGTGTACCTCTTCAGCGGCGGGGCGGAGGCCGCCCGGTCCGTGCTGGAAGCCATCTCCGGGTCGCTGATCACCGTCACTTCGCTGACGTTCTCCCTCACCGTTGTTACCCTGCAGCTGGCCAGCAGCCAGTTTTCCCCCCGGCTGCTCCGCACCTTCACCAGTGACAGCTTCGTTCACTGGACCCTGGCACTTTTCCTCGGGACCTTCGCCTACTCTCTCACCGTCCTGCGCAGTGTCCGGAGTGGCACGGCGGGCGGGACCGAATTCGTGCCTGACATCGCGGTGACCGTCGCGTTCCTCCTGGCCATCGCCAGCGTCATCGGCCTCGTCCTCTTTTTGGCCCACCTCACCCGCGAAATCCGCGTAGAGACGATGATGCGGAACGTCCATTCTGAAACCGCCGCCACGATCGAGCGCGTACTTCCAACACACCCGACACCGACCGCGGGCGCAGCCGCCGCTCCTGGCGAGCCCACCGCGTCGGGCGGACAACGGGTCCTGGCCCCGTCGTCGGGCTTCCTGAATATGGTCGACGAAGCGGGGCTGGCCGCGGCGGCCCGGGAACGTGGCGCCGTGGTCCGGATCGATGTGTGGGCGGGGGACTCCCTGATAGCCGGTGTTCCGTTCGCCACGGCCTGGGCTGGCGCCGCACGGGAGCCGTTCACGTCCGCAGAGCTTGAGGACCTCACCCGGCAGCTGGCCGACGTCGTGACGGTGGGCTTTGAACGGACGAATGATCAGGATCCGGTTTTTGGATTCCGGCAATTGGCGGACGTCGGAGCCCGGGCACTCTCACCGGGCACCAACGACCCCACGACGGCCGTGCATGTCATTGGCCACCTGTCCAGCCTGCTGTGCATGCTGATGGAACGGGAGCTCCGCGACCACTTGGTCCAGGATGCGGATGGCCGGGTCCGGGCCATCGTCGCTCGACCCGGCTTTGACCATTTCCTCGCCACCGCCGTGTCGCAGATCCGCCACTACGGCATGCAGGACGTGGAAGTCGGCTTACGCCTTTTGACCCTGTTCGAAGAGGTCAACTGGTGCAATCACCTCGGCGCCCAGCGCCATGCCCTGGAGTCCCAACTGGCGGAGCTGCGCGAGAGCATCGAGCATCACCAGTACACGAGTACCGAAAAACACGCCCTGGTTGACCGGTTTGACCAGGTGCGGTCCGCGGTGGCCGCAAACGCACGCTGACCTATCAAGGTGGTTTGCAGAGCACTAACGGCTTTCGGTCCGGCCGCCCGGGACGGCCTGGCGGCGATCTACTAGGCTGGTGGGGTGAGGATAGACCTGCATGCCCACTCGAATGTTTCCGACGGTACCCAAGCGCCCGGGGCGGTGATGGCCTCCGCCGCGGATGCGGGCCTCGACGTCGTCGCGCTGACCGACCATGACTCGACGGACGGCTGGGCCGAAGCTTCCCTCGTTGCCCGCGGGCACGGCGTCGCGCTGGTTCCCGGGATGGAAATTTCCTGCCGGACGACGGAGGGCATCAGCGTCCACCTCCTCTGCTACCTGCACGACCCGGCGCACCCCGGGCTGCTGGAGGAAATCACCAAGGCCAAGGATGCCCGCTTCACCCGGGCCGAGCGGATGGTCAGCCTGCTCGCCGAGGACTATCCGCTGAGCTGGGACGACGTCATCCACCACGTAGCGCCGGGAGCCACCCTCGGCAGGCCGCACATTGCCGATGCCCTCGTCGCCGCGGGTGTGGTCGCGGACCGCAGCGAGGCCTTTGACTCGATCCTGACCTCGCACTCCCGCTACTGGGTGCAGCACTATGCTCCGGATCCCGCGCTCGCCGTGGAGTTGGTCCGCGCCGCTGGCGGGGTTCCGGTGTTCGCGCACCCGGTAGCGTCATCCCGCGGCCGGATCGTGGGGGAACGGATCTACCGGGAGATGATCGAAGCCGGGCTGGCGGGACTGGAAATCGACCATCGGGACAATCCGGAGGAGGGCAGGACCTTCTTGCGCAAACTTGCGGACCGGCACGGGCTGCTGGTCACCGGATCCTCCGACTACCACGGCGCCGGGAAACCGAACCTGCTGGGGGAGAACCTCACAGCGCCGGAAGTCCTGGCCCGAATCGAGGAGATGGGAACGGGGTCCTCCGTGGTGCGCTGAGCGGGCAGGTCGATACCCCGCCCGATTCGCTATCAGTTTTGGTTCCCAGCGGGCCGGAATAGGCTCTCGGAGTGCTAGCGCAACCGGGATCAGGTGCCCGGAAAGGCGCTGAAGCTGGCGTGCGGGGCGAGCCGCTTGGCCATCACATCAATGGCCGGCTGGTTCTGGTCCACGCAGACGAACCTGCGGTCGAGCTTCGCGGCCACGGCACCGAGGGTGCCGGAGCCGGCGAAGAAGTCCAGGCACCAGTCACCGGGTCGGCTGGAGGCCGCGACCACACGTCGGATCAGCCCCTCGGGCTTCTGCGTCGGGTAGCCGGTCTTCTCCTTGCCCGTGGGGGACACGATCGTGTGCCACCAGACGTCGGTGGGCAGCTTGCCGAGCTCACGCTTGGCTGGGGTGACGAGTCCCGGCGCCATGTAGGGCTCCCGGTCCACTTCTGCGCTGTCGAAGTGGTACTTCGCAGGGTTCTTGACGTAGACGAGGATGTTGTCGTGTTTGGTAGGCCAGCGGTATTTGGCCCGGGCCCCGTAGTCGTAGGCCCAGATGATTTCGTTCAGGAAACACTCGCGGCCGAAAATGGCGTCCAGCATAACCTTCGCGTAGTGGACCTCACGGTAGTCCAGGTGCAGGTACAAGGTGCCGTCATCCGCCAGGAGCCGCCATGCCTCCAGCAGCCGCGGTTCCAAGAACGTCCAGTAGTCACTGAACGCGTCGTCGTACTTGTGCAGGGCGCCCTTGATGGTGTCGTAGGAACGGCCTTTGAACCCGACGCGGTCGCCCGCGCCGCCGGCATTGAGCACCATCTTGGTTTCCTGGCGCTTCTGGACCCTGCCCGTGTTGAACGGGGGATCCACGTAAATGAGTGTGAAGGCGCCGTCCGGCAGCGTTGGAAGGTACACCGCGTTGTCCGCGTGCACCACCAGATTGCTGCCGTCCGGCGCCCAGACGGTGTCAGCCATAAAGGGGTTAGGCCTCGGTGCTGCTGGCCGGAGCCCCGGCCTGCGCCTCGCCGGCCACCACTTCGCCGTTATGGCGGCGGGTGCGGGTGCGGCGGCGTGCGCGGGTGGCACGGTCCACCTCGGTGGGCGCGCTGGCTGCGGCCTTGGCCGGAGCCTCGGCTGCGGGGCCCGTGGTGGCGTCAGCCTCGGCGGGACGACGGCGGCGCTCGCCCGAGCGTCCCGCGTCCTTGCTGCCGGCGCTGGCACCGCCGCCGCGACGGGTATCGCGGCTGCCGTCCCGGCCGCCGCCGGTGGTCCGGCCGCCGTCGCGGCTGCCGCCACGGGGACCGCCCGAGGTGCCGGCGTCGCGTGCGCCGCTGCGGCCGCTATCACGACCACCACTGGTCTGCCCGCTGCGTGCGGTGTTCTTCTTGCCGGTCTCGCCCAGGTCCTCGAGGAGTTCGGCGTCGACGCCGGCCAGTACCCGCTTATCGCGGGGCAGCCGGCCCTTGGTGCCGGCGGGGATGTCGAGCTCCTCGAACAGGTGAGGCGAGGAAGAGTACGTTTCCACCGGCTCGGGAACGCTCAAGCCCAGGGCCTTGTTGATCAGGCCCCAGCGGGGCATGTCGTCCCAGTCCACGAAGGTCACGGCCGTACCCTTGTTGCCGGCGCGTCCGGTGCGGCCCACCCGGTGCAGGTAAATCTTCTCGTCTTCAACGCACTGGTAGTTGATGACGTGCGTGACGTCATCGACGTCGATGCCGCGCGCGGCCACATCGGTGGCGACGAGGACATCGACCTTATTGTTGCGGAAGGCGCGGAGGGCCTGCTCGCGGGCGCCCTGGCCGAGGTCGCCGTGGATGGCGGCGGCGGCAAAGCCGCGGTCCACCAGTTCCTCGGCCACCTTGGCGGCGGTTCGCTTGGTCTTGGTGAAAATGATGGTGCGGCCGCGGCCGCGGGCCTGCAGGATCCGGGCCACTACCTCGATTTTGTCCATGCTGTGGGCACGGTAGATCAACTGCCGGATGTCGCGCTTGGTCAGACCCTCGTCGTCCGGGTCTGCGGCACGGATGTGGGTGGGCTTGGTCATGTAGCGCCGTGCCATTGCGACGACCGGGCCGGGCATGGTGGCGGAGAACAGCATGGTCTGGCGGACGTCGGGGGTGCCCGCGATGAGGGTTTCGACGTCAGGCAGGAAACCGAGGTCCAGCATCTCGTCGGCTTCGTCGAGGATAACCATCTTGACGTTCTTCAGGACGAGGTGCTTTTGCTTGTAGAGGTCGATGAGGCGGCCGGGGGTGCCAACGACAACCTCGACGCCCTTCTGCAGCGACTCGACCTGCGGCTCGTAGGCACGGCCGCCGTAAATGGTGGTGATCCGGGCGTTGCGCTTGCTGGCGGCGTTCTGAAGGTCGTTGGCAACCTGGACAGCCAACTCGCGGGTCGGCACAATCACCAGCGCCTGCGGGGCGCCCGGCGCGGGGAGCTTGTCATAGCCTGCGTCATCGGGCCCGACGACGCGCTGCAGCGCCGGGATGCCGAAGCCAAGCGTTTTGCCTGTGCCCGTCTTAGCCTGGCCGATGATGTCGTGGCCTGCCAGGGCGACCGGCAGGGTCATGGCCTGGATCGGGAAGGGGTGGGTGATACCGGCGTCGGACAGGGCTTCCACGATGTCGGCGCGGACGTTGTAGTCGGCGAACGTCTTCTCCGCGATCTCGTGCGGCTTTTCATCCGAGATAATGGTTTCTTCGGGCTCGATCGTTTCCGTTCCGGATTCGTCAGTCAGAAGCTGGTGCGTGTGCAATTCACTCACTAGGGGAGTTTCCTTATTCATTTGGGCTGCGCTGCTTGCTCAACGGGGCAGGCCGGGGGGCCGTTCCGGAGCACGCTCGGGCGCGCAGGCAATTCCAGTGGAAGCCGATCGCGGGCTATCAATTGCTGGCACTGGTGACCAGCGGGTCTGTCTCAAGATCGCGTAGGGGCGGGCTTGTTGAATTCGAAAATCATGGAAATCAACGACCGGGCATCCATATCTACCTCTCCAGTCTAGCCGCACACAGCCCGGAACCTCGACGGACACCCCCGGCGAAGCGCGGAGACCGCGTCCGGTACTCAGTCCACCAGCTCAAGGCGCACTTCGCGGGTGGCGATGTCTGAGGAGACAATCCGGACCCGGACCTGGGTGCCGGGTTCCAGCTCGCCAGGGCAACGGGCTGTCACCGCGGGCTCCGCGATCTGCACAATGCCGGCGGGACCGTTGCCGTTGCCCTGTTTCGTGCCGGCAATTCCATTGCCGTTCTTGCCATTGCCGTTCTTCCCGTTCCCGTTCTTGCCATTCCTGGCAGGCTTGGAACCGGAAATCACGACGGCGTCGAACTCTTGGCCAACGTGGTTGACCAACAGCGCCGCCTCGACCGTGTCGAGGGAGAGGCGTTCCAGCCGGGCTGCCAGCTGGTCGGATGCTGCCATGATCGGGGGAAGGGACGGCAGCGCTTCGCGTGCCCAGGCGGGAACCGACGTGCCGTTACTGAGGGCCTCGCAGATCACCAGCACAAAGCGGTCCACCAGGCGGCGCAGCGGCGCGGTGGAGTGGGCGTAGGCGGCGCCGATGGCGGCCTGGATCTCCGCCCCGGGCAGGGTTCCATCAAACGGGGTGTAGCCCGCGCCGCGGAAGAGCATGCCGGCCGAATGCACGATCGCCAATTGCCGGGGATCTGTCGGGTCGAGGGTGCGGAGGTAGTCGCCGTAGCTCGTTTCGCCGTCCCAGGGTTTGCCCAGGGCGCGGGTCTGGCGGTGGAAATGCGCCAGGGAGGCTTCATCCGGTGCGGGCATGGTGCGCAGGATGCCGACTTTCCCCTGGAGCATGATTTCCGCGGCCGCCATCCCCGTCATCAGCGAGATTTGGGCGTTCCAGTCCTCCACCGGCAACGGCGGGGCAGCCACAATCCGGTAGCCGCCGTCGGGCAATTGTTCGATTTCCTGCTCCGGCATGTTCAGGCTGGCGCCGCCGCGGAGCCGTTCCAGCTCCACCCGTTTGATCCCGACTTCCTTGAGGAGCTGAAGCACGGGTGCTGCGGTTCCGGCGTCGAGGTCGGCCTGCACCCCGGCATAGCTAAGCTTGGCGCGGCTGCGGACGGCGGCGCGGCGCACCAGCACCGAGCACACTTCGGCGGAGGCGTCCAACTCGAATTCCCAGACAAACGCCGCACACCGCTGCCCGGCCAAGAGACTGCCGGCCTCTTCGCTGATGACCTCCGGGTGCAGCGGAATCCGGCCGTCCGGAGTGTAGAAGGTTTGGCCGCGGCGGCGGGTCTCGGCGTCGAGCGCCCCGCCGGGGATGACAAAGGAGGGGACATCCGCGATGGCATAGAAAACTCTGTACCCAAATGCGGAACGATCAATGAAGAGTGCCTGGTCCAGGTCGGTGGACGATGCGGGATCAATTGTCACGAACTCGATGTGGGTGAGGTCGAGATCGAGAAGCTCGTGGCCGGCGACCGCCTCTTTGGCCTCCCGCAGAGCGTCCTCGGGAAAGGGGCCCGGCAGTTCCAGCGTGGTGCGCAGCGCGCTAAGCGCCTCGGCGAGTCGGTTCTTCTGCTGGTGGACATTCGGGGTCAGACGATGATGGGACACGAAGAACAGATTAGCTTCAATTGCGCCATTAGTCTTGGATCATGAGCACATCCCTGGCTGATCCTGCCCGTTACAACACCTTCCTGAGGGATCTCCTCGGGGTGATGGCTTACGGCGAACTTTCGGCCTTCGAACGGCTCTCTTCCGACGCCCGGTATTCACCCACCCTGCATGACCGTGCGGTGCTGGGCCGGATCGCCGTGATCGAGTTCCAGCACTACGAACTTGTCAGCGCCAAACTCGACGCCATGGGCCTGGACGCAGAAGCCGCCATGGTGCCGTTCCAGCCGTCCGTGGACCACTTTCACGAACGCACCCGGCCGGCGGACTGGTACGAATCCCTCATGAAGGCGTACGTGATCGACACTGTCTCCGCCGATTTCTACCGCGCCATTTCCCGTTACGTCGACGCCGGGACCCGCGCCCTGGTCGAGCAGATCCAGGTCGACGCGGAGGCTACCGGCGTGCTCCGGGAGCGTCTGCGCTCCGCCCTCGCCGATGACCCCCGGTTGGCGTCGCGGCTGGCCCTCTGGGCCAGGCGCCTCCTGGGCGAGGCACTGACCCAGGCGCAGCGCGTCAGTTTCGAGCACGCCTTCGTCGGCGGACTGATCGGCGCGGACGGCGAGCAATCCAAGGAACTGGTCCGCGAGTTGATGCGGGAACTCGCGGCAAACCACTCCCGCCGGATGCTTCAGCTCGGTTTGGCCGGCTGAGCGGACAGCCCGGCCTATCTCTCCGGGGCCTCAAGGGCGGCCAGCAGTGTCCTGGCGGCCTCAGTGGGGTCGTTGGCCTCGGTAATGGCGCGGACCACCACGATTCTGCGGGCGCCGGCTTCGACCACCCGCTCCACATTGCCGGCATTAATGCCCCCGATCGCGAACCAGGGCACGACACCCGCGACCTTTCCCGTGGGCTTGCCGTCGACGGAAATTTCGGCCCGACGGATAGCCTGCGCCGCATACCGGACCAGTTCGAGTCCGACGGCGGCGCTCCCTGGCTTCGTGGGGGTTTCCCACACGGGCCCGACGCAGAAGTAGTCCAGGCCTTTGCGGCCGGGGGCGGCGGCAATGGCCTCGTCCACTTGGACCGGGCTGTGAGTGGACCGGCCAATCACAGTGGCCTTACCGAGGAAGTCCCGTGCCGCCTGGAGGGTGAGATCCTTCTGCCCAATGTGGAACACGGGAGCCCTGGACAACGAGGCGAGGTCCGCCCGGTCGTTGACGGCCCAGAGCCGGCCGTGCCGGTGCGCCGCCTGGTGCAGGACCTCCAGGAGCTCCAGCTCCTCGGCCGCATCCAGCGATTTGTCACGCAGCTGGATGATGTCCACGCCACCGGCAAATGCCGCGTCCACGAAGTCAGCGAAGTCGCCTCGGTCCCGGCGGGCATCGGTGCAAAGGTAGAGGCGCGCAATGGTGTGGACGGCGTCCGGGCTCATGCTCCCAGCCTAGTTCCTGTCCGCAGGGCACCGCGGACAGGAACCTGCCGCTTTCCTGCCGGCACGGACACCGCGGATCACCCCGGACGCCGGCTGCCGGCACGCCACCCCGGACGTCGCCCCGTGAGCCCGGACCCTGCCCCGTGAGCGAATGCCGTTCGCAATAACAGGGGGTTAAACGCCCGTGACCACGCACCCGTCCGGGTGGTGGTCACGATGCGCAGGTCACGGCGCCGGGTTGGCGGTCAGGCGCGAAGGATGCCTGTCAGCCTGGCGGTGTCCCGGCTGGTGCGGGTTTTTCCCAGGTACAGCACGGCGGCGACCGCCGCGGCCGTGCCGAGAACAATGGGCAGCACCCACGGGATCCAGGTCAGCCCCGGCTGGTAACCAAACCCTGCGGCCATGAAGACAATCCGGCCCAGCATCCCGACCGTCAGCGCCACTCCGGCCGGCACTGCCATGCCGTACTTGGCATGCCGTTTGTCGTTGGCCCAGACCACAAAGCCTGCCGCCACGGTCGCCAAGGCAACCACAATCAGGGAAAGCATGTTCTGACTCCTCACGAATCGGGGGCTGTCCGTTACACAGCCGGGACGGCTGCGGACGGAGATCGAGGGCGTAGTGGAGAGCGCCGAAACCTAGAGCGCGCCGAAACCGACCCGGCGCACTTCCTCGGCGCCGATTTCTACGTAACCCAGCACGTTCGCGGGAATAATAATCTGGCGGCCCTTCTCATCCGTCAGCCGCAGCTCGGTGCCGTTCGCTATGGCCTCGCCTACGACCTTGGCTACGGCGTCAGCCTCCTGGGACGATTCCAGGACAATTTCGCGGCCGATATTCTGAATGCCGATCTTTACTTCCACAGCAAGGCCTCCCAGCCAATCAAGGTTCTTCGGGTGTTATCTCTATTTGTAGTCTAGGTTTCCTTGGGGAAGCGGGAGATTCCGCGCCAAGCTAAACGGTAGATCAGGTCACTGGCTACATCGAGGTCCAGATTGCCGTCCGTTTCCAGCCAATACCGGGCACTGACCTGCGCCATTCCGGCAAGCCCGCGGCCCAGCAGTTGGGATTCCAGTTCAGGTAACTTGGTGTCCTCGGCGATGACGCGGGCGACGGCGTCTGCGAAGGTCTTGTTGAAGGCTTCCAGCCGGGCGCTGACGTCGGCATCGTTGACGAGGTCCGACTCGAAGACGAGGCGGTGGGCCTGATCATCACTGGCGATGAAACGGAAGTAGGCGCGCATGACGGCCTGTACGCGTTCGTCGTTATCCGTCGTGGAGTTCAGGGCACCCAGCAACAGCCCGATCAGTTTGCTCAGCTGGCTGTCCAGCAGCGCCATATACAGATCACGTTTTGACGGGAAGTGCTGGTACAGGACGGGCTTGCTGACATGGGCGGTCTCGGCAATTTCGTCCATCGCTGCACCGTGGTAGCCGTTGGCAACGAAAACCTCCTGGGCCGCCGCCAGCAGCTGGGCCCGGCGTTCATCACGGGGAAGCCGCGCCGAACGCTGCCCGCCGCGCGCCGGTGCGTCCGGTGACTTTCCGGCGCGACCCCGCTCAACCGGTGCCTGATGAACCACTGTCGGCCTTCTTTCGCTTGCAGTTACGTCCACTTTACGTGCCGGTAATATGACCTGGCGGTATCTTCGGGCATAGATTGAAGTATGGCTTCCAAGTTCACCCCCGACGCAGCACCCGCAACCCCGGAAACGGCGTCTGGAGTGCCCGGACCGCTGGTGGCACCGGCCGACGCCCTGAGCCCGGATGAGGTGCAACGCTACTCCCGGCACCTCATCATTCCGGAGATCGGCTCGATCGGGCAACGCCGCCTGAAAAACGCCAAAGTCCTCGTCATCGGTGCCGGGGGGCTCGGCTCGCCCGCCCTGCTGTATCTGGCGGCCGCCGGCGTGGGCACCCTGGGCATCGTCGATGACGACACCGTGGACTTGAGCAACCTTCAGCGACAGGTACTCCACGGCGTCGCTGACGTGGGACGGCTCAAAACTGAATCGGCCCGGGACGCCATCGCCGCCCTTAATCCGCTCGTGGACGTCCGGTTACACAACGTCCGGCTGGATGCCTCCAACGCCTTGGAACTCTTTGCCGGCTACGACCTCATCCTCGACGGTGCCGACAACTTCGCCACCCGCTACCTCGTCAACGACGCCGCGGCGATCCTCGGCAAGCCCTACATCTGGGGTTCGATCTTCCGCTTCGACGGGCAGGTCAGCGTGTTTTGGGAACAGTACGGGCCCACCTACCGGGACCTTTACCCGGAGGCGCCGCCCGCGGGTTCGGTGCCGTCCTGCGGTGAAGGCGGCGTATTCGGGATGCTTTGCGCGGCCGTCGGCTCCCTCATGGTGACCGAGGCCGTCAAGCTGATCACTGGCGTCGGTCGTTCACTGCTGGGCCGGGTGGCTCTCTTCGACGCCCTCGGCGGGACTTGGCGGGAAATCCGGGTTTCCCGCGACTCCGAGGCCGTGCGCATCACGGAGCTAACAGATTATGAGGCCTTTTGCGGCATCACCCCTGCCGCCGAAGCGGGCAAGGAGCACACGGTGACGGCGACGCAACTGGCAACGATGCTGGCCTCCCGCACCGCCGGGCTCAGGGATTTCGAACTAGTGGACGTCCGGGAAACCGGGGAACACGAGATTGTCCGGATCGAAGGGGCGGTGCTCATTCCGCAAGGCCGGATTCTGGCCGGTGAAGCCTGGCAGGAGTTGCCCCAGGACATGGATATTGTGTTCCACTGCAAGGCCGGAACCAGGTCCGCGGCAGTCCTCGCGGCCGCACGTGCCGCCGGCTACGAGCGCGTCAGCCACCTCGACGGCGGAATCCTTGCTTGGGTGCGTGACGTAGAGCCAGAAAAACCGGTCTACTGACCCGCCGATACATACCCTCTGGAAAGGCCACCCACATGAGCGATGAGAAGAAGATGACACCGCAGCACAAGATCGGCTCCGGCTTCGGGCGGGACTCTACCGCGGCAGACGTTATAGCCGGAATTGACCTGCACGGTAAGACTGCGGTTGTCACCGGCGGCTATTCCGGCCTGGGACTGGAAACCGTCCGGGCGCTGGCGTCAGCGGGTGCTGCCATAGTGGTGCCGGCCAGGCGGCCGGATCATGCCCGCGAAGTCCTGGCCGCGGCCGGTCTGGCGCCGGGTGTCCCCGGCGGCGACGTCAGTGTGGCCGCGATGGACCTGGCCGACCAGGCCAGCGTGAAAGCTTTTGCCGCCGGCTTCCTGGCCTCGGACCTCCTGGGCGCGAGCGGCAGCCTGGATCTCCTCATCAACAACGCTGCGATCATGGCCAGTCCGGAGCAACGCGTCGGCCCCGGCTGGGAGTCGCAGTTCGCCACTAACCACCTGGGACACTTTGCCCTTGCCAATCTCCTCTGGCCTGCGTTGGCGGCCGGGTCCGGAGCCCGGGTCGTGGCACTGTCATCCACCGGGCACAAGCTCTCGCCGGTCCGTTTCAACGACATCAACTTCGAGAGCGGCTACGACAAGTGGCAGGCGTATGGGCAAGCCAAGACAGCCAATTCTCTGTTTGCCGTGCAGCTGGATGCGCTCGGCAAAAATTCCGGGGTCCGTGCCTTCGCGGTTCACCCGGGCGGAATCATGACAGAACTCCAGCGCCACCTGCCCAGGGAAGAGATGATCGCCTCCGGCTGGATGGACGAGGCGGGAAATGTCGACGCGCGTTTCAAAACCCCCGCCCAGGGCGCAGCGACGTCCGTCTGGGCCGCCACGTCACCGGCGCTCCATGGCATGGGCGGCGTCTACTGCGAGGACTGCGACGTTGCGGAGCCCACTGTCGTGGGCTCGCCCGAGGCCAGGGTCCGGGGTGTGGACGCCCACGCCGTGGACCGCGCCGATGCCGCCCGGCTGTGGACGCTTTCGGCGGAGCTGACGGGCATCGACGCGTTCGGCAGCTAGCTTTCCGGGTCCAGGGACGGAAAGCTGCTTCAGGCCGCGGGTTGGTACTTTGCGGGTAGAGGGTCGGCGGGGTGTTCCTGGTCGGGGTCCGGGCCGGGGTCCGGCGGCAGTCCCGTGTCCAGCTCCGCGTCTAGGTTCCAGCCCTGTTTCTCGGGCGGTGGCGGGTTCCAGCCCGGATCGTCGCCTCGTGGCGGGTTCCAGCCCGGATCGTTGCCTGGTGGCGGGGTCCTGCCCGGATCCTCGTCCGTCGGCGGGGTCCTGCCCGGATCGTCGCCTGGTGGCGGGTTCCTGCCCGGATCGTCGCCTGGTGGCGGGTTCCTGCCCGGATCGTTGCCTGGCGGCGGGTCCCAGTCCAAGTCCGTGTCGTGTTCCTCGTCCGCGGGCGGTGTCCGGCCCTGGCCCTTGTCCAGTGGCGGCCCCGGGTTCGTTTGCGGGTCCGGGGTCTGAGCTGCCGGCGACCCCCGGTCCGGGGGCTGGGTCAGGGCTGCGAGGATGGCCGGCCAGGGCGGTGGTTCCCAGTCCTGGGATTCGCTGGGGTACCGCCGTCCCATCGGGGACGTCCATCCGGGCGGGTGGTCTTTGCTGGCCCCGGTGGGTGTCCAGGCCGAGGCGTGTTTGAGGTGGTGGTGTTTGCGGCAGGGCTGGCCGAGGTTCGTGATCCCGGTCGTGCCGCCGTCGGCCCAGGCCAGCAGGTGGTCCGCCTCGTTATCCAGGGAGGCGTTGTTACAGCCCGGGAACGGGCACTTCCCGTCCCGGAGCCGCAGCCAGCGCCGCTGGGCTCCGGTGAGCCGGTAACTGCTCCGGCCGATCTCCAGGGGTGCACCGTCGCGGGGGTCGATCAGGACCCGGTGGAAGGAGCCGGCTCCTTCTGCGATCAGGCGCCGGGCCATGGAGGGCGGGATCGGACCGTAGCCGTCCAGGGTGGCGGGCTCTTCGGTGGCGCCCAGCAGGGACAGGACGGGGACGGTGATCAGGACCTGCGCCCGCGGCGACGGCACACCCCATGTCCCCGCAGCACCCACACCCCCGCTACCCGCACCCGGACCGCCCGCAGCGCCGGGGTCGCCGGCGTCGCCGGTGGTGGTGCCCGCCAGGAGCCAGGCCGCGGTGATGTCGGCGCGGAGCTGGGTCAAGGTCCTGGTCTCCGCCGGGCCCTGGAGGGCGCGCGCGGCGGTGGTGGCCCGGTCCCAGGCCGCGGACGCGGTCACGGCCGGGAGGTAGGCCGAGAACCAGGCCATGCCGTCCCGGTCCGGGCTGAACTCCACCCGCCGGTCCGCGACGCAGGTAGCGTGCCGGGCCTCGATACTGACCGGGTGGTGGCGTTCGCGCCAGGTCCGGGCTTTGGCCCGGAACCGGCCCGGGACGAGGTCCCCGGCCGGGCAGCCCCGGGCCGGGTTAGGCGCCGCGGGATCCAAAAAATGCGCTTCCAGCCCGGCCGTCCCTCCCCGGTCCAGGCCGGTGGTCTCCCCGACCATGACCCGGGCGTGCTGCCAGGACAACTCCCCGGCCTGCAACGCCGCCAGCGTCAACGGCAACCCCGAGCACAGTGCCCGGGACTCACAGATCAAGGCCCCGGCAGCGCGTTCGCTGACCGTCAACACGCACGCGACCTCCGCCACGACGGCCATCTCCCACGCGGTGCGCTGCTGCGGCGAAACCGCCGGCGGGGCCAGCGCCTCCGCGGCCCGGACATACTCACCGGTCAACCTGACCTTCACCGCCGCGGCCCCAGCCTCCAACCGCGCCACCTCAGCCAACCCCTCCAGACACGCATCCGCGACGTCCCGCAACGGATCCCCACCCACACCGTTGGCAGACGCTGAGTCCCGCCCCGCACCGCCCGGATCCGCGGAACCCGGCCCGCCACCGGACAGGCCCGCCCCGAAGATCGCGGCAAGCGCCGCAACAGAACCGGCGACGGCACCCACCGCCTCCACGCACTCCCCGCTCAAAGCTTCCCCGCTCTTCACACTTTCAGACTAAACCGGGGCACCGACAATCCTGATCCAACCGCAAGAGAGCGGCGAGGGAGGCGGTGTGTGGACCACACGTGGAAGTGTTTCACTCGTTGAGTAGGTGCCTCCATCGGCAGGGAACCGAGGACGGCAGGCCGAAACTGGCACTTCATGGGTCTAACCGCGCACTAAGTTCCGGCCATGCCTGCGGCGTCGGCCAGCGCTGGAAAATTGCCGGACCGGCCGCGGCTCAGACCCAGCGAAACGGCCTGCTTAAGCGGTCTCCCGCGCGCCACCCAGCGTCTGATGGTCAACCGGGCACTCAGCCACGGCGGCCGGCACCGAGGGCTGTTCCACCGTGATGCCGTAGAGCGCCTCGAGGGCGGCAACGTAGTCTTCCTGCTGGCCGTTACTTGCGAGCTCGCGGGCTCGGACCGTGGGAACGTGGAGAAGTTGCTTGACCATCCGGCGGAGCGCGAATTCGACTTCTTCCGCTGCGGCGGTGCAGCCGTGGCGGGCCCGGACCTTTTCCATCTCCGCGTCGAGGACGTTCATGGTGTGCCGGCGGAGCGCGACGATGGCGGAGTCCACCGAACGGGCCTCACGCTCCTGCTCGAACGTGCTGGCCGCACCAGCCACAATCGTGCTGGCCTGGGCCAGCGATTCGGCCTGCTCCTGCGGGGCGGCCAGCCGAACGGATTCGAGCGTCAGCAGTTCCACGCCCTCGAGCCCGCCGATGGCAGGATCAAAATCGTGAGTGAGAGCCAGATCGATGGCGATCAACGGCTGCTGCGAATCCGCCCGCACCAGGGCCAACTCCGCAGCCTCGACGCGGGTGTCGGCACCACTGCAGCCGATCAGGACGTCGGCGGCAGCGACCGCGGCCGGGAGGCTTTCCCCATCGAGTGCGGTCCCGCCGCGGGTACTGACGAAACCGGCAGCCCGGCCGGAGGAGGAGTATACCGACACGTCCGTGCAGCCCCGCTCACGCAGCAGCGACATGGTGGCTCCGGCGTAGGCCCCGGTGCCGAACACCACGACTTTCTTCGTGGACCAGTCCGGAACCTCGGAAAGCTCGGTGGCGAGATCCAAGGCAACGGAGACCACTGACAGGCCCCGGGCTCCCAGTGCGGTCTGTGCTCCCACGTCCTTGGCGGTCTTCGACGCCGCTTGGAACAGCCGGACGAGGCCCGAACTTGCTGTGCCTTCGTGCTGGGCCGTGATGAGGGCGCGGCGCACCTGACCGGCGATTTCGCGCTCACCAACGACGGCAGAGTCAAGGCCGGAGCTGACAGAGAAGAGATGCCGGGTGACGTCTGCGCCTGTGTGGGTGTTGAAGGACCGGGCGACGAGCTGTTCGTTGAGGCCGGTGGAGCCGCTGAGCTGGCCGATAAGGGCCGCGCGGGCGTCTTCGACGTCGTCCGGGCGGGCGGCCTCACCGTAAATCTCGAAGCGGTTGCAGGTGGAAAGCACAATGGCACCCGTCACGGCCGGTGAACCGGCAAGGGCGGATGTGGCGAGCTCTGAAGCACCGGTGCTCAGTTGAGCAACGGTCTCGAGGTCGATGTCGGCGTGGGTCGCCACCAGAGAAAATAGAACCACAGCAGGTCAAGCATAGCTTTTTCGTGCCCGCGTAGAACAAATTTCCCCAGTGGAACCGGACACGCCCGACTGTGATTCCGCTCACCACCCGCCCGGTAGGTGGGTGTGCGGGCGTCCAGCGTTATCTTTTAGGCCCGATTTTCGGCACAATCAAAGGCATGACTCCTCGCGCTGCGGCAACTCCTGATCTCTCCGGCCTCGACGCAGGGCACCCGTTGATGGACGGGCGCACCGCGGATTCGCCGCTCATCACCGCCTACCGCGGCGGCAAGCCCTCCCGCCGTCCGGTGTGGTTCATGCGCCAGGCCGGCCGTTCGCTCCCTGAGTACCTCAAGGTACGCGAGGGGGTCGCGATGCTGGATTCCTGCCTGCGCCCCGAGCTGGCGTCCGAGATCACCCTCCAGCCCGTGCGCCGCCACGACGTTGACGCTGCCATCTTCTTTTCCGACATCGTGATACCGCTTAAGCTGGCGGGCGTCGGCGTTGACATCGTTCCAGGCGTGGGGCCCGTGCTGGAGAAGCCTGTCCGCACGGCAGCCGATGTTGCCGCCCTGCCCCAGCTGACCTGGGAATCCCTTGAGCCCATCCGCGAAGCCGTCCGGCTCACCGTGGCGCAGCTGGGCAAGACCCCGCTGATCGGCTTTGCCGGCGCACCTTTCACGCTCGCGGCGTACATGGTGGAAGGAAAGCCCTCCCGCGACCACCTCGGACCGCGCACCATGATGCACGCCGACCCGGAGACCTGGACGGCCTTGGCAAACTGGGCAGCGGACGCCTCGGGGTTGTTCCTGCGCGCGCAACTGGCAGCGGGAGCCTCCGCCGGCCAGCTGTTCGACTCCTGGGCCGGTTCTCTGGGCCTGGCCGACTACAAGAAATTCGTCGCTCCAGCCTCCGCGCGTGCCTTGGACCACGTCCGGAACCTCGGTGCCCCGCTGATCCACTTCGGCACCGGGACCTCGGAACTGCTTGTTGCCATGCGCGACGTCGGTGTCGACGTTGTCGGGGTGGACTACCGGTTGCCGCTCGATGAAGCCAACCGCCGGTTGGGTGGCACGGTGCCGCTGCAGGGCAACATCGACCCGGCACTCTTGTCCGCACCCTGGGAGGTTCTGGAAGCCCACGTCCGGGCGGTGATCGCGGCGGGCGCCGCGGCCCCCGGCCACGTGCTGAACCTGGGTCACGGCGTGCCGCCGGAAACGGATGCGGCCGTGCTCACGCGCGTCGTCGAACTCATCCACTCGATTTCCCCGGAGTAGGCGCATGGAGGCACCCCGCGGCGGCGCTGCGGAGAATGCACCGCAGACCGCGGTGGTAGTGGGTGGTGGCATCTCCGGCCTGCTCGCGGCCCGGGCTCTGGCCAGGGCAGGCATCCGCACCACGGTGCTAGAGGCCTCCGAAGCCTGGGGCGGCTGCGTCGGCAGCCACGTTGTGGCCGGCCTGACCCTGGACAGCGGTGCCGAGTCCTTCGCGACCCGTTCCTCCGCCGTCGCAGACCTCGCCACCGAGTTGGGTCTCGCCGCCCAGATCGTCGCACCGCAGCCGGGCGGGGCCTGGGTCCAGCTGCCCGAGGGCCCACGCGAACTGCCCCGCACCGGAGTTCTCGGCATTCCGGCGAACCCTTGGGATCCGGAAGTCCGCCGCACCCTCGGCCTTTCCGGAACGCTCCGGGCATCGCTCGACAAGCTCCTGCCAGCCAACATCGGCACCACGGCAGAGGCCACGAGCGTGTCGGCTCTGGTCCGCACCCGGATGGGTCGCAGAGTACTGGAACGGCTGGTGGCCCCAGTCGTCGGCGGGGTCCACTCCGCGGATCCGGACGTCCTCGACGTCGACATGGTGGCACCGGGCCTGCGCTCCGGCATCAAGGAACATGGCTCCCTCGCCGCCGCCGTCGCTGCGCAACGGCGCGGCGCCCGGGCCGGCGGCGCCGGGGGAGAGGGCGCCGCGCCGCCGGCACTGCAAAAGGCTGGATCCGCCGTCGCCGGGCTGCGCGGCGGGATGCACACCCTCATCACCGCCCTGCTGACCGAGGCCCGGCGCGGGGGCGTGACGCTGCTCAATGGCACCAAGGCCGACTCGGTGGAGCGGACCGCCGACGGCTGGCGGGTCACCTCCGGAGACACAGCGCGCGACGCCGGGCTGCTGGTTGTCGCCGTGGACGGCCCGGCCGCCGTCGGGCTGCTGTCCGGCGCCCTGCCGGAACTTGCCGGCCTCCGCCCCGAGGCCGGACCCGACGTCAGCCTCGTCACCCTCGTGGTGGACCTGCCCCGGCTCGACGCCCGGCCGCGCGGCACCGGTGTCCTGGTCGCACCGCAAAGCCTGGGGATCCAGGCCAAAGCCCTTACCCATGCGACCGCCAAGTGGCAGTGGCTGCTGGACCAGACCGGTCCCGGAACCCACGTCGTCCGGCTCTCCTATGGACGCGGAGATGCCCGGCACGGAGCCACGGCTCGGCCCGAGCCCGGCTCCGAGGCAGAACTGTTCCTGGCCGCGCTGCAGGACGCCTCAGAGCTGCTGTCCGTTCCGCTCACCGCCGGGGATGTCATCGACTGGGATGTGGTGCGCTGGGGCGGCGCCCTGCCCTTCGCATCGCTGGGGCACAAGCGCCGGGTCGCCGAGGTTCGCCGTATCTGCGCGGCGGACGGCACGCTGGCCGTGGTGGGTGGATGGCTGTCCGGCAACGGCCTGGCCGCGATCGTCGCTGATACGCCGAACCAGGTCCGGCGCCTGATCGCCTGAAGGGTGCCGGCTGCCCGGCCGCTGCCTGCCGGGCAGTGTAATCCCAGCGGCTCACACCGGCTCGAATGTGAAATAAAGCACTTCTACGGCTTGTAGAAGTGCGTGATTTCGACTTAGCAGGAGCAAGGGGGCAGACTGGTATCTATGAGCCACACTTCTGCCGAAACTGTCACTAAAACTGCATCAGCCAGCGAAGAATCAGGCGAGCAGTTCTTCACACTCTGGACGGTTTTCAAGCGGACCGCCGGCGTTCTCCGCAGCAGCGAGGCTGCCGGGGAATTCGAGGCGCTCACGGCCCGCCTGGCGGAAGCCGGCGTAGTCCACCGCGGCAGCTACGACGTCTCGGGGATGCGAGCCGACGCGGACATCATGGTCTGGCTGCATGGTTCCGAGCCCGAAGCCCTCCAGCGAGCCGTCCGGGACATTCGCCGCAGCAAACTGTTCACCGGCACCGATATCGCGTGGTCCGCCATGGGCGTGCACCGGGAGGCCGAGTTCGCCAAGAGCCACACTCCCGCTTTCTCCCGCGGCGTGGAACCGGCAGAGTGGCTCTGCGTCTACCCGTTTGTCCGTTCTTACGAGTGGTACCTGCTCCCCGACGCCGAACGTGGCGCAATGCTCCGGGACCACGGCCTGCTGGGCCGGGACTTCCCGCAGGTCATCGCCAACACGGTGTCCTCCTTCGCCCTTGGCGACTGGGAATGGATCCTCGGCCTGGAAGCCCCCGAACTCGTGGACCTCGTGGACCTGATGCGCCATTTGCGCGCCACTGAAGCCCGCCACCACGTCCGCGAAGAAGTCCCGTTCTACACCGGCCGCCGGGTCAACGCAGCCGAGATCGCCGAGGTCCTCTCATGAGTCCGCTGAATCCCCAAGACGCCCACACCGCCGTCAACGAGGTCACCCAGGCGGGCCGGATGGCCCCCAAGGCCTACGACGCCGTGCTCCTGGCCTCCTTCGGCGGCCCGGAAGGTCAGGATGACGTCCTTCCGTTCCTGCGCAACGTCACCCGCGGCCGGGGCATCCCGGACGAGCGCCTCGAAGAGGTATCGCACCACTACCGCGCCAACGGCGGGATCAGTCCGATCAACGCCCAGAACCGGGAGCTCAAGGCCGGCATTGAGTCCGAACTCGCCACCCGCGGAATCGAACTCCCGGTCTTCTGGGGCAACCGCAACTGGGCGCCGTACATCCCGCAGACCCTCCAGGACATGTACGACGCCGGGCATCGCAAAGTCCTGATGATCACCACCAGCGCCTACTCCTGCTATTCCAGCTGCCGCCAGTACCGCGAGGACATCGGCATCGCCCTGACGGACACCGGTCTCGACGGCAAGCTTGAGGTGGACAAGGTCCGCCAGTACTTCGACCACCCCGGCTTCGTGGAGCCGTTCGTCGAGGGCACCGCCGCCGGCCTGGCCGACGTCCGCGCCCAGCTGGCCGCCGCAGGCACCCCGGACGCGCCGGTGCACATCCTGTTCGCGACCCACTCGATCCCCACCCGCGACGCCGAAGCCGCCGGCCGTTCCGAGGGCGAACCGCGCCACTTTGATGAGGACTCCGCCTATGTGGCCCAGCACCTCGCCTCCGGCACTGAAGTCATCCGCCGGGTGGAAGCCGCCACCGGTGACACCGCACCGTGGACCCTTGTCTACCAGTCCCGCTCCGGCGCCCCGCACGTGCCGTGGCTTGAACCTGATATCAACGACGCCATCGAAGAATTGGCCGGCCAGGGCGTCAAAGGCATTGTGATCGTGCCGCTGGGATTCGTCAGCGACCACATGGAAGTAGTTTGGGACCTCGACACCGAGGCCCTGGAAACCTGCGCAAACCTGGGTGTTGCTGCAACCCGCGTCCCCACGCCGGGTACGCACCGCAAGTTCGTCGCCGGACTCGTGGACCTGATCAGCGAACGGACTGCAACGAACAATATCGCCGACCGCCCGCACCTGACCAAACTCGGGCCCTGGTACGACGTCTGCCGCCCGGGCTGCTGCGCCAACTTCCGCGGCGAGAAGCCCACTATCGCGGGAGCCGATACCACCATCGGCACCGGCCATGACCCCTACCCGGCGACCGCCGCTGCCACCACCGCGTCGGCGGCGGATCAGGACACACCGTGAGCGTGCGGATCGGTACCCGCGCCAGCAAGCTGGCGCTCACCCAGACCCAACAGACCGCGGACCAGCTGACCGCCGTCGGCGGCTTCCCGGTGGAACTGGTCCACATCCGGACCGACGGCGACGTCCTCACCGGATCCCTGTCCCAGATGGGCGGCACCGGCGTCTTCGTCGCCGCCCTTCGCGATGCCCTGCTGCAGGATAAATGCGACGTCGCCGTGCACTCGCTCAAGGACCTCCCTACCGGGGCGGCTCTCGGGCTGACACTCGCGGCTACACCCAAGCGGGTAGACGTCCGTGACGTGCTGTGCGCCCGCGACGGACTCAAGCTCGCGGACCTGCCCGCTGGAGCCACTGTCGGCACCGGCTCGCCGCGGCGCGCCGCCCAGCTCCGGGCCGCCCGTCCGGACCTGGACATCCGCGATATCCGCGGCAACGTGGACACCCGGCTCGGGCGGGTCCCCGGCTTGCCCGGGAACAGCACCGACGCCGTCGTCAACGGCAAAAGCTGCGACCTCGACGCCGTTGTGCTCGCCGCCGCCGGATTGCAGCGGATCGGCCGGCTCGACGCTGTCAGCGAATTCCTTGGGACCGAGGTCATGCTGCCAGCGGCCGGGCAGGGCTCTCTCGCCATCGAATGCCGCTACGCCGACGCGCCGCGCAAGGGGGGCTCCACCGAAGGGTCGCAAGGTGTGCTGGCACAGGCCCTCGCCGCCCTGGATGACCCCGATACCCGGCTGGCAGTCACGGCAGAGCGGGCGCTGCTGGCCCGGTTGGAAGCCGGCTGCGCCGCACCTGTGGGCGCCTACGCCCAACGAAAGGGCAACTTGTTGCACCTCGAAGCAGTGGTCTGCGCCGTTGACGGAACGGCCACTGTCCGGGACGAGAAATCCACGGACGGACTCACCGAGGTCGGGGCAACCCTGCTCGGCATTGAGCTCGCCGAAGTCCTGCTGGCCCGCGGCGCAGCCGACATCGCAGACCTGGCCGCGTCCTGAGCCAGGGATCCCGATACTTCCTGGAAAGGCACGGAGCCGCGGAACGGCGCCGCGCCATCTTGGCGCGGACATGAGGGCGCCGGCGGGCGCCAAGGTCCTCGTGGCCCGCAGCCCGGATCGCGCTGCCGAGCTCGTCTCCGCCCTGCGCGGCGCCGGCGCCGAGCCGCTGCTGTTGCCATTGATCGACTTCGAGCTCGCCAGCGACCAGCACTCGCTGGATGTCGCCTTTGACGCCCTCGGCGCCGGTGCTTATAACTGGTTGGTGGTCAGCAGCGTCACCGCGGTCCAGGCGCTCGAGGTCAAGGCCGCCGACCGGGGAAGCACGCTGAGCAGTTGGCTCCCCGGCAGCCTTCTGGTCGCCACCATCGGGCCGGCCACCCGCCGTTTCCTCGAATCCCGGGGCATCGCCGTCGACCTGGCGCCCACCAGGCAGCAGTCCGGCGCCGGACTGATCGATATCTGGCCCCCGCACCAGGGCACCGTCCTTCTGCCGCAGGCCGATATCGCGGACCCCCGGCTCCGCCGCGGGCTTCGGGCACGAGGCGCCTTCGTCCAGGCCGTGACGGCGTACCGCACCGTGGACTATCCGGCGGACGCCGGCCGCAGCCTTGCTGCCGCCCTGCCAGCGCAGCTGCCGTGCGGGGCGGACCCGGAAAATGACGCCGTCGTCCTCACCCCGGCCCAGGCGCGAATTGAAATCAGCACCGGCCGGCTCGATGCCGTCGTCGCTGCCTCCCCAAGTGCCGCCCGGCGCATCCACGCGGATCTGGCCCCGCTGGGCGGCTGCCGGTTCGTCGCCATCGGACGGTCCACCGCCGCCGAAGCGGAGTTCCTTGGCCTCACAGTGGCGGCCGTCGCGGAGAAGCCAACCGCTTCCGGGCTGGTGGCCGCCGTCGTGCGGTCCCTGGCACGCCAGCCGTCACCCCATCATCAGCCAGTCACCGAGCCCCCTGCAAAGGACACCCCATGAGCTTTCCCACCCATCGTCCCCGCCGGCTTCGCACCACCCCGGCCATGCGCCAGCTGACGGCCGAATACCGACTCTCCGCCTCGGAATTGATCCTTCCCGCCTTCATCCGTGAAGGCCTGGCCGAGCCGAACCCGATCGCCTCGATGCCCGGCGTGCAGCAACACACCACCGACAGCCTCAAGCGCGCCGCGCGCGAGGCCGTGGAGCTCGGCGTCGGCGGCATCATGCTCTTCGGAATCCCCGCGGTCCGCGACGCCACCGGCGCCGCCTCGCTGGACCCCGACGGCGTCCTGAACAAAGCGATCCGCGACGTCCGGGCCGAGGTGGGCGACGAACTGGTCATCATGAGCGACGTCTGCCTCGATGAATTCACCGACCACGGGCACTGCGGGGTCCTGGACGCCCACGGCTACGTGGACAACGACGCCACCCTGGAAATCTACGGCCGGATGGCAGTGGCCCAGGCCGAGGCCGGAGCCCACGTCCTCGGCCCGTCCGGAATGATGGACGGCCAAATCGCAGTAATCCGTCAGGCCCTTGAGGACGCCGGCCACGCCACCACCGCCGTCGTCGCCTATGCCGCGAAATACGCCTCGGCGTTCTACGGCCCGTTCCGTGAGGCCGTCGATTCGCAGCTCACCGGCGACCGGCGCACCTACCAAATGGACGCTGCGAACCGCCGCGAAGCGCTCCTGGAAGTCGAACTGGACCTCGCTGAAGGCGCCGACATGGTCATGGTCAAGCCGGCCATGAGTTACCTGGATATTCTGGCCGACGTCGCTGCCATGAGTCCCGTACCGGTGGCCGCCTATCAGATCTCCGGTGAGTACTCCATGATCGAGGCCGCTGCGGCGAACGGCTGGATCGACCGGCAGGCCGCGATCACCGAATCGGTGCTGGGCATCAAGCGTGCCGGAGCCAACATGGTCCTCACGTACTGGGCCAGCGAACTCGCCGGCTGGCTGAAGGAGTCCTGATGCACTCGATGACAACGCCGGATCCAGCCTCCGAATCGAACCCCACCGCCCCCGTGGGCCCGGATCGCGTCCTGCTGGGCCTTAACACCTTCGGCGACGTCGGGGTCTTCCCCGACGGGCACCCGGTTCCACACGCACAGGTGCTGCGCCAACTGCTGGAACAGGCTGAACTCGCTGATCAGGTGGCTCTGCATGCCTTCGGGGTGGGGGAGCATCACCGTCGCGACTTCGCGGTCTCCGCTCCCGAGGTGTTTCTCGCCGCCGCGGCCGCCCGGACCAAACACATCCGGCTCGGCTCAGCCGTGACGGTCCTGAGCTCCGATGACCCCATCCGCGTCTTCCAGCGCTTTTCCACCGTGGACGCCATCTCCAACGGCCGGGCCGAGATCATGCTTGGCCGGGGCTCCTTCGTGGAGTCCTTCCCGCTTTTCGGACTCAACCTGGCCGACTACGAGGTCCTGTTCGAGGAGAAGCTTGAGCTCTTCGACAAGGCCCGGGCCCAGGAGCCTATTCACTGGGAAGGCCGGACCCGGCCGCCCATCAGCGGCCTCAGCGCCTACCCGCCGCTCGAACACCACCTGCTGCCCGCCTGGATCGGCGTCGGCGGAACACCCGAATCGGTGCTGCGCTGCGCCGAATACGGTTATCCGATCATCTTCGCCATCATCGGCGGACAGCCGAAGTCCTTCGCGCCGTTGGCCAACCTCTACCGCGAAGCGATGGCGAAATACGGCCACCCGATGCAGCAGATCGCCACTCATTCGCCGGGCCACGTTGCTGCCACGGACGAGGAAGCCCGGGAAGAATTCTTCCCCCACTGGCTCGGCCAGCGCAACCAGATCGGCGCCGAGCGCGGCTGGGGCCCGGGCAACCGGGCCGAGTTTGACGCCCTGTGCACCCCGGAGGGTGCCCTGTACGTGGGGTCCTCGGAGACCGTCGCTGCGAAGATCGCCCTGCTGAAAAATAACCTCGGCGTAGACCGGTTCGACCTTAAGTACAGCAACGGCACCCTGCCGCACACAGCGATGATGCGCTCCATTGAGCTGTTCGGCACGGAGGTGGCCCCCCGGGTGGCTGCCCTGCTGGCCGCCGGCGTACCGCAGAACTGAAAGGATAGGATCCATGACTTCCAGCCACCCTCGCAACGAGGAACTTTTCGACCGCGCCCGCAAGCTCATGCCGGGCGGCGTCAACTCGCCGGTCCGTGCGTTCGGCTCCGTCGGCGGGACCCCGCGGTTCATGGTCTCCGCCGCCGGCCCCTACCTGACCGATGCCGACGGCGCGGAGTATGTGGACCTGGTCTGCTCCTGGGGCCCGGCGTTGCTGGGCCATGCCCATCCGGCCGTCCTCGCCGCCGTGCACGCCGCCGTCGACCGCGGACTGTCCTTCGGCGCATCGACGCCGGACGAGGCCAACCTCGCCGCGATTGTCCAGGAACGCGTTCCGGCCGCCGAACGCGTCCGCATGGTCTCCACCGGCACCGAGGCGACCATGACCGCCGTCCGGCTGGCCCGTGGCTTCACCGGCCGGAACCTCATCATCAAATTTGCCGGCTGCTACCACGGCCACCTCGACGGGCTGCTCGCCGCTGCCGGCTCCGGTCTGGCCACGCTCGCGCTGCCGGGCTCCGCCGGCGTCACCGCCGCCACAGCCGCTGAAACTCTGGTGCTGCCCTACAACGACCTCGCCGCTGTCGAGGCCGCCTTCGCAAAACACGGGGACCACATCGCCGCCGTCATTACCGAGGCGGCGCCGGCCAACATGGGCGTCGTCACGCCGGGCGAGGGCTTCAACGCCGGGTTGTCACGCATCACCCGGGAGCACGGTGCCCTGCTGATCCTCGATGAAGTCCTCACCGGCTTCCGGACGGGATACGCGGGCTACTGGGGACTCACCGGCGGCTCAGCCGACGCCGCGGAGCCCTGGACCCCGGACCTGCTGACGTTCGGCAAGGTCATTGGCGGCGGGATGCCGACGGCGGCCCTCGCCGGGCGCGCCGAGGTCATGGACTACCTCGCTCCACTGGGGCCGGTTTACCAGGCCGGGACGCTCTCCGGCAATCCCGTGGCGATGGCTGCCGGCGTCGCAACGCTGACCCACGCCACCGCCGAGGTCTACGCCTTCGTCGATGCCCGCTCCCTGGAGCTCTCCACCGCCCTGTCCGGGGCGCTGGACGCGGCCGGGGTGGACCACTCGATCCAGCGTGCCGGGAACC
This sequence comes from Arthrobacter sp. MP_M4, assembly GCF_035984855.1. Taxonomy (NCBI): domain Bacteria; kingdom Bacillati; phylum Actinomycetota; class Actinomycetes; order Micrococcales; family Micrococcaceae; genus Arthrobacter; species Arthrobacter sp. MP_M4. The sequence goes on from NZ_JAXCHX010000025.1 coordinate 40,484, forward strand.
TGTTCTCCGTGGCGTTCGGCACCTCCGCCAGGGGCGTGCACAACTACGACGACGCCCAGGGCCAGGAAGTATTCCGCTACGCGCCCTTCTTCCACTCCATGCTGGACTCGGGGGTGTACCTGCCGCCGTCGGTCTTCGAGGCCTGGTTCCTCTCCGCCGCGCACGACGACGCTGCCATGAACAGGATCTTCGACGCCCTGCCCGCTGCCGCCAAGGCTGCGGCCGCCGCAACGGCGTAACCCGGCGCTGCAACAATCGGCTCTTGAAGCCGTAGCCGTTCCGGCGCGGTCGTTAAAACACGTTGGGCACCCGCAGCGGCGGGTGCCCAACGTGGTTAAGGTTGTTTGTCAGCGGCCTAGAGGACGTCCGACAGGAAGCCCTGGAGCCGTTCCGTCCGCGGGTTCGTGAAGAGCTGCTCCGGCGGACCGGACTCCACGACGACACCGGCATCCATGAACGTCACGGTGTCCGAGACGTTGCGGGAGAAGCCCATCTCGTGCGTGACCACAACCATGGTCATGCCGCCCTTGGCGAGATCGGCCATTAGCGACAGCACGCCCTTGACGAGCTCCGGATCAAGAGCGGAGGTGGCCTCGTCAAAGAACATCACTTCCGGCTTCATGGCCAGCGCCCGCGCGATTGCCACGCGCTGCTGCTGGCCGCCGGACAGATTGGCTGGCCGGGCGTCTGCTTTGTGTTTGAGCCCAACGAGGTCGAGCTGTTCCAAAGCTTCGGCCCGGGCCTGTTCTGCCGGAAGTTTGCGCAGTTTGCGCAGCGCGAGGGAGACGTTGTCCACCACGGTCTTGTGCGGAAATAGGTTGAACTGCTGGAACACCATGCCGATGCGCTGGCGCAATTCATCCGGGTTGTCCTGGAGTACTGACCGTCCATCCAGCAGGATGTCACCCTTATCCGGTTCGATCAGGCGGTTCATCACCCGGAGGAGCGTTGACTTGCCGGAGCCGGACGGACCGATCACCGAAGCGGTGGTGCCCTTTTCAACCTGAAGGTCGATACCGCGGAGGACATGGTTGGAGCCAAAGGACAGGTGCAGGTTCTTGCCGGTCAGCGAACCTGAGGCGAATTCACTCATGGCTGTGCTCCCTTCCCGATCAGGGCTGCGGCGTCGTCAGGCTGCTTTTTCTCCGGACGGCCCGTGCGCAGGCGGTTATCGATGTAGTTGACCAAGTGGGTGAGCGGAACGGTCAGAATCAGGTACATGAAGGCCGCGGCGATCAACGGCGAGAGATTCCCGGTGTTGGCTGCGGCATCGTTGCCGATGCGGAAGATCTCGCGCTGGCTGGCCAGCAGGCCCAACAGGTAGACCAGGGACGAGTCCTTGATCAACGAGATGAACTGGTTGACCAGGGCCGGGAGCACCCGGCGGATCCCCTGCGGAATCACCACGAGGCGCATCGAAGATCCGTAGCTGAATCCCAGCGCCCGGGATGCCTCCATTTGTCCCTTCTCCACGCTCTGAATGCCTGAGCGGAAGATCTCGCCAATGTAAGCCGCTGCCATGAGCGTCAAGGCGAAAATGGCGAGCGGAAACGGGTTGGTGGATCCGGTCGTCAACCGGACCAGAGGTCCGAGCCCGATTCCAATGAGCAGGATGACCACAATCGCGGGGACGCCCCGGAAGATGTCCGTGTAAATCCGGGAAAGCCAGCGAAGGGCGGTGATCCGGGACGTGCCCATGACGGCCAGGATCATGCCCAGGATGCACCCGAGCACGCCCGAGGAAACCGCCAGAAGGAGGGTGTTGGGCAGGCCGACAGTTACCATCTTCGGGATGACTGATGCCATAGCCTCCCAGTCAAAGAAGGTCTTCAGGAGTTGATCGAGTGCATCCATGGACTAGGACTTCGGGACGGTGACAGCCTTGGAACCCGGGGACCACGTGGCCGGGGTCTCGCGGTCCGGGTACCATTCCTTGGTCAATTTGGACCACGTTCCATCGGCAATGACCGCGTCGAGGCCTGAATTAAGGGCATCGATGAGCGGCTGGTTCTCCGAGTTCACGGCGTAGGCGGTGAAGTTCTGGGTGTTCACGACGGACTCGGCGATGACGGTTCCGTCGCCTTCCTTGACCTGGCCGGTAGCCTGCTGTGAGGGGGCCACCCAGGCGTCCACCTGGCCGTTTTTCAGGTTGGCGTAGGCGGTGTTGTAGTCCTCAAAGCGGACAGGCTCGATCTGCAGGGTGTTGGTGACGTAGTCGTCCTGCACAGTCCCCTGGACGACGGCGATGCGGGTGTCCTTCGTCAGGTCCGCGAACCCCTTGATTTTGTCGTCCTTTTTGGCAACAACCGCCATGTAGCCGAAGTCGTAACCATTGGTGAATCCCACGGTCTTGCGGCGTGCGTCCGTTGTGGAGATCGAGGAGGAGCCGAGGTCGAACTGCTTGTTCTGGACCTGTGAGAGCAGGGAAGCGAAGCCGGTGGATTTGAACTCGACCTTGAGGTCCAGCTTGTCCGCGATGGCCCTCAACAGTTCATTGTCGTAGCCGGTGAATTTTCCGGAGGAATCAATGAAGATGTTCGGCGGGGCGTCGGACAGCGTTCCGACGGTAAGAGTGCCCTCGCTGATGAGGCCCAGGTTGGACTTCTCGACCTTGTCCACCGGGGTGACGTCCTTGGTGGTGTACTTGTCCAGCGAGGTCTGGTCGCTGCCGGCGAGGGCATCGGTGGGGGACGCTGACGGCTGGCCGGATCCGCCGCCGCAGGCCGCCAGGGAGACGGCTACTGCAATCGCCACAGGAAAAGTAGTCAGCCACTTCTTGGCTTTGGATTTCATCACGCGAATCACTTTCGTCGAAAGGTAAAGGGGCCGCGGAGAGACGATGCATCTCGCTCCGGCCAGGGCTTGAAAAGCCCAGAGGGCAGGTAAGCCGCGAAATATAATTGTGGCATCCGACCCCGGACCCGATTCAACTCGAATTTCCGCGCAGTCAAAAGTGCATGAAGAGAATTTTCGTCGCGGTACACGCTGGCTCACCCGCCAGCTGAGGCGCTTAGCCCGGGTCCGGCGGAACGAATCGCGCGCGTCGTTGTTGCCCTGACCGGCCTCCCGGCATGTGACGTCCATCGCAATCGCTGGAGAAGGGGACCAGGACGGTCTATTTACGGCATCCCGCGACGAAACGTGTCGTATTAAGACAGGTCTTAGAAATCTCCGCGGCTGGCATCCTCGGGCGGCAGCACCGGCCAGTCGCCCTCGATCACGGCGGCAGGCTTGGTCTTGCGAAGGTACGTCTGGAAGTCGGTTGCCTGAGCAGAGGCCCACTCGATCTGCAACTGGTGCAAATGGGTGGCCGGCATCCGGAGCTTGGGAAACTTCCCGGCCATGGCATCGAGCATGCGCAGGGTGGCCAGGGCATCGGCGGCCGAGGTGTGGGCATTGTCCAGGTCCACCCCGTATTCCTCGCAAAGAGCCGTCAGGGTGCGCTTGCCCTTGCGGTACCGGTCCACTTGCTTGTTCATGATGTAAGGATCAAGTACGGGGAAACGCGTCAGCTGTGGCACGCCGTAGCGGGCCGACTCGGCGGCGAGCACGGTGAAGTCGTAGCTGGCGTTGAAGGCGATCACCGGAACGCCGGTGTCGAAAAGCTCCTGGAGCACCGCGGCGACCTCCCGCGTCACGTCGGCGGCGGGGCGGCCTTCGTTGCGGGCCCGTTCCGTGGTGACGCCGTGGATGTCACTGGCCTCGGAGGGGATCTCAACCCCCGGATCGGCGAGCCACTCGTGCTCCTGGATGATGCCGCCGTCGGAGTCCACCACGGTGATGGATGCCGTGACAATCCGCGCGGCGCGGGAGTTCCGGCCGGTAGTTTCGAGGTCGAAGGCTGCGCGGGGGAGGGAATTCCAAGTGCTCATGCTGCAACGCTACCTGCTGCCACAGACAAGTTTGTGTCGCCACCCGGCCGGTAGGCTTGAGCCATGAAGTTGGCGTATGTGGAGGCGGTGCTGGACGTGGTCGCGCTGATCCCCGCAGGCGCCGCAGTGGCATACGGTGACGTCGCAGAGCTTCTCGGTACAGGCGGTGCCCGGCAGGTCGGCTCCGTGATGAGCCACCACGGCAGTGCAGTTTCCTGGTGGCGGGTCCTGAAGGCCAGCGGCGACGCGCCGCCCGGGCACGAACGTGAGGCCCTCACCCGGTACATCCTGGAAGGCACCCCCCTGCTGGGGAACTATGCCGGGTACCTTCACCACGGTGACGGGCGCTGGCGGGTGGATCTGATGACCGCGCGGTGGGCGCCGACGGACGGTGAATTCGACCGGATTGACGCGGTAGCCGAACGGCTCGAACGCACGTCCCGAAAACTGTCGGTCCCCGATGATGAAATGACTGTGTGAGTATTCCGAGCAAGAACATTCCCGGCAAGAACACTCCGAGCAAGAACACTCCGGGCAAGAACACTCCGGGCAAGAACACTCCTGGCAAGAACGTTCCGAGCAGGAACACCGAGTCCCGCCCGCCCACAACCAGCCTCCGCCTCCTTCCGCCTCGCGAACTGCACAACGCGGTTCCCGTGCTGACGGCGGACCAACTCGCCGCCGTCGACGTCCCGCACGGCTCCGGCCCGGTCCTTATCCCCGGTGCGCCGGGAACCGGCAAGTCGACGGTGCTCGTTGAGGCCGCCGTCCGGCGCGCACAGCGGGACGGGCTCGATCCCGAACGCATGCTCATCCTCGCCCCGAACCGGCTTGCCGCCGACTCGCTCCGGGACCGCTTTACCGCGCGCCTGGACCGCAGTCTAAGTACGACGCCGGCACGCACTTGGGCGTCGTACGCCTTCGACCTGATCCGCCGCGCCAAGGCGGAGGGGATCCTGCCGTTGCCGCGCCCGCCGAAGCTGTTATCGGGTCCGGAACAAGACCTCATCATCAAGGAACTCCTCGAAGGCCACGCCCAGCCCGGACTCGAGCTGCCCTGGCCGGAAGACCTGGGCGCTGCCCTGCAGACCCGGGGGTTCCGGCAGGAAGTCCGCCAGCTCTTCGACCGGATCATCGAGTCCGGACGGACCGCCGAGGACCTTGTGGTCCTGGCACGGCGGTGCCGCCGGCCGGACTGGGTCGCCGCCGCCGCGCTGTACGCGGAGTACCGCGATGTGCTGGATTTGCGGATGCCGGAATCCTTCGATCCAGCCGGCATCATCACCGCAGCCCGGCAGATCTTCCAGGACGAGCCGGACTTCCTCGCTGCTGAACGCGATCGGCTCCAGCTGATCCTGGTCGATGACATGCAGGAGGCCAACCCGGCAGTCTTTGAACTGCTCGCGGACATCGCCGCGGGCAAGGAGGCCCTGATCACGTCATCACCGGATACCGTGGTCCAGGGGTTCCGTGGTGCCCGCCCGGACCTCGTCGCGGAGCTTCCGCGGTTGCTTGCCCCGGCCGGGGGCGGCGTCCTCGAGCGGCCACTCCGGACCGCCCACCGGCACGCCCCCGCGGTCGCGGAGGCTTGGCTCGCCGTCGCAAGCCGGATTTCCAGCCGCGCCGGCGGCCAGGCCGCGCGCAGGCTGGAGCAGCCGCAGGAAAGGGAGCAGCCGCAGGAAAGGGAGCAGCCGCAGGAAAGGGAGCAGCCGCAGGACGGGGACCAGTTCCTGGAAGGGAAGCAACCCGCGCGCACCGTCGATGGATCCGTCGAAGCGCACCTGTTGCCCTCACCGGTGCACGAGTTGCGCTACGTGGCGCAACGGATCCTGGAAGCCCAGCTGCAGGACGGCCGCGAACTCGGGGATATCGCCGTGATCGTGCGCAACGGCGGCCAGCTCAGCCAGCTGCAGCGTTACCTCGCCGGGCAGGGCATCCCGGTCCGGATCCCCGTGGCCGAATCCGCCGTCCGTGACGAGGTCGCCGTCCGGCCCCTGCTTGATGCCTTCGCCGTGGCTCTGGACCCGGCGGTGCTGGGCCCGGAGGCGGCCGTGGCGCTGCTGACCTCGCGGATCGGCGGGGCAACCGCCATTGAGCTGCGGCGCCTGCGCCAGTCGCTGCGCCGGGAGGAGCTCCTCGGCGGCGGCGGCCGCACCAGTGACGTGCTCCTCGTCGAGGCGCTGCTGGAACCGGGGGCCCTGGCCACTCTCGGCATCGAAGGGCATTCCGCGCGCCGGATTGCCCGCATGATCAAGTCCGGCCGGGACGCTGCCCAGGCCCCGGGTGGCAACGCCGAAACGGTGCTGTGGGCGCTCTGGAAATCCACCGGACTGGCCTCACGCTGGACCGAGGCGGCCCTGGCAGGAGGACCCTCGGGTGCCCGGGCAGACCGTGACCTGGACGCCATGATGGCCCTCTTCCATACTGCCGAGCGCTATGTCGATCAGTTGCCCGGCTCCGGACCCGAACAGTTCCTTGAGTACCTTCTCAGCCAGGAACTCCCCATGGACACCCTCGCCGCACGGGCCCAGCTGGAGGACGCTGTCGAACTCATGACACCTGCCAGCGCCGCCGGCAGGGAGTGGCCCGTCGTCATCGTTCCCGGCCTGCAGGAAGGCGTGTGGCCCAATACCAGGCTCCGCGGCGAGCTGCTCGGCAGCACGTTGTTTGCGGACGCCGTGGAGCACGGCGTGGAGTACGCGCTGCAACTGGACCCGCTCAGCAGGCTGCGCGAAATCCGTTACGACGAGTTGCGCAGCTTCTCCACCGCAGCGTCCCGGGCCAAGCAGGTGCTGATCTGTACCGCCGTGTCCTCCGAGGACGACCAGCCGTCATCGTTCCTGGATTACGTGGCGCCGCTGGGCCCGAACCAGGACCGGCGCGGCTTCACACCGGTGGAGCGCCCGCTCACCCTGCGTGCCCTCGTCGCCGAACTGCGCCAGTACGCCCAGCTGGACGCCGGCACCCCCGAGGCACTCGAGGCCAGCACCGTACTCGGCGCCCTGGCTGCGGCAGAACCGCCCGTGCCCGGCGCGCATCCCGGAAGCTGGTGGGGCCTGGCACCGCTGTCCACAGACGAACCCGTCGTTCCGCCCGGCGGCACCGTTTACGTCTCGCCGTCAAAGGTGGAAACCGTGCAGAAGTCGCCACTGGACTGGTTTGTCCAGGCCGCCGGCGGAGAAGCCGCCACCGACTTTGCCCGGAGCTTGGGCACCCTGGTCCACGCCATCGCCCAGGACCTCCCCGATGCCTCCGGCGGCGAATACGTCGCGGAACTCGTCCGCCGCTGGCCGGCGCTCGGAATGAAAGACAACTGGGAAGGCAAGCTGGACTTCCAGCGCGCCGAAACAATGGTCCGCAAACTCGCCCAGTACGTGCTGGTCATGCGCAGCGAAGGCCGGTCGCTGGTCGGCGTCGAGGTCGATTTCGAAGTCAAGCTCCCGGATCTAACGGCTCCCAGCGGAAACACGAGCGCGGACACCGGCGCCGACGGTGAATCCTGGCCGGGCCGCCAAGCGGTGCTGCGTGGCCAGGTGGACCGGCTGGAGATCGACGCCGAGGGCCGGCTCGTCGTGGTGGACCTCAAGACCGGCAAGCGGCAGCCCGGCAAGGCCGACCTCGATCGGCACCCGCAGCTGGGGGCCTACCAGGCCGCCGTGCTGGCCGGGGGTTTCGCCGGACCCGACGACGGCCCGCCGCCCCTGCCCGGCGGGGCTGTCCTCGCCCAGCTCGGCACCACCACCAAGAGTCCCGGCATCCAGGCCCAGCCGCCGCTGGACCCCGCGGAAAACTGGGCCCTGGACATGGTGGGCGACGCAGCACATGTCATGTCCGGGAGCACCTTCGAGGCACGCCACGATCCGTCCAAGGGTGGCCACGGTGGCCACGGCTGCCGCCTTCCTGAAGTCTGCCCGCTGTGCCTGCGGGGAAAGCAGGTAACAGAATGAGCCCCGAAATAACACGTCCCGCAGCCCTTCCCGCCCCCAGGTTCACTCCTGAGGAGCTGTCCGCTCTACTGGGGGAGAAGAACAGCCCTACCGCCGAACAGTCGCACATCATTTCTTCGCCGCTCGAACCCCGGCTTGTCATCGCCGGCGCCGGCTCAGGCAAGACCGCCACGATGGCCGACCGTGTGGTGTGGCTTGTCGCCAACGGCTGGGTCCGGCCTGAGGAAGTCCTCGGCGTGACCTTTACCCGGAAGGCAGCCGGTGAGCTTGCCACCCGGATCCGCGCCAAGCTGGCCGCGCTGCAACGCATCGCCGGAGCCGACACCCAGAATCAGATGTTTCCCGCCGGGCAGCTTAGTTCCGACGCGCTCGAACCCAAAGTCTCCACTTACCATTCCTATGCCAGTGGAATCGTGTCCGACTACGGCCTCCGGCTCGGCGTCGAACGCGATGTCGTCCTGCTGGGCGGCGCCCAGTCCTTCCAGCTGGCGAGCGAGGTCGTGGAGGCCTTCGACGGCGAGTATGAGCACTTCCGCTCCGCCAAATCGACACTGGTCAAGGCAGTCATCCAGCTCGCCAGCGAGTGCGCGGAGCACCTCCAGGACCCCGCCGCAGTCCGCGGCTGGCTGCTGGAGCGGGTCGCCGAGTTCGAGGGGCTGCCCTACCTCGCCACTGCCAAAAGGAATCCCAGCCAGGCCGTCGGCGAGCTGAGCGGCCTGTTGCGCACGCGGGCGAGTGTTGCGGAAATGGTGGGCCGCTACACGGACGCCAAGCGCGCCCGGGGCGCACTGGACTTCGGCGACCTCGTAGCCCTCGCCGCCCGCGTCGCCAACGAGGTCCCAGTCGCCGCGGAAACCGAACGCCAGCGGTACAAGGTGGTGTTACTCGACGAATTCCAGGACACCTCCCATGCCCAGCTCGTCCTCTTCTCCCGGCTGTTCGGTGACGGCCACGCGGTCACCGCAGTAGGGGATCCCAACCAGTCCATCTACGGCTTCCGCGGTGCCTCTGCCGGCCAGCTCTTTCACTTCGTCCGCGAGTTCCCGGTGCGGCTTGGGAACGATGATGACGCCGGTGCCGAGGGAACGGACGTTACTGCCGGAACGGGCGGCACGGATGACGGCGGCGATGCGCACCGCCCCGCTCGCTTCGCCGTCGCACCGACGTCGTACCTCACCACTGCGTGGCGCAACGGCCGGAACATTCTTTCCGCCGCCAACGTCATTTCGGAGCCGCTCAGCAGGGCTGCTGCCCACACCGGCCCGGCCGGCGCGAGGGATACAGCCGGAAGCGTCGAGGTCCCGCCGTTGCAGCCGAGCCCGGCCGCAGTGCAGGGCCGGGTGGTCATGGGCCGCTTTGGCACCGACGAGGACGAGGCGGCGGCCATCGCGGATGACGTCCTGAAGTTCCGGGTCACTGATTTCAACGGCTCGGCCGCCGAGCCCGAGCCTCCCGCGATGGCGGTGCTGTGCCGCCGGCGGGCGCAAATGGAATGCATCCGCCGCGAATTCGAGGTGCGGGGCATCCCCTACGAGATCGTCGGCCTCGGCGGTCTGCTGGACACCCCTGAGATCGTTGACCTCGTTGCCACCCTGAGGGTCCTGGCAGATCCGGGCCGCTCCGATTCGCTGATGCGCCTGCTTGCCGGGGCGCGCTGGCGGATCGGCCCCGCGGACCTGATGGCCCTGCGGGACTGGTCAAGCTTCCTCGCCCGGCGCCGCGGCCGCCCCGGAACCGACGCGGCCGACGACGACGGCGCGGAGGCGGCGGTGATCGAGGGCGACCTCACCGACGCCGCCAGCCTGGTCGAAGCCCTGGACTGGTTGCCGCGGGAAGGCTGGATCTCCGCGAACGGCCGCCAGCTCAGCACGGAAGGGCTCGATCGGCTCGGCCGGCTGGCCTTGGAGCTTCGGCAGCTCCGCGGCTACATGGGCGATGACCTGACAACCCTGCTCGGGGAAGTGGAGCGGGGCATGCTCCTGGACATCGAAGTGGCGGCACGGCCCGGAACCAGTATTCATCAGGCCCGCCGCAACCTGGACGCATTCCAGGACGCTGCTGCCGGGTTCCTGCACACCTCGCAACGTGTCGACGTCCTCGCCTTCCTGGCCTGGCTGGAGGCCGCAGCCGCCGAGGAAAACGGCTTGGAAGCCGCGGCGCCGGACGTAAATCACGAAGCGGTCCAGCTCCTGACGGTGCACGCCTCCAAGGGTCTGGAGTGGGACGTCGTGTTCGTGCCCGGGTTGAACGCCGGCGCCTTCCCCAGCAGCCGGGACTCGCGGTGGAGCAGCGGCAGCGCTGCTCTGCCCTGGCCGCTGCGCGGGGACCGCGCGGACCTCCCGCAATGGGACCTGGAACATCCGGACCAGAAAGGCTGGCTCGACGCCGAGAAAGAGTTCAAGTCCGCAGTCCAGGTCCACGGTGCGGCCGAGGAACGGCGGCTCGCTTACGTGGCCTACACCCGGGCCAAACACGTTCTCTGGGTCTCCAGCGCTGCCTGGGTGGGCTCCCGTGCGGGAATGGCAGACATGTCGCCCTTCCTGGCTGAACTGGAGGTGCTCGTCGCGCACGGTACCGCCGAAATCCACCCGCTGTCCGTCAGCGAGGACTCTTTGCCGCAGGAGAGCCCGCTGACCTCGGAGCTGTCCGTCGCGGGATGGCCGTACGATCCGCTCGAGGGGCCCACCGATCCCCGCTCGGGAGCCAGACTGCGCCTGGTCCCCGGCCGACGGGCGGCCATGGAGTCAGCCGCTGCACGGGTGCTTCGCTCCCTCGACCCGGAATTGCTCCCTGCTGCCGCCGCCTTCGGTGCCGGCACGGCAGGGCAGGAAAAGCGCCGGGGTTTACGCGGCCCCGCTGGCGGCTGGATGAACGAGGCCGCCACCTTGCTGGAACGCAGATCCCGCCGGACCGCCGGGCAGGATGTGCACCTGCCGAGCCACATATCGGCGTCAACCCTGGTGGATCTGGAGGACGACGCCGGTTCCGTCGTTGCGCGGCTGCGCCGTCCCGTCCCACGCGAGCCGGGAATGTCTGCCCGCAAAGGCACCGCCTTCCACGCCTGGGTGGAGGAATACTTCGGTGCTGCCGGCATGCTGGATCTCGGTGAGGCGGCAGGCTCGGATGATTACATCGACGCAGCGTACGGTCTGGACAGCATGGTGGAGACGTTCCGCCGGTCCGAGTGGGCCAACCGGGCCCCGGCCTACGTAGAGGTGCCGGTGGAGACCCGGATCGGTGACGTGGTGGTCCGCGGCCGGATCGACGCCGTGTTTCGTGATGCCGACGGCGGCTGGGACCTGGTGGATTGGAAGACCGGCCGGAGACCGTCCGCCGGCCAGCTGAAGACGAAAGCCGTCCAGCTGGCCGTGTACCGGCTCGCCTGGTCGCGGTTAAAGGACGTCCCGCTGGATCAGGTGAGGGCAGCGTTCTATTACGTGGCTGACGACGCCGTGGTCCGGCCGCATGATCTGGGCTCCGCGGCTCGGCTGGAACAGATCGTCGAGGCTGCCCTGGGAACCGGCTAGCGAGACTTCGGCGGGACCACCGGGAGCGAAGTCGTGGAGGTGTCATTGGCCGGAGAAGGCGTCTCTGGCTCGCGGTCCGCTTCGTCGTCGGGGATGGCCGTCACGGAGACATTGGAAACCTTGGTGCTGCCTGTCCTTGGGGAGTCAGTCGCTGAATCGTCAGCGGCGGTGTCGCCGGCAGCCGGTAAGTTAGCTCCGGTCGCTCCGGCGTCCTCCCTTGCTTCGTCGCCATCTGCCCGGCCCTCTTCAGCCCGGCCTTCGTCAGACCGGCCTTTGTCAACCTGGTCTTCGTCCGACGTTTCAAGCGGAATCGGTGCTACCTGGACGGCGGGCATTGCGGCGCTGGAGGGAACAGCGGCAAGCCCTGTCACTGAGTCCGGCGCCAAAAGCGCCACCTTGCTCACGGCCGGAACAGGGTGGTCCGGTCCTGAGGCCTGCCCGGCAGGCTGAGCTGACGGGCCGGCGGCCGGGCCGGAGGCCGGCGTTGACGGGGGGACGGGCTGAGGGAGAGGTTCAATGCTGATCGGCTGCCCGCCGTATTCTGCAACGTCCTCGGCCAGTGCGGAGAGCATCGACTCTGCCTCGCTGATCATGTTGTGGTCCCCTGTGGCGATTCCCTTCACCAGGTACTGGGCCAGAGCGAATTCAGCCGAGAGTGCCGCGCGTCGCAGCAGGTGCGCGTCGGGCACGTCCCGCCGGGACGAGGTGTAATGCGCCAGCACGTTGTCAACGAACTCCTGGTCGTTGGATGCGACCAGCCACGCCATGTCATCAGCCGGGTCGCCAATCCGAAGATCGGTCCAGCCGGTTACGGCAGTCACCCGGTCGCCGTCGACCAGCAGATTGTCCTCGTGAAGGTCCCCATGGACGACGCACGGATTGAAACGCCACAAGGAGACGTCTTCCAGGGCATGTTCCCAACGCCGGAGAAGGAGCGGCGGAATTTTGCCGGTGGTCGCGGCCTGGTCCAACTCGTTGAGACGCCGTTGGCGGAACTCATTGGGGGTGTAGCTCGGCAGGTCCGCGTTGCTGACCAGCGAGTGGGGCAAGTCATGGATGGCGGCCATGGCCGCGCCGATTTCGCGTGCCACAGCCGGTGACGCAGCACCGAGTTCCTCGACGGACCGGGTGGAGCCGGCCAAGTGGGAGTACACGAAGGTGGTCAGCGGGCCCTGCCGGACGGTTCCGGCCACGGTGGGCATCAGGAACGGAAGCTCGGCCCGGATGCCGGGGACAAAGGCGCGCAGTACGAGGAATTCCGTTTCCAACCTGGCGCTCGCTTCGGCGTGGCGGGGCGAGCGGACGCGCCATCGCTTCCCTTCGGAATCCAACAGGAGAGCCGAGTCGAAGTCTGCCGGATCGTCGGGCGCTGAACTGACGGCGGTCGGGGTTAGTCCGGGGACCGCCGCGGTTGCCACAGCTGCCAGTTCGATGGGGTTTCTTCTTCTCACTGTTCCACGGTAGGTTGAGCGGCGCCCAAGACGGCGATGCACCACGGCGAGTCTGAAAGATCGGGAATAATTACCGGCATGGGACGCGGCTGCCCTGCTGGTGGGTCGCCCGAGGTGGTGCCCGTGCTAATGCCCACATACGCCCGGCCAGAATGTCAATTGTCAGCGGGAGTCAGTACGGTGGGAACATGAGTCTTGCGGAGTCTGGATCACCAAAGAACACAGCATCAAAGAGCACAGCATCAAAGAGCACGGCCTCAAACAGCACAGCCTCAAACGACACAGCCTCAAGCAACACAGCCTCAAGCAACACAGCCTCAAGCAACGCAGCACCAAAGAATATGTCCCCCGGGAACCGACCACGCGGAGTGGGGTCCGCTACACCGCAGGCCGGCCCCGCCGCGGGCCTGCTGGAGGACACTGTCCTCCCGGTGCGGTCAACGCTGATTGACCGTGGCTCAGCTGCACGGGTGAAGCCCGGAATGCTGGCGGAACTCCTAAGCTCCGGCAGCGCGCGGGCCATGGTGTTGTCCGGCCGGCAGGCCCTGATCAACGGGAGCAACCTGGTCCTGCTTGACGCGGCCGAGCTCGCCAAGCACCTGCAGGGCACGGCCTACGCCCCGGACCACGTGATCTATCTCGGCTCAGCCCTTCCCGGCGCGGACCTTCCGGCAGGCACGCAGCTGGTGCTCTTCCTCCTGCCGCAGCAGTTCGAGGTCCGGGCCGAGGAATTTGAAGCCCATGTGGCCGGTATCCCCGAAGGGGCGCAGTGGGCGGGGTTCCGCGATGTCGCCGCCGCCTTGAGCCCCACGGACACCGCTCTCTTTGTCGAGGCGAGCGCCATCGCCAATTGGCATGCCACCCACATCCACTGCCCGCGCTGCGGCAGTGCCACCGTGCCGGAGGCGGGCGGCTGGGTGCGCCGGTGCCCCGCGGACGGCTCGGAGCATTACCCGCGCACCGATCCGGCCATCATTGTCACAGTCGTGGGCCCGGACGGCCGGTTGCTGCTCGGTGGCGGCGGGCCGCTCGATGCCCGGAACTTTTCGACCCTCGCCGGCTTCGTTGAACCGGGGGAGACGCTGGAACAGGCAGTGGTCCGCGAAATCGGCGAGGAAGTCGGCGTCAAGGTCACCGCATGCCAGTATCTCGGTTCCCAGCCGTGGCCCTTCCCGGCCTCCCTCATGCTGGGATTTACAGCCACCACCGCTGATTCCACAGCCACGCCCGACGGCATCGAAGTCACCCGGGCGCGCTGGTTCAGCCGGAGCGAATTGCAGGAGGCGGTCCTCAGTGGCGAGATCGTCATCTCCAGCAGGCTGTCCATCGCCCGCGCCCTCATCGAACACTGGTACGGCGGCATCATCCACGACCGGGTGGGCGGCGTATGAGGCTACCGTGACGCCCTCCGGCAGCAGCCTCACCGCGCATCCTGAACCGCGGCGCATCCACCGCACACCCTCGAACGACTGAGCAGCAACAGTGAACACAGATCTTTTCCAGTCCAGCGCCTCCCCGGCCGGCCAGCCTGACGACGGCCAGCCAGACGACGGCGGGCCCGCGCCGGACACCCGCTCCCTCGAAGAGCGCATCCTCGGCGGACTCGACGCGGAACAGCGCGAAGTTGCCAGTACCCTGCAGGGCCCGATGTGCGTGCTGGCGGGTGCCGGTACCGGCAAGACCCGCGCCATCACGCACCGCATCGCCTACGGGGTGCACTCCGGTGTCTACAGCCCGCAGCGGCTCCTGGCCGTCACCTTCACCTCCCGGGCGGCCGCCGAAATGCGCAGCCGCCTCCGCGACCTCGGCGTCGGCAACGTTCAAGCCCGCACCTTCCACGCTGCCGCTCTGCGCCAGCTCCAGTTCTTCTGGCCCCAGGCCGTTGGCGGCGTCCTGCCCAATCTGCTCGACCACAAGGCCCAGATGATTGCGGAGGCCGCCCGGCGGTTGCGCCTCAGCACCGACCGCGCCTCGATCCGCGATCTGGCCTCCGAGATCGAGTGGGCCAAGGTTTCCATGCTGACGCCCGCCAACTACTTGGAAAAGGCGCAAGGCCGCGGCGCTCCGGGCGGCTTCGACCTGACCGCCGTCGCCCGGGTCTTCCAGTCCTACGAGGACGTCAAGACTGACCGGAACGTCATCGACTTCGAGGACGTCTTGCTGATCACCGTGGGCATCCTGCAGGAAGACCCCAAGGTCGCCGCCACCGTCCGCGAGCAGTACCGCCACTTCGTCGTCGACGAGTACCAGGACGTTTCGCCGCTGCAGCAGCGGTTGCTGGAACTGTGGCTGGGAGGCCGTGACGAACTCTGCGTCGTCGGTGATGCCAGCCAGACGATCTACTCCTTCACCGGCGCGTCGCCCAAGCACCTCCTAGGCTTCAAAGCCCAATACCCTGAGGCGACGGTGGTCAAACTGATTCGCGACTACCGCTCCACTCCGCAGGTGGTGGGGCTGGCCAACGGGCTGCTTGCCGGCAGGCGCAGCGGTGGTCCCGTCGCCGACGCTGCCTGGGCCACGCCGCTGCAACTCGTGGCGCAACGCCCGCCCGGACCGGTGCCGCAATTCACGGAATGCTCCGACGACGAGGCCGAGGCCGCCACCGTGGCCGTCAAGGTGCGCGAGCTGCTCGACGCCGGCACCCCGGCCAGCCAGGTTGCCGTGCTGTTTCGCACCAACGGCCAGTCCGAGGCCTATGAGCAGGCCCTGGCCTCCGCCGGGATTGGCTACCAGCTGCGCGGCGGGGAGCGCTTTTTTGCCCGGAAGGAAGTCCGCGATGCCATCCTGCAATTGCGGGTTGCCACGCGGGCCGTCGCCGAAACCGCCAGCCCCGAGCCGTTGGGCCAGCTGGTCCGGGACATCGTCGCCTCGCTCGGTTACACGGACGCCGCCCCGCACAGCGGTGGCGCGTTGCGGGAACGCTGGGAATCACTCGCGGCGCTCGTCGCCCTGGCCGACGAACTGGTGATCAGCAGGGGAGTGCAGTTCACCCTCTCAGACTTCGTCAACGAGCTGCAGGAACGCTCGCTTGCCCAACACGCCCCGACCGTGCAGGGCGTCACCCTGGCCTCCTTGCACGCTGCCAAGGGCCTCGAATGGGACGCCGTGTTCCTCGTCGGACTGAGCGAGGGGCTCATGCCGATCTCCTTCGCCGACAGTTCGGAGTCCGTGGACGAGGAACGCCGCTTGTTGTACGTCGGCATCACCCGGGCCAGGGAACACCTGTTCCTGTCCTGGTCCAGTGCGAGGACCCCGGGCGGGCGGGCCAACCGGAAGCCCTCGCGGTTCCTCGACGGGCTGCGGCCCGACTCGGTGGCCAGCTCCGCGGTCCGCGGCAAAGGCGCAGCCCCGCGGCGCAAGGCGGCCGTTCCGGCCACGTGCAGGGTTTGCGGAACCATGCTCACCTCCGGCGCCGAACGCAAGGTGGGCCGGTGCAACCAATGCCCGCCCAGCTACGAGGAACAAACGTTCGACGCTCTCCGGCAGTGGCGCAAGGACGTTGCGCTCGAGGCTGACGTTCCGGCGTTCGTCGTGTTCACCGACGCCACCTTGACCGCCATTGCTGAAGCGCGGCCGGACTCCCTCGAACAGCTCGCCACCCTCCCCGGGGTGGGCCCGTCCAAATTGGAGAAGTACGGCGAGGCAGTGCTGGCAGTGCTGGTTGAAAGCACCACGCTCTGATGGCCGGAGACGGATCCACACGGCCCGGCGGTCATGCGGGCAACACCACAGCGCCGGCAGCCACACCGCTGACCACAGCCGACGGTGCGCCAGTGGAGGTGCGGCGCTCCGCCCGCCGCCGCCGGACCGTTGCCGCATTTTGGGAGGACGGCACCGCGGTGGTCGCCATCCCGGCCTCCTTTAACCGCGCCCAGGAGCGCGAGTGGGTGCACCGGATGCTGGAGAAGCTCCGGCTCCAAGGGGAGCGGAGAACCCGGGGGACCGGATCGCAGCGACCCCGCAGTGATGCCGGCCTGGCCGCTCACGCCGCGGCTCTTTCGGGTCGGTACCTCGGCGGCCGGGCCGTGCCGTCCTCGGTTCGCTGGGTGGGCAACCAGAACTCACGCTGGGGATCTGCGACGCCGTCGACCGGGGCCATCCGGCTCTCGGACAAACTCCGGCCGATGCCGCAGTGGGTCATCGATTACGTGCTGTTGCACGAGCTGGCCCACCTGCTCGTCGCCAGTCACAACGCTGCCTTCTGGCGGCTGCTTGAGGCTTACCCCGAAACCGGCCGGGCCAAGGCCTTCCTGGAAGGCGTCTCGTTTGCCACGTCCCGGGGGCTGGCTTCCGGCAGCGAGGAAGACGACCTGGACGACGGCGCGGCCGCCGTCAGTTGACCCTGCCCTTGCCGTCGCTCAGTTGAAGCCCGCGGCTAGGACTGGGGCTTGTCGTCCTCACCGGGTGCGTCGTCGGTTCCGGACTCATCGGGCTCGCCGGGCCCATTCTGCTCCCCGGATCCGGCGTCCGCTGCGCCGGAATCGTCGGGTTCGTCAAAGCCGCCGCTGAGCAGCTTCTGCAGCGCGTCGTCGACCTCGGTGTCGCTGGCTTCCGCGAGCTTCCTGCGTTCGCTAAAGCCCTTGGGATCTTCCAGATCTTCGGCGGTGGGCAGCAGATCGGGGTGCTGCCAGATCGCATCACGGCCGTCGATTCCACGTTCGTCCTTGAGTAAGGCCCACAGAGCGGCCGCTTCCCGGAGCCGGCGTGGACGCAGTTCCAAACCAACGAGGGATGAAAACGCGTGTTCGGCAGGTCCTCCGGTGGCGCGGCGGCGGCGAACCGTTTCGCGCAGGGCAGCAGCCGACGGCAGCAGCTTCTCGGTGGCGGCCCAGCTGAGTTCATCGACCCACCCTTCCACGAGGGCGAGGGCGGTCTCCAGCTTTTCCAGCGCCTGATCCTGCGCGGGGGTCCGCTGCGGCATAAACACGCCCTGCGACAACGCTTCCTGGATCCCCTCCGGGTTGCCCGGATCCAGCTCCCGGGCAAGTTCTTCGATCTTTGAGGTGTCGATGTGGATGCCCCGGGCATACGCTTCGATCGCGCCGAGGAGGTGCCCCCGCAACCAAGGGACCTGAACGAACAGCCGCGCGTGGGCTGCCTCGCGGACGGCCAGGAACAACCTGATGTCGTTCTCCGGGAGACTAAGGCCTTCACCGAATTTCGCGACGTTGGAGGGCAGCAGCGCCATTTCAAGGTCGGCGAGCGGAACGCCGATGTCCGTTGAGCTGACTACCTCGGCCGAGAGCGCGCCAATGGCCTGGCCCAGCTGCATGCCGAAAATCGCCCCGCCCATGTTCTGCAGCATGGAAGATGCGCCGCCCATCATGGATTTCATTTCCTCCGGCATCTGCTCCGTCATGGCGGTGGAGAGGGCGTTGGCGATGCTGTTGGCGACCGGCTCGGTGAGCCGCTTCCAGGTGCCGAGTGTCTCTTCGACCCACTCGGCCCGTGACCAGGCGCGGCCGATCAGCCCGGTGGCCGGCAGTCCGGTGACCTGGTCCAACCACAGTTCGGCAAGACGCAACGCCTCATCGACCTCGCGTGTCTGCTGTGCCGTGACGGACGGGTCGGAACTGCTCGCGGCCACCCGCCGGGCGTTCTCGTGCGCCAGCTGCCAGTTGACGGGCCCGTCCGAGGACGCACTCATCATGGCCTGTACCTGCGCGAACATCTGGGCGAGCAGGTTGGGGTCGTCCGGTAAACCTGCGGCCTTGGCCAACTCCGTGGGGTCGATGTTCCCCATGCCCTGGCCGCCCATCAGATTCTTGAGCATTTCTGCCAACGGATCCTTCGGTTCCTCGTCGCCGTTGGACGGATTGAGTGGGTTGGAGGTCATGATCCCGCCGATCGATCGGTGTGGCTGCTTCTTCCGTTCACGGTACCCCGCAGCCAACGGGCTGTCTGCTGAAACCCCGCGACGTTCGCTGTCGGCAAAGAGCGACCGCGGCAGCCGAGCGCGTAGTGTTAGAAGCTGGAATATTGGCAGGCGGAAACCGCGGCGCAGGCCGTGGACGCGGTGCGCTGTTTGCGGGGTCCACAGGTTCCCGGAGCGCCGGCACGGAGAGGTCTTTCATTGACGATAACTCAGGGTGAGCAGCCCGCCAGCGGGCAGTCTGCCGGCCAGCCGCGCCGCCGTCGGGCCTTCACCGCCGGATCAGGCCAGGACCGCAGACAGGACAAGCGGGCTTCGGCGATGCTCGTCTCCGGGCTGCTCGCGCTGGGACTGGGTGTCACCGCCTTGTCCCTGCCTGTGCCCTATGTTGTCGAGTCGCCCGGTCCCACGTTCAATACCCTGGGCAAGGACAACGGAACGCCGGTCATCAGCGTCACGGGCCATGAGTCCTTTCCCGCCGAGGGCAACCTGGACTTGACCACGGTCTACGTCGACGGCGGTCCCAACGGGCCCGTGACAGTCTTCGAGGCGTTCTCTGCCTGGCTTAGCGGCGCCAAGGCCGTTTACCCCGAGGAACTCATCTTTCCCACCGGCGTAACAAAGGAGCAGTCCCAGCAGGAAAGCGCCGTCGCCATGACCACCTCACAGGAAAATGCCGTCGCGTCAGCGCTGACCGAACTAAGCATCCCGTTCGAGCAGAAAATGCAGATCGCGGCCATCCCGGAGGGCTCCGCCTCCGCCGGCAGGCTCCAGGAAAATGATGTGCTCGTGTCCATCAACGGCAAGCCGGCGACCGCGTTGAGCGTCGTGCAGGCCGAACTGGCGGCCGGCAGCGGCGCCCCGGTGAATCTCGTCGTCGACCGCGACGGCAGCAACGTTCCCGTCAGCATCACGCCGTCCAAGACTCCGGCCGGCCGGTTCATCCTGGGGGTCATGCTGCAGTACAAGTTCAATTTTCCCTTCGACGTCAAAATCTCCTTGGACAAGGTGGGCGGTCCCAGCGCCGGCATGATGTTCGCACTGGGCATCGTGGATACCGTCACGCCGGGTGACCTGACCGGCGGCAAACACGTCGCCGGCACCGGGACGATCACCCCGGACGGTGCCGTTGGCCCGATTGGCGGCATCGGCCAGAAGATGCACGGTGCACGCTCCGGCGGTGCCACCTTGTTCCTGGCTCCGGCCGCCAACTGCGATGACGTGGTCGGTCACATCCCGGACGGACTGCAGGTGGTCAAGGTTGAAACCCTCACCGACGCGCGGAAAGCGGTGGAGCTCGCAGCGTCCGGGGCCGACACATCAGGGCTTCCGGTTTGTTCCACCAACTAGACTGGCCGCGGAACTAAGATCCATTGCCACTCGTGGCACTTTATGACGGCATTCGCCCTGCCGGGGCAGCGCCGGCGGCGGCTATGATTCAGCAACCCCAGGTTGCCACATGGGACCGCCGCACCGATAACTAAAAACCCAGTAACTGACGACCAGCTATGAGGTACCAAGTTTGTCCCGTCCCGCCAGCACCGTCCCACCCGGAAGACCACAGCAACGAAGAGGCGCCCTGACGCCGACGTTGATTGTTGTGGCCATAATCGTCGTCGGCTTCATCTTCTTCGCCAATGTCTGGACGGACGTCCTTTGGTACCAGCAGCTGGGCTTTTTTGAAGTTTTCCTGACCGAGAACCTGTCACGCATCGCTATCTTCCTGGCCGGGTTCGCGCTCATGTTCGCCGCCGTCTTCTTCGCCATCCGCATCGCGTACCGGTCCCGTCCCGTGTACGCGCCGGACTCGGAGATCCGGGACAACCTGAACCGCTACCAGATGCAGCTTGAACCAATCCGCCGCGTCGTCATGATCGGCCTGCCCGTCCTCTTCGGGCTGTTCGCCGGAAGCGCCGCGGCCAGCCAATGGCAGAAGGTGCTCCTGTTCCTGAACCAGGAGCCTTTCGGTCAGACCGATCCCCAGTTCGGTCTCGACATCAGCTTCTACCTGATGACCCTTCCGTTCCTGGGCTTTGTCACGGGATTCCTGATCAGCGTCGTCATCGTCGCCGGTATCGCCGGCGTCCTGACGCATTATCTCTACGGCAGCATCCGGATCATGGAGCGCGGCATCTTCACAAGCCGTGCAGCGCAGATCCACCTCGCCGTCTCCGGCGCCGCGTTCCTTCTCCTGCTCGGCGTCAATTTCTGGCTCGACCGGTACTCCTCCGTGCAGAACAGCGGCGGCCGTTGGGCCGGGGCGCTGTACACGGACGTCAACGCTGTCATTCCCACCAAGTCCATCCTGGCCGTCGCCGCAGCCCTGGTCGCCGTGCTGTTCATCGTCGCTGCCGTGATCGGGAAATGGCGGCTGCCTGTCATCGGCACCGCCATGCTGGTCATCACCGCCATCCTGGCCGGCGGGGTCTACCCGTGGGTCATCCAGCAGTTCCAGGTCCGCCCCTCGGAGCAGACGCTGGAAAAGAAGTACATCGAGCGCAACATCAGCCTGACCCGCTCCGCGTATGGTTTGGATAAGATCCAGGAAACCCGGTACAACGCCACCACCAACGCCACCAGTGGCGCACTGGCCCCCGACGCGCAGACCACAGCCAACATCCGGCTGCTGGATCCAAACTTGATCTCGGATGCGTTCTCCCAGCTTGAGCAGTACCGGCCGTACTACCAGTTCCCGAGCGCACTGAACGTGGACCGCTACGAGGTGGATGGCAAGATCCAGGACACCGTCATTGCGGTCCGCGAACTCAACCCGGACGGGCTGAGCGCCAATCAGCAGTCGTGGCTGAACCGGCACGTCGTCTACACCCACGGCTACGGCGTTGTCGCTGCCAAGGGCAACAAATTCACTGTGGACGGCAAGCCCGACTTCCTGCAGTCCGGAATTCCGTCCACCGGCGTGCTCGGCGATGATTCGACCTATCAGCCGAGGGTCTACTTCGGTGAGAACTCGCCTGACTACTCCATCGTCGGTGCACCCGACGGTGCGCAGCACCGCGAGCAGGACCGGCCTGCCGCCAAGGAAGGCGACGGCGAAACGCAGTACACCTTCACGGGCGACGGCGGCCCGAACGTGGGCAGCTTCTTCAACAAAGTCCTCTACGCGATCAAGTTCCAATCTTCGGACATGCTGCTCTCCGACGGTGTGAATGCCGAGTCCCAGATCCTCTACGACCGCAATCCCCGCGATCGCGTCGAGAAGGTTGCCCCGTACCTCACGGTGGACGGCAACGCCTACCCGGCCGTCGTGGACGGGCGGGTGAAGTGGATCGTGGATGGCTACACCACCAGCCAGTACTACCCTTACTCCCAACAGGAGCAGCTCTCCGCGGCCACCACGGATTCCCAGACAACCTCCGGGCGGACAGCCTCTTTGCCGAACACCTCCGTTAATTACATCCGCAACTCGGTCAAAGCCACCGTGGATGCCTACGACGGTAAAGTCACGCTCTACGCATGGGACGACCAGGATCCGGTCCTGAAGGCGTGGCAAAAGATTTTCCCCACGTCGCTGAAGCCGTACTCGGAGATGTCCGGGGCGCTCATGAGCCACGTCCGCTACCCGGAGGACCTCTTCAAAGTCCAGCGGGAACTGCTGGGCCGCTACCACGTCACCCAGGCGGACAATTTCTACACGAACAACGATGCCTGGAGCGTCCCGAACGATCCCACGGTCCAGGATGATGTCAAACAGCCGCCGTACTACATGTCCCTGAAGATGCCGGACCAGGACAAACCGGCCTTCCAACTGACCTCGTCCTTCATCCCGCAGGTGGTCAACGGGGCGGCCCGCAACGTGCTGTACGGCTTCCTGGCCGCCGACTCCGACGCCGGCAACCAGAAGGGCGTGAAGGCGGAGAGCTACGGCCAGCTGCGGCTGCTGCAAATCCCGCCGGAAGCGAATGTGCCCGGCCCCGGCCAGGCCCAGAACAAGTTCAACTCGGACCCGACCGTCTCGCAGGCGCTGAACCTGCTGCGCCAGGGCGCGTCGGCGGTGCTCAACGGCAACCTGCTGACCCTGCCGGTGGGCGGCGGCATGGTGTATGTCCAGCCCGTCTATCTGCGGTCCACGGGTGAGACATCGTATCCCACGCTGCAGCGCGTGTTGGTGGCATTTGGTGACAAGATCGGCTTCGCTCCGACCCTGGATGAAGCCCTGAACCAGTTGTTCGGCGGCGAGTCGGGAGCCAGCGCGGGCGATTCTGCCAACAATGGGCAGGCTCCGGACACGACGGCGCCGGGCGGCACCACGCCAACCCCGGGCAGCACGGACGCCAAGGCGGAGCTGAAGGCGGCGCTGGATGAGGCAAACGCCGCGATCCGGGCCGGCCAGGATGCCCTCGCCAAGGGTGACTTTGCGGCCTACGGTGACCAGCAAAAGAAGCTCTCCGCGGCCCTCCAGCGGGCCATCGACGCCGAGGCAAAGATCGCAACGCCGGTCCCCGCCCCAACGGCGACGCCGGCCCCGGAGGCCACCCAGCCGGCCGCCACACCGGCACCGACCCCCAGCGGCTGACGCAGGCCAGCTATCGGTCCCGGGCCGGGTTCGTGCTTCTTCAGAGCGCGAACCCGGCCCTTCCGCGCTCATGCGCCAGATGCCCCCGGCCAGCAACCTGTCCCGGGCGGACACAGGGAGACGCACATCACGGGACGTCAATTTGGCCTCATGTTCGCCGGCAGGTAGAGTTGATCTTGCGACGCGGGGTGGAGCAGTTCGGTAGCTCGCTGGGCTCATAACCCAGAGGTCACAGGTTCAAATCCTGTCCCCGCAACTGAAGAGAAGGTCCGGAACACTGGAAAGTGTTCCGGACCTTTTCGTTTAACCGCGCCCGGGTAAACTTATGGCGGCCGCTGGCGTTCGTGACTGCCCGCAGCGGGCTGGTCCGGGTGGCGCGAAAAGTAAGGTAGTGTTGATCTTGCGACGCGGGGTGGAGCAGTTCGGTAGCTCGCTGGGCTCATAACCCAGAGGTCACAGGTTCAAATCCTGTCCCCGCAACTGAAGAAGAAAAGGAAAGGCCCGGATCTGCTTAGGTTCTAGCGGTCGTTGCAACACCCGATATTTTGGGAGTTGCAACGACCGTGTTGTCTTTAACGAAGGAAGCTGTCGGCGGGAGGAAATATACGCCGGAGCAGAAGGATCAGTTCTTTGCTGTTTTGGACCGGGTCGGGAGCGTGACTGCTGCCGCCGCGGAGCTCGGGCTCAACCGGATGACGTGCTACAAATGGGTCCACAAGTCAGGCGCTCCCGGTGTAACGGCAGGGAAGCGGCAGTCCTCCGGGCGGAGGAAATACACGCAGGAGCAAAGGGATGAGTTCTTCGTGGTTCTGGGGCGTGTCGGCAGCGTGGCGGCTGCTGCCGCGGAACTCGGACTGAACCAGAACACCTGCTACCAGTGGATGTCCACGGCTGGCATCGCGGGCAAGGCTAAAGGCCGTGCCAGGCGTGAGGAGTACTTCCGGCTGCGCAGTGCCGGTGTGGGCCGGCGGGAGGCGGCCAAGACGGTCGGGGTGCATCTCCGGACCGCAGAGGAGTGGGATTCCGGGATCCGGAAGTCCAACAGCCGACGCATTTACCCCGATGGACGGGTTGTCGGTTACAAACGTGGTGTGACCACCTTGACTGCTCCCGCCGGGGCGACCGGAAAGCTTCCCGGCCTGCCGGTACCGCTGCCGGCGCTGGAGAAACCCATTGACCCGCGCTACCTGTCGTTGCCCGAACGCGAGACGATCCGGGACCTGTCAGCATCGGGTTCCTCGCTGAGGACGATTGCACAGATCCTGGGTCGTTCGCCATCGACGATCAGCCGTGAACTGGGCCGCAATGCCGATCAGGTGTTGGGCTACCTGCCGCACGGGGCGCACCGGAAAGCGGCTGCCCGCAGGACACGCCCCAAGCTGGCCAAGCTGGCCGGTGACTCGATGCTGCGAGGCTATGTGAAGGACAAACTAGCCATACGCTGGTCTCCGGAACAGATCAGCAACACCCTCGTCGAGGAGTTCCCCGACAACCCGGAGATGCGCGTGAGCCACGAGACGATTTACCAGTCTCTCTATCTGCAGGCCCGGGGCGGACTCAAACGCGAAATCCAGGCCGCGCTGCGCACCGGCAGAGCTCGCCGCAAGCCCCAGCGCAGCGGAGAAGAGCGCACCTCCCGGTTCGCGGACCCGATGGTCATGATCTCCGAGCGTCCACCCGAAATCGAAGACCGCGCCGTGCCTGGCCATTGGGAGGGTGACCTGATCACCGGCGCCTACAACCAATCCGCGATCGGTACCTTGGTCGAGCGCGCCACCCGGTACGTGATGCTCGTCCACCTGCCGGTGGACCACTCCGCCGAAGCCGTACGGGACGGCCTCATCGCCACGATGTGCACCCTGCCGGCACACCTGCGTGGGTCCCTGACCTGGGACCAGGGCGCCGAAATGGCCCGCCACAAGGCCTTCAGCATGGCTACGGACATGGACGTCTACTTCTGTGACCCGGCCAGTCCCTGGCAGCGCGGCTCGAATGAGAACACCAATGGGCTGTTGGA
>NZ_JAXCHX010000026.1:0-55513 GCF_035984855.1 Arthrobacter sp. MP_M4
GGTCTGGACCGCGACCGCAGACTCAATCCTCAAAAAAGTGGCCCGTGGCCGAGTCGCCCTTGAAACCATCAAACAAAACTGAGACAGACCACTAGCAACCCCGCGGAGTCTCCCTACCTTCGCCATCACGACGCCGGGGCTCACCGGCCCGGCGGCCCGCCACGCCGTCGGGACCCCGCAAAAGTGGGGAAACCCGGCGGCGCAGGGTGCAGGGGAGATTTACCGGCGCCGCGCCCGGCGCCGTTCGTTGCTGGCGAGGCCGCGGGTCGCCGGCCGGGCGAGCGTATCCCCGAGGACGATGCCCGCGGCGACGCCCAGCACGATGGCTCCGGCATTGATCATGCCGCCGACGCCCAGCAGATTGTCCGACTCCTCGACGGTCAATACGTACATGGACCGGAATATGGTGAGGCCGGGCAGCAGAATCAGGGCGGCCGGGACGGCCACCACGAGCTGCGGGGCGCCCATCCGCAGCGCCACCACCCGGGCCAGGAGCCCGATGACAACCGCTGCCAGCGCAGGTGAGAAGCGCGGCCCGATCCCGAACGCTTCTCCCCAAATCATCACCAGGTAGCCGATGACACCAATGGCCGCGGTCGGCAGCAGCAGGGTCCAGCCGGTTTGTTCGGTGATGCCGATCATCAGCACCGCGATGGCGATAAGGACCACCACCACCCAGAACTCATACGCCGGGGGGAATGTTTTACCGACGTCGATGGCCTCCATTCCCACCGTGTCTCCCACTACAAACCCCACGGCGATGCCGGCGACCAGGGCGCCGAACGTGAGCATGGTGGAGAGGAAGCGGCCGGCGGCAGTGACGGGGAAGCCGTTGATAGCATCCTGCACGGCGGACACGAGCCGGCCGGTCGGCAAGAGCAGCAGGATCCCGCCCACCACCACGATCTCGGGGGCAATCTGAATTCCGACGGGACCGCCGAAGCGTCCCAGCAGGAGGGCGATGAAGGTCACCAGGAACGAGCACGATGCCGTGATGAAGAAGTCCGGGGTACGCCAGCGGCTCAGCTGCCGGGCCAGGAGGCTGACGAGGAGGTTGGACAGGAAGGCCACCGCGGAGGCGCCCGGCCCTCCGCCAAGCACTCCAACGAACGCGGCGGAGAACACCCCGAACGCCACCGTGACCATCCAGCGCGGGAACGGCTTGGCGCTGTGGGTGATCTCCTCCAACCGGCGCACGGCCTCGTCCCGGCCTACCCCGCCGGTTACTATTTCCGTCACCAGCTGGTGGACTTGTGACAGCCCGGCGTAGTTGTTGGTCCAGGACCGGACCACCCGCAGCAGCGTGATCGGTGTCTGGTCCTTGGGCGCGTAGTTGATGGCGACCGACTGGTTGGTGATGTCCACTTCGATGTTTTTCAGGCCGAGCGCCGCGGTAATGGCGATGATGCTCGTTTCCACTTCGAGGGCGCCGGCGCCATACCGGAACATCGACTCAGCCAGATGCAGCGCAAAGTCGATGGTCTTGCGGGCGGAGGTGTCCACTCCGCCCACCTGAATCATCGGGTTGGCATACGGGCTGCCGGCGAGGCGGTCTACGATGCTCATCGGAGCGGTGGGCGGGTTCTCCCCCTGCACCAGCCGGCGCAGCATCCGCTTCGCGGCGGCGTCCTGGCGCACCTGGGTGGGAGACATCGGCGCCGTCTTGGGCAGTCCGTCTGTGCGCGGCCTGTGGCGGCCGTCGGTTTCCTTGGTCATTTCCGGCGTCCTCGCTTTTCCTGGCAGCCGGTTTAGTAGAACTGCCGGCCCGTGCGGCGGGTGTAGAGCTGGCGGGCTACGCGCTCTCCCGCGGCCATCCACGCCTTGTACTTCAACGGGTTGAGCACTTGGTCGTAGCAGCCCACGAAGTCCGTCACGGTC
Source organism: Arthrobacter sp. MP_M4 (assembly GCF_035984855.1). NCBI lineage: Bacteria > Bacillati > Actinomycetota > Actinomycetes > Micrococcales > Micrococcaceae > Arthrobacter > Arthrobacter sp. MP_M4. The sequence goes on from NZ_JAXCHX010000026.1 coordinate 1,879, forward strand.
TTGCTGAAACTGGTTTTGAACAAGCCCAGGCCGTGGAACGGGTTGGACGTGTCCTTGAGCTGGTCGCTGGGAGGCGTGCCGCAGAAATCGTATTCCGTGCAGCCGAGGTCCTTGAACTGGCCGATGGCCGTCCACTGCACCAGGTGCGAGTCGCCGTACTGGTTGCGCTTTTGCAGCGAGCCGCCGTCCTTGTAGGTGCCCTTGCGGCCGTAGTTGATGACGAAGGCGCCCACTGAGGGCTCGCCGTTCTCGTAGACAAACAGCAGCCGTCCCTGGCCGCGGTTGATGAAGTTGGTCCAGAACTGCCGGTAGTACCCGTATTCGCGGACCCGCACCTGCGACTTGGCCTCCACAGTGTTGGTCATCAGCGCATACATGGCCCGGAAATTCTCTTCGGTGGGTTCCACGTTGTGGACCTCCACGCCTTCGCGGATCGCGCGCCGGACGGCATTGCGGCCGCGCGAATGCAGGTTGCGCAGCAGTTGGTTCTCATCCGGGGAAATGTCCAGCAGGGCCGTCGAGTCGTTGGGCTGCAGGTTGTGGGTCTTAACCAGACCGGTACCCTCGAGCACCCGCCGGGCCGTGTCAGTGAGCACGATGTCGGGCTCGATCTTGACGGCGAAGACACCGAGCCGGGCACGCTTGACGAACTCGGCGTTGGCCGCGGCGATGCCGGGGATGTCCTCGACGGACGCCACGTCAGGACCCTTGATCAGGTACCAGAGCTTGCCGAGCAGCGGAAAGGACTTTTCCAGAACGAGGTTGTAGCTCGTGTAATCGACGGTTTCGTACACGAGGTGCCGGGGCTTCCAGCCGAAGTGCTGCTTGACCTCGGCAAAAGCCTCCGACTGCAGGAGATTGCCGCCATTGGGATTCGCCGTGACGTGGGCGTCCCAGTTGGCGATCTCTTCGGCAGAGGCAAAACGGGCGGTGAATTCGCGCAAGGGTGCGGCATCCAATCATTGCGGTACGAGCGTCGGCGGCATGCGGACATGCAGCGTTAAGTCTATCCGCCCGGCCCCTCGCTCCCGGCCGGAGCGGACCGCTACGCTGGAAGTATGCCCTCCGATCAGCAACCACTGGCCACCGGACCCGCGAGCCACGACCAGGAGCCCCAAAAGCGCCCATGGGGCGCCCAGCTGCTGGGACTCCTTCTCTTCCTCGCGGCTTCCGCCTTGGTGGCGGGACTCGGCGGGCTTGCCACCGCTGACAACGTCAACGGCTGGTATGCCACCGCAAACAAGGCTCCGTGGTCGCCGCCGAACTGGTTGTTCGGCCCGGTCTGGACGGTTCTCTACATTGCGATGGCAACGGCCGCCTGGCTGGTGTGGCGGAGCGGGAAGAAAACGGCACGAGCCGCCCTGACCGCCTACGGCGTCCAGCTCGCGCTGAATCTGCTGTGGACGCCTGCTTTCTTCGGCCTGTATCCGGCGCTCGGCACACCGGCTCTCTGGCTCGCTTTCGGCGTCATTGCCGCCCTGGCGGTGGCCATAACGGTGACCGTGCTGTATTTCGGGCCGATCAGCCGCACGGCCGGGCTGTTGCTGCTTCCCTACCTGGCGTGGGTGGTTTTCGCCTCGTCACTGAACCTGTGGGCGGCCTTGAACAACTGACTCAGCACTCCACGACGTTAACGGCGAGGCCGCCCATGGCGGTCTCTTTGTATTTCGAGCTCATGTCCTTGCCGGTTTCGCGCATGGTGACGATGACCTCGTCAAGGGAGACCCGGTGCGTGCCGTCGCCCCACAGGGCCATCTTGGCGGCGTTGATTGCCTTGGCCGCGGCGATGGCGTTCCGTTCGATGCAGGGGATCTGAACGAGCCCGCCGATCGGGTCGCAGGTCAGGCCGAGGTTGTGCTCCATCGCGATTTCGGCGGCGTTTTCCACCTGCTGGGGTGTTCCGCCCAGAACTTCGGCCAGGCCGGCGGCGGCCATCGACGACGCCGAGCCCACCTCGCCCTGGCAGCCCACCTCGGCTCCGGAGATCGAAGCCTGCTCCTTGTAGAGCACCCCGACGGCCGCGGCAGTGAGCAGGAACTTGACCACCACGTCATCGCGGTCGGCCTGGCTGGCTTTGTCCATGCCGGGGGCGAAATGCAGGGCGTAGTACAGCACGGCGGGGATGATGCCGGCGGCGCCGTTGGTCGGGGCGGTGACAACACGTCCGCCCGAGGCGTTTTCCTCGTTCACGGCCAGGGCGATCAGGTTTACCCACTCCTGCCAGTACTTCGGGTCCCGGTAACCCGGGTCCTGGCCGGGGTTTTCCTTCAGGAGGCGTTCGTGCCAGTCAGGGGCCCGGCGTCGGACTTTGAGCCCGCCCGGCAGCAGGCCCTCGCGCTTGAGGCTGACCTCGACGCAGCCTTCCATCACCGAGTAAATGTGCAGGAGCCCCTCGCGGATCTCGTCCTCGGTCCGGGCGGCGCGCTCATTGATGAACATGATCTCGCCGATTGAGAGGCCCTCGGACTGGCAGTGGACCAGCAGTTCCGCGGCGGTGCGGAACGGCAGGGGCAGTTCCTTTTTGGATTCGTCGAGTTCTTTGAGCGCGGCGTCCTCCTCACCCTCGCGGACAATGAAGCCGCCGCCGACGGAGAAGAACGTCGCGCTGTGCAGGACCTGGCCGTCGACGCCGGAGACAGCGAACGTCATGCCGTTGGTGTGTCGCGGCAGGATGGTCAGCGGGCGCAGGACCATGTCCTTCACCCCGTAGGGCAACGGCGTCGATCCTGCCAGCCGGAGGGTGCCCGTCGCGTCGATCGCCGCGAGGCGTTCCTCGACTTCGTCGGGCAGGATCAGTTCCGGATGAAACCCCTCCAGGCCGAGCAGGATGGCGGTCATGGTGCCGTGGCCGTGCCCGGTCGCGGCAAGGGACCCGAACAAATCCACCCGCAGCGCGGCGACGCGTTCCAAGACACCGGAATCCTTGAGCTCACCCGCAAACACGGCGGCAGCCCTCATCGGCCCCACAGTATGCGAACTCGAAGGCCCGATACCGATAGAGAAGAGATCAAACACGCCGACTGCCATGGTGGTTCCTAACTAAATGAATGCCGTCCGGACGGATGAGTCCGGACGTGTGCACGAGGGGCCGGCGGAGCCGGACGTTTCGAAAGCGTTGCGTCTAAGCGAGGGCCCACGCCGGCCGGGTTCCCTGGCCGAGCTTCGGAGGCTGGGGTGCCGGTGGGGAGCGGGCACGCGTGAAAAGTCCGGTCCGCCGGGCCCGGAGCCAAACCCGAAAGAGGGTCCGGCTCCGGAGGCAGTCAGCCGAGGTTGGCTACCGAGGGGTAGAGCGGGTGGGCGGCGGCGAGAGCCTCGACTCTGCCGCGCAGTGCGGAGAGGTCCGCGCCGGCGTCGGCGATCAACGCCTCGGCGATGATGTCCGCGACTTCGGCGAAGGCGGCCTCGCCGAACCCGCGGGTGGCCAAAGCCGGGGTTCCGATCCGCAGCCCCGAGGTGACCATCGGCGGGCGGGGGTCGAACGGCACGGCGTTGCGGTTGACGGTGATGTCGATTTCCGCGAGGCGGTCCTCGGCTTCCTGACCGTTCAGCTCGCAGGTGCGCAGGTCCACGAGAACCAGGTGCACGTCGGTGCCGCCGGAGATCACGTTGATTCCCTTGGCGGTGACGTCCGGCTGCATGAGGCGCTCGGCGAGGATCCGGGCGCCGGCCAGCACGCGTTCCTGGCGTTCCTTGAACTCCGGTGACGCGGCGATCTTGAACGCCACCGCCTTGCCGGCGATCACGTGCTCCAGCGGGCCGCCCTGCTGTCCCGGGAACACGGCCGAGTTGATCTTCTTGGCGATGTCGGAGTCGTTGGAGAGGATGATGCCACCGCGCGGACCGGCGAGGGTCTTGTGCGTCGTGGAGGTGGTGACGTGCGCGTGCGGCACCGGTGACGGGTGCAGCCCTGCGGCCACCAGCCCGGCGAAGTGGGCCATGTCCACCATGAGGTAGGCACCCACGGAGTCGGCGATGCGGCGGAATTCAGCGAAGTCCAGCTGCCGGGCGTACGCGGACCAGCCGGCGACGATCAGCTTCGGTTTGTGCTCCTGCGCCAGCCGTTCGACCTCGGCCATGTCAATCCGGTGGTCATCTTCCCGGACCTGGTACGGGATCACGTTGTACAGCCGGCCGGAGAAGTTGATCTTCATGCCGTGGGTGAGGTGACCGCCGTGCGCCAGGTTCAGGCCCATGATGGTGTCCCCGGGCCGGATCAGCGCATGCATGACGGAGGCGTTGGCCTGCGCACCGGAGTGCGGCTGGACGTTCGCGTATTCGGCGCCGAACAGTGCCTTCACGCGGTCGATGGCGAGCTGTTCGATCACGTCAACGTGTTCGCAGCCGCCGTAGTAACGCCTGCCCGGGTAGCCCTCGGCGTACTTGTTGGTCAGCACCGAGCCCTGGGCCTGCATCACTGCCTTCGCGGTGTGGTTCTCCGAGGCGATCATCTCCAGGCCGTCGCGCTGGCGGGCCAGCTCGGCATCAATTTTCGCTGCGATCTCCGGATCCAACGCTGAGAGCTCCGCGTCCAGGGACGGGGAGACTACCTGCTCGAAGGAGACCGTTCCAGCGGCCGCGCTCACAGCTCGCCGCCGTTCTTGGACGCGTATTCCTCGGCCGACAACAACGGGCCCTCGGAAACCGCGGCCACCTTGAAGAGCCAGCCGGCACCGTAAGGATCGGAGTTGATCAGGGCGGGGTCCTCGACGACGGCGGGGTTGGTCTCAGTGACCTCGCCGGTGACGGGGGCGTACAAGTCGGACACCGACTTGGTCGACTCGACCTCGCCGCATGTCTCCCCCGCGGCTACCACGGAGCCAACTTCCGGCAGGTCAACGTAGACGATGTCGCCCAGGGCGTCCGTGGCGACGGCGGAGATGCCGATCGACACGATGTTCGATCCGGCGTCACCGGAGTCCCGGGCAACCCACTCGTGTTCCTCGGAGTACTGCAGTTCAGGTGCAACTTTTGCCATGTGTTTTTCCTTCTAGAGTTGAAAGTCGTGGACCACAACCATTGTGGCCGGGGCGGAACTACTTTTGGCGCTTGTAAAAGGGCAGTGCTGCGACTTCGAAGGGCTCTGTCTTGCCGCGCAGGTCGATGTCCAGGGCGGTGCCCGGTTCGGCGAACTCGACGGCGACGTAGGCCATCGCCACCGGGTAGCCGAGGGTCGGGCTCGGCTGGCCGGAGGTAACTTCGCCAACCACGCTGCCGTCCTTCAGGACCGGGTAGTGGCCACGGCCGGCGCGCCGGCCGAGACCCTTGAGCCCGACAAGCTTGCGGCCGCTGGTCCTCCCTGCCCCTGCTTCTTTCTTCGCGGCGAGCGCCGTCTTGCCGACGAAGTCGCCTTCCTTGGACAGCGCGACGACGGGTCCCAGTCCGGCGGCGAACGGGTCCCCCTCGAGCGAGAGTTCGTTGCCGTAGAGCGGCATGCCGGCCTCGAGACGGAGTGAGTCGCGGGAGGCCAGACCGGCAGGGGTCAGTTCACCGTCCTCGGCGATGGCGATGAGCGCCTGCCAGAGGGCGGCGGCGTCGTCGTTGGACACGAAGATCTCGAAGCCGTCCTCACCGGTGTAGCCCGTGCGGGCCAGGAGCAGCTCCTGGCCGGCACCGCCGACCATGAACGGGACCTCGACGGCGGCGTAGTACTTCAGACCAGTCACCAGCTCGTGCTGCGCGGCCGGAACCAGGCGGAGCAGGATGGCCTCAGCTGCGGGGCCCTGGACCGCGATCAGCGAGATCTCGGCCGAGGCGTCCCGGACGGTGACGTCGAACCCGCCGTCCTGGCCGGAACGGGCACGATCGGCCAGGGCCGCGGCCACAACCTTGGCGTTGCCGGCGTTGGGAACCACAAGAAACGCATCGGTGCCGTCGGCCGCCGCCGGCCGGCGGTAGGTGATGAGGTCATCGATGATGCCGCCGTCCTCGTTGCAGATCAGCGAGTACTTGGCCTTGCCCACCGCCATGGCGGAGATCTTGCCGACGAGGGCGTAGTCCAGGAAGGCTGCGGCATCCGGCCCGGTGACCCAGACTTCACCCATGTGGGAGAGATCGAACAGGCCCGCGGACTTGCGGACGGCGTGGTGTTCGGCGAGCTCGGAGCTGTACTTGAGCGGCATCTGCCAGCCGCCGAAGTCCGTGAAGGACGCACCGAGCTTTTTGTGCTCTTCGTACAGGGCAGTGTAGTTCTCAGTCATGTCGTGATCCTCAGTTTTCAAACTCGGACAGGGGTGGGCAGGAGCAGATCAGGTTCCGGTCCCCGGCAGCGCCGTCGATCCGGCCGACCGGCGGGAAATACTTGTCCTGTTTGAGCGTGTGGACCGGGAAGACGGCCTGCTCACGCGGGTACTCGCGGGCCCAGTCGGTGCTGATGACAGCGGCCGCGGTGTGCGGGGCGTTGCGCAGCGGGCTCTCTTCCACGGTGAAGTCACCGGACGCCACCTGGTCGATCTCGGCACGGATGGCGATCATCGCCGTGATGAACCGGTCGATCTCACCGAGGTCCTCGGACTCGGTGGGCTCCACCATCAGGGTGCCGGCCACCGGGAACGCCAAGGTGGGCGCATGGAAACCGTAATCGATCAGGCGCTTGGCGACGTCCTCAGCTGTCACTCCGGTCTTGGCGGTGAGTTCGCGCAGGTCCAGGATGCACTCGTGGGCCACCAGGCCGCCGTCGCCGGTGTAGAGCACCGGGAAAAAATCGTTGAGCCGGGCCGCGACGTAGTTGGCCGCGAGCAGCGCCGACCTGGTGGCCTCGGTCAGGCCCTGGCCGCCCATAAGCTTCACGTACGCCCAGGAGATCGGCAGCACACCGGCCGAGCCGTACCGGGAGGCCGAGATCGGGGTGCCGTCGGCGCCGTTGGCCGGGTCGGCGGCGTTGCCTGGCATGAACGGGGCCAGGTGCGCCCGGGCCGCGACCGGGCCGACACCGGGTCCGCCGCCGCCGTGCGGAATGCAGAAGGTCTTGTGCAGGTTCAGGTGCGAGACGTCGCCGCCGAACTGGCCCGGCTGGGCGAGGCCGACGAGGGCGTTGAGGTTGGCGCCGTCGATGTAGACCTGGCCGCCGGCGGCGTGGATCGCGTCGCAGACCTCGCGGACGTCGGCGTCGAACACACCGTGGGTGGAGGGGTAGGTGATCATGATCGCGGAGAGCGCGTCCCGGTGCAGCTCGATCTTGGCGGTCAGGTCGGCGTGGTCGATCGTGCCGTCGGAGGCGGTCGCGACGACCACGACTTTCATGCCGGCCAGCACGGCCGACGCCGCGTTGGTGCCGTGCGCGGAGGCCGGGATGAGGCAGACGTTGCGCTGGGCGTCGCCGCGGGAACGGTGGTAGCCACGGATGGCGAGCAATCCGGCCAGTTCGCCCTGGGAGCCGGCATTGGGCTGGATGGAGACCTGGTCGTAGCCGGTGATTTCGGTGAGCTGGGCTTCGAGGTCCTCGATCAGTTCGCGCCAGCCCGCAGTCTGGGATTCGGGTGCGAAGGGGTGGATGGAGGCGAACTCCGGCCAGGAGATGGCTTCCATTTCGGCCGTCGCGTTCAGCTTCATGGTGCAGGAACCCAGCGGGATCATGGTGCGGTCCAGCGCGAGGTCACGGTCCGAGAGGCGGCGGATGTAGCGCAGCAGCTGCGTTTCCGAGCGGTGGGTGTTGAAGACCGGGTGTTGGAGGTAGTCGGAGGTGCGCTCGACGGCGGTGTCCAGGCCGAAGGCTGTGCCGGTGTCTGCCCCGGAGTCGGCAACACTGGCACCGAAGGCCGCGACGACGTCGGCGACGATGGCCGCCGTCGTGGCTTCATCGGTGGAGATGCCCACAGTGTCAGCGTCGATGGCGCGCAGGTTGATGCCCTTGGCCTCGGCGGCGGCGATGATGCCCGCGGCTTTGCCGGGTGCGGAGACGGTGACGGTGTCGAAGAAGGAGGAATGCTGCACGTCCAGGCCGGCTGCCTGCAGTGAGGCGGCGATGGTCCGGGCGTGGTCATGGACGGTCGCGGCAATCGCCTTCAGGCCCTCCGGGCCGTGGTAGACGGCGTAGAAGGAGGAGACGATGGCCAGCAGCGCCTGCGCGGTGCAGATGTTGGACGTGGCCTTCTCGCGGCGGATGTGCTGCTCGCGGGTCTGCAGCGCCAGGCGGTAGGCGGGAACGCCGGTGTTGTCCTTGGACACGCCCACGAGGCGGCCGGGCATAGAGCGTTCCAGGCCCTTCTGCACCGCCATGTACGCAGCGTGCGGCCCGCCGAAGAACAGCGGCACGCCGAAGCGCTGGGTGGAGCCGACGGCGATGTCCGCGCCCTGTTCGCCCGGGGGCGTGATGAGGGTCAAGGAGAGCAGGTCCGCGGCGACCGTGACGAGCGCGCCGCGTTCCTTGGCATCGGCGATCACGGCAGAGTGGTCGATCACGCGGCCGGAGACGCCGGGCTGCTGCAGGACGATGCCGTTGATGACGCCCTCCGGCAGGCCTTTGGACAGGTCAGCCACTTCCACCTCGAAGCCGAGCGCCTCGGCGCGGCCGCGAACGATGGCGATGGTCTGCGGGAGGCAATCGGCGTCGAGGACGGTCTTGCCGTCGTGGGCGGACTTGTTCTTGTTGGCGCGGCGCATCATCAGCACGGCCTCGGCGACAGCGGTGGCTTCGTCCAGCAGGGAGGCGTTGGCGATGGAGAGGCCGACAAGGTCCTGGACCATGGTCTGGAAGTTCAGCAGTGCTTCGAGCCGGCCCTGGGAGATTTCGGGCTGGTAGGGGGTGTACGCGGTGTACCAGGCAGGGGCCTCAAGGATGTTGCGGCGGATCACCGGCGGGGTAAGGGTGTCGTAGTAGCCCTGGCCGATCATCTGCACGGCCGTCGTGTTCTTCGATGCCAGTTTGCGCAGTTCGGCCAGGACTTCGACTTCGCTGAGGGCTTCGGTGAGCTTCAGCGGGGAGTCCTGGCGGATGACCTTCGGGACGGCGGTGTCCACGAGCGCGTCGACGGTGTCGTAACCGACAGCCTTCAGCATGGCGTCGACGTCGGCCTGGCGGCGGGCGCCGATGTGCCGGTCAACGAAGGACGTGGAGGCTGGGGTAACAGTCACAAGGAACTCCATAACTAAGGCGGCGCAGGGTACGCCACATTGATTCGGGTTCCTCCCCACTCTGTATTGGACCTGAGAGTTTCCGCGCAGCCGCTTTCGCGAGGCTCCGCTTGCACCGTCGGTGAGCATCGCACCCCGGCTGGGGTGCCTGCTGCTTTCCAGAGTTGCCTTGCCGCGGCGGTACGTGGGCCTGAGAGATTCCTGGGGAGGGTTTGCTCCTACGGCGCCTGCTTGTACCTACTTGCAGGACTCTCCCGCCGCAGATCAAAGGCTATTTAGTTGCTCGTGACCGCAGTCACAGCTTCCATTGTCCTATGCCGGGGCTGCGTCCGCAAACCAGCGGCGGGAACCTGCTGGCGCATGACGCACACGGACCCTCCGCCCGGGGCGCGGGTCCGGAAGCGTCACGTCCTGCGGGGCTTAACCGCGGAGCCGGTCGAGTGCGGCGAGAAGGCTCTCGACGTCGGGGCCCACCTCAGGGAGTGAACCGCCTGGCGCGCGGGCCAGCATGGCGTTGAAGTACAGCCCGTCCCCCATATACAGGACCGGCTTGGCCATGGCGGGGCCGACATCGGTTGCCAGCAGCTCCAGCCAGGCCGCCTGGACGGCGGCCATGCGGCGCAGGGTTTCCTGGTGGGCGACTTCAGCGAGCCGGGTCGCGGCGACGAAAACGCGATCCAGCGGCGTGTCCGCCCAGACAGAGGACTTAATAAAGAACGCCGCGGCGCCCTCCGGTGCGGCGGCCATGGCTGCCAGGTCCTCGGCGAGCAGCCGGTCCAGCCGTTCCAGCAGGACCGAGATCATCGCGTCCTTGGTAGGGAAGTGATACAGCAGCCCGCCCTTGGATACGCCTGCGAGCCGGGCCACGGCGTCGAGCGTCGCCGCGCGTTCGCCCTCTTCAATCAACAGGGATTCGAACGCGTCGAGGACGGCTTCGCGGGCGACGGGTTTTCTGGCCATGGCTCCTATCTTGCCCCGCTGAGGGCGCCGATCGGTAAACACCGCATTTCGTAACTATACCGTCCAGACGGTACAGTTATCGTCATGAGCAACACTGCCGCCACCACCAGCCACCCCGGCACCCCCGGCTCCGACGCCGGATCAACGGTGACCCGGCCGCCTCAGGCGCCCTGGCGCGACTGGCTGGCGCTTGCCCTGTTGATGTTCCCGGTGCTGCTCGTGGCCGTCGATAACACCGCACTGACCTTCGCACTGCCGGCAATCGCGCGCAGCCTCGACGCCTCCGGCGTGGAACTGCTCTGGATTGTGGACGCCTATCCCCTGGTCCTCGCGGGACTCCTGGTGGCGATGGGCAGCTTGGGCGACAGGATCGGGCGCCGCCGGCTGCTTTTCGTCGGCAGCACCGGATTCGCTGCGGTTTCGGCGGTCACGGCATTTGCCCCCAGCGCCGAGTGGCTGATTGCCGGCCGCGCCGGGTTGGGGTTCTTCGGGGCCATGCTGATGCCCTCCACCTTGTCCCTGATCCGCAACATCTTTCCCGAGCCCAACCGGCGCCGGCTGGCAGTGGCCATCTGGGCGGCCGGGTTCTCCGGTGGCGCCGCTCTGGGCCCGATCTTCGGCGGCTGGCTGGTGGAACACTTCTGGTGGGGCGCGGTTCTCCTGGTGGCCGTCCCGATCATCCTGCCCCTGCTGGCACTCGGCCCGGCCCTCATCCCGGAATCCCGCGATCCCAACCCGGGGCGGGTGGATCTGCCCAGCATCCTTCTGTCCCTGCTGGTGATGGTCCCGGTGGTCTACGGCATCAAAGTCCTGGCCACGCATGGTCTCGTCGCGGAACCGTTGGGGGCCATCGCCTTCGGCCTGCTCATGGGGTACGTTTTCGTCCGGCGCCAGCGGCACCTCCTGGCGGCGTCGGGTGCCCGGAACCGCACGGCCCCCTTGCTGGACCTCAGCCTCTTCGGCAACCGGGTCTTCAGCACCGCCATCATTGCGAACGTCCTGGCGCTGTTCTCCTTCAACGGCTTCATTCTGTTCCTCGCCCAGCACCTGCAACTGATCGAGGGGCAGTCGCCGTCGGAGTCCGGTGTCGCCATGGTCCCCGCCCTCATCGCCACCGTACTGGCGGGACTGCTGGTGGTGCCTCTGGTGAAGAAGGTCCGCCCCGGATTCGTAGTGGCGGGCGGGTTGCTGCTGAGCGCCGCCGGCTATTTCCTGGTGGCCTTCGGCGATCATGGCCACGGCCCGGCGCTGTTGCTGGCTGCCTTGCTGGTGCTGTGCCTGGGCGTCGGCGCCGCCGAAACCATCTCCAACGACCTCATCCTCGGTGCTGCGCCGGCCGAGAAGTCCGGAGCGGCGGCCGCGATCTCCGAGACCGGCTACGAAGTCGGTTCCCTCCTGGGCACCGCCATCCTGGGTTCGATCCTGACAGCCTCCTACCAGGGGAATCTTCGGCTCCCCACCGGCGCCGCCGAGGCAGCCCCTGCTGCCGTGACAATCCAGGCCGGTGAGACCCTGGCCGGTGCCGTGGAACTGGCCCAGGTGCTGCCGGCGCCCCTGGCGGAGGCTGTGATGACCGCTGCGCGGACCGCTTTTGATTCCGGTGTGCACATCACGGCCACCATCGCCCTGGTGCTCATGGCCGGCGCGTCGGTGCTCGCTGCCGTCGTCCTGCGGAAGGTGCCGACCGCGAACTAGCCCGGGCGCCGGAGCCGGAAGCCCACGCAGGCTGGATGCTGCTTAATTGCAGAGCGCCCGGCGCCGGGGAAACCGGCGCCGGGCGCTCTGCATATCCCGTAGGGTGCAGCCGAAGAGCTACTTGCCCTTCGCCGTCGTGACGTCGGCGGTGGCCCGCATCGTCTCGGCGTTGACCATCCAGGCGTACTGCTCCAGCTTGGCAATAAAGGCGTGCAGCAGGTCAGCGGTGGTGGGATCTTCCTCGTCCACCGCGTCGTGGACTTTGCGCATGGTGCCGACGGCAGCTTCGAGGGCCGCAACGATCCGCTCGATGGCGTCCTTGGTGTTGATCAAGCCGTTCGGGAACTCGGCCAGCGAGGTCGACTTGGACACGGTGGAGCTGCGGCCGTCCGGGAGGGCGTGGAGGGCGCGCATGCGCTCGGCAAGGTCGTCCGCGAAGGCGCGGGCGGCTTCGATGATCTCATCCAGCTGAAGGTGCAGGTCCCGGAAGTTCGTTCCTACAATGTTCCAGTGCGCCTGCTTGCCCTGGATGTGCAGTTCGATCAGGTCTACGAGCACGGCCTGCAGGTTTGTTGTGAGGGTAGGTGTTGCTTTCATGCGTCCTCCTGAGTAAGTCCGGTCCGGCCGCGCACACTGCTGCCGCGCCCGGTATCGCCAAATCCGATGCCTCGACGCTACCGCAGGCCGTCTAAGCCGGGCGACGGCCACGGGGAATTTCTCGATCAGCTTACTAAGTCCGCTTAGTACTTGCCCGGGCGGTTCCCCCGGAGGCGCTCACACAGCCTCGTTGAGCAGGGGACCTTGCGGGAAGATGACTTTCGTGATGCCCCCGGCCGTGGCTTCCGCCAACTGGGAGAGGTAGTCGTTGCGGCGTTTCGGCGTTATCCGGGACTGGGGCTTGAAGCCCTGCCCGGGATCGTCCGCGTAGTGGGCGGTCAGCCCATCCCGCATCAGCCGGATCGCCTCGGCGCGCTGTTGGGACACCGCTGCGTGGGTTGAGCCGAGTTCAGCGGCAAGGTCCTTGACGGTCCTGTCGCCGAAGTAGATCTCCTCGACGACGTAGCGCATCCGTTCGGGCAAGGATTTGACCGCCGCGCGGAGGTACTGGAGCCGTTCGTCCGCAAGAACGGAGAGTTCCGGGGTCAGGGTCTCGGCGGCCAAGGTGTCCACCACGGCTTCGTCCAGCGGAGTCAGGGTGCGCGACGCATCGGCGAGGGCTGCCTCCACAACGCTTTGCTGGACACCCAGGGCCGAGGCGATCTCATCAACGCTGGGAGTGCGTCCGAGGGCCGCGGCAAGGGTCTCCTGGACCGACATTGTTTCTTTGATGCGGCGGCGCGCCGAGCGCGTCGCCCAGTCGCTGGCGCGCATCTCGTCGGCAAAGGCCCCCAGAATCCGCCGCCGGGCGAAAGCCCCAAACGGCACACCGAGGTCCGGGTCGAAGGAGTCCGCTGACGTAATCAGGGCGATGGCGCCGGCAGACGCCAAGTCATCACGGGAAAGGTGTGACGCTTTCGAGCACAAATCTGAAACGAGGTAGCCCACCAGCGGAAGATGCTGTGTGACCATCTCGTTGCGTTCCACGCGATTCAATAGTTTGTCCCCCCATGAGACAGGATCCGGAAGCCTTGAAAACCATGAGCCATACCCTGGATGGGCCCCGTGCCTCCCCCAGGAAGTCGGTGTTGAAACCCGGGCGCAGCACCCAAATCGAAACTTATCACCCGAGGCACATTCTGCGTGTAATCTCAGGACAAAGCTTGGCTGAAATTGCGGTAACGCTTTCGGCCGGGGCAGCAACGGGAATGGGGCCCATGGGTGCAGGTGATCTTTCGGCAGGTTTGTGGCAGGAGCGCCGCCAGTTGGAACTGCTGTTATTCAGGTTGGAAACCCAGCGGCTCCATCTCGAGGCAGGAAACCTTCAGTGGCTGAGCTTTACGGCCGCCGAAGTGGAGGGTGTCCTGGAACGCCTTCGCTTTGAAGCGCTCGCCCGGAGCGTGGAGTCGGCGGCAATCGCGGCCGAATGGGGCTTGCCGGCCCAGGCGACGCTGCTTGAACTCATCGGCGGGGCTCCCGCCGGGACCTGGCCCGAAATCCTGCAGGATCACTTGGACACTCTGCGCACCTCGCTCGATAGGCTCAGCGCCGCTGCCCGCACCAACGAAGACACCCTGCGGGGCCTGGGGGTCCGGCAAGCGGCCGCCTTGTCCGGCGGCGGGGTCGAGGACGGCGTCACGCAGCCCGCTGACACAACCCAGGTGCTCGATCAGTTGACGATGGCCGGCACGATTGAGTACGCCCTCGCCGTGATCGGCCGGACGGCCCAGCCGGTGCTGGCCCGCTACCTCGACGTCACCGTCGACTGATCGGCCGCGGGCGGGAATGTCCCCGCACGGGTGTCAGTCCGTGCCGGCGGCCGGCTTGGTGGCGGGCGCCGGCGGGACCAGCCCGCGCAGCGCATCCTCGGCCTCCGGGCCGGCCTCCGCTCCGGCTTGCGCCGCCGCCAGGTTCGCGGCGGCAATGGCTTCGATGACTTCGCGGCGTTGGATCGGCACTCCACGGGGCGCCTCGATGCCTATCCGAACACCGTCACCACGGCCTTCCAGAACCGTGATGACGATCCCGTCGCCGATCATGATCTGTTCGCCCGGCTTGCGTGTTAGTACCAGCATTCTCTTAATCTACCCTTCGCGGTGCAGGGCGGCCGACGAATCCGGCGGCAGCTGCGCGGTAAGTGCCAGCCATCTCAGGTCCTGGCCGGGCGTGCCCGAGCGGAGTCAATCCAGCCGACCGGCAGCCCCAGCGAATTAACCGTTTCCGGCGAGGCGGTTTCGGCGGCCCCGACCACTGCCACCGCAGCGATGTCCAGTTGCGCGGCGAGCACGCCCACCCAGCGCGCGGTGTCCTCCGGCTTCCGCCCGGCATCGACCACCACCCAGACCTGGTCCGCGGACAAAGCGCCGATCGGTTGGAGCCGGGCGAGGGCGTCGCGGGCCTTACCCAAGCCGAAGGCCACCAGAACGGTCCGTTCCGTGACGACTGCGTGGGCGCGGGCCGCCGTCGCGCCCTGCCGGCCTTCCACGTGCAGGTGACCGTATGCGGACAGCTTCCCCGCCGTGCGCACGTCGGCGCCGCCGGCTGCGGTGGACATGGCCAGGGCAGTGTCCAGCGCGTCGTCGCCAAGTCCCACGAGCAGCACCAGGTCCCCGGTTCCGCTGAGGGGGGCCGGCGCCGGCATGCGTACGACGGCGGGGGCCGGCGCCGCCGTCTGCCGGGTGTCCGGGGCCGGGTGGTCCGGCGCCGTGCGCCGGGCCCCAGCGGCGCGTGCCCCGGCCTGCCCGCGCCGGGGCGGAACGCCGGTTTCGGCCGGAGCGACGGCGGCCGGGCCGCGGAGCCCGGCGCCGAGCTGTTCAAGCAGTTCGGCGAAGTCCGGGGATTCCGTCGAGAGTCCGGGGTTGCCGGGCCGGTGCAGGCTCAGTTCGGCCGCGTCGGCTTCGTCGAGCAGGGCAGCGATCGCGGCGCCCTGCAAATCGTGGGCAGGCGCCGCAGCGGCGGGCACCGAGCGCGCGGGCACCGCAGCAGCCGCAGTGTTGGCAGGCAGCGCAGCGGCCTCGGTGCTGGCCCGAACAGGAGTTGGACGGGCGGCCCTGGCCAGGACGTCCGGATCAGGCGCCACCTCGCCGGTCACCGGCTCCGGTCCCACCTCGACCACCGCCTCGTAGCGGTCGCCGGCGAAGAGACCGGCGATGCCGGGGCTGATGACGCGTTCCGCGGACACGATGCGGGCGGCGGGGCCGTGCTGCTGCTCCGCCTTGCGGCGGATCTCCTCGAGCGAGGCGCCCTTAAGCCGAAAGCGGTTCTGCATGTCGCACAACTCCTACGGTTTCGATCCGGACGTTCGCTGAGGTGACTTCACGGTACGAGAGCACCGGTACTGAACCCGGGTGCGCCCCCACCAGCCGGTGGATGGCGGGGCGGAGCGCGGGGGCGCAGACCAGCACGGCCGGACGGTTGGCGGCCGCCGCGGAGTCGACGGCGGACCGCACTGAGCGGAGCACGGCGTCGAGCCGGTCCTGGCCCATCACAATCTGGCTGCCGCCCTCGGCGGGGCGCATGTCCTCGAGCATGGACTGTTCCAGGAGCGGGTCGATCATGATCACATTCAAAACGGGGCCTTCCATGAACCTGGCCGTCAGCGCCGGACCGAGGGCCTGGCGCGCGGATTCCACCAGTGTTTCCGGGTCCGTGGATATTTTGGCGCGGAGGGTCAGCGCCTCATAGATCCGGGCCAGGTCATTGATGGGTACCTGCTCGTCCAGGAGCCCCTGGAGCACCCGTTGCAGTTCGGCGAGGGAGAGCAGGGCCGGGGTCAGTTCGTCAACGGCGGAAGGGCTTTGTTTCCGCACGCCCTCGGTCAGGACCCGGACGTCTTCCCGGGACAGGAGCCGGGCGGCGTTAGCCGTGACGATCGAGGACAGGTGGGTGACCAGGACCGAGACGCGGTCAATGACGGTGGCGCCGGTCATCTCGGCGTTGTGGCGCATTTCCGCCGGGATCCATTTCCCGGCCAGGCCAAACACGGGCTCGATCATCGCGACGCCGGGTAGCGAGTCGAGGCTGTCGCCCAAAGCGAGCATCTGGCCACTGGGGGCGGTACCCCCGCCTGCCTCCACGCCGGCGATCCGGATGGAATAGCTCGACGGCGGCAGGTCCACGCTGTCCCGGGTGCGGACCGGGGGGATGACAAGGCCCAGCTCCATGGCGATTTTGTGCCGCAGGGACCGCACCCGGGCCAGCAGGTCATCCGAGGCGCCGGAGACCATGTCCACGAGGTCCGGGGCCAGCAGGATCTCCACCGGGTGGACGCGCATGTCCTCGAGCAGCTTCTCGTTGGGGTCCACTTCCGGGAAGTTCAGGGCGCTGGCCTCGGCCTCGCGGACCTGCTCCGCCTGCCGCTGGCCGGCGGACGCGCGGCGGGAGGCCAGGAGCAGCCCCGCCCCGACCAGAAGGAACGGCAACGGCGGCATGCCGGGGATCAGTGCCATCGCCACGGCGGCGATGCCGGCGATGAGCAGGGCGTTCGGCGACTGCATCAGCTGGTTGGACGCCGTGCGTCCCATGTCCGATTCGGCGTTCGAACGGGTCACGATCATGCCGGTGGACACGGCCATCAGCAGCGCCGGAATCTGCGTGACCAGGCCGTCGCCCATGGTGAGGATGCCGTAAGTGCCTACCGCGTCGCCGATCTCCAGTCCGCGCTGCAGCATGCCGATGGCGATGCCGCCGATGAAGTTGATGATGATGATGATGAGGCCGGCGATCGCGTCGCCCTTGACGAACTTCGAAGCGCCGTCCATGGCGCCGTAAAAGTCCGCCTCCGCCGAGACCTCGGCGCGGCGTTCGCGGGCCTGGGTATCGGTGATCAGGCCGGCATTGAGGTCCGCGTCAATGGCCATCTGCTTGCCGGGCATCGCGTCGAGGGTGAAGCGGGCGCCCACCTCGGCTACCCGCTCAGCGCCTTTGGTGACCACCACGAACTGGATGACCAGAAGGATCAGGAACACGACGGCGCCGATGATCATGGATCCGCCCACTGTCACCTTGCCGAAGGCTTCGATGACCTGCCCGGCGTACCCCTCCCCCAGCACCAGGCGGGTGGAGGCGACGTTCAGGCCCAGCCGGAACAGCGTGGCCACCAGCAGGAGTGAGGGGAAAACTGAGAAGTCCAGCGGCTTCTTCACGAACATGCTGGTCAGCAGCACCAGCAGCGCGAGCAGGATATTGCAGACGATGAGGACGTCCAGCAGCGGCGCCGGCACCGGAACAACCAGCAGCAGCACAATACCGACGATGCCGATCGGCACGGTCAGTGGAGCGAGCTTGTTCTTCATGGTGCGGTCCTTTCACAGACGGACGATCGAGCTGTTCTCACGTGGCGGCTGCCATCCGGTGCATGCCACTGGCGGCCCCGCGCGCCTTCAGCGACATCACGAACGCAAGGACGCCGGCCACGGCGCGGTAGAAGTCCACCGGGATCTCCTGGCCCAGCTCGCAGGCGCTGTGCAAGGCACGGGTCAGCGGAATGTCCTGGACCATTGGAACGTTCTTCGTTTCCGCTTCTGCCCTGATCCTGGCCGCGATATGGCCGGAGCCCTTGGCCACCACGCGGGGCGCTGACTTTCCGGGGTCGTACTTGAGGGCCACCGCGAAGTGCGTGGGATTGACCAGCACGACGTCGGCGTCCCCGATCGCCGCGATCATCCGGTTCCGGCTCATTGCCATCTGCCGGGCGCGCCGCTGGGAGCGGATCAGCGGGTCACCTTCGCTGCTCTTGTTTTCGTCCTGGACTTCTTTTTTGGACATCCGGGTCTTTTTTCGGTTGCGGCGCATCACCACGAAGAAGTCCGCCACCGCCAGCACGATGCCGGCCGCCACGGCGAACTGGACCAGGGCGGCGATGCCGCCGCCCGCCGCCTGCACCACACCCGCGACCGGCATTCCACCGGCCGTCAGCAACACGGGTACCAGCCCCTGCACCACGCTGTAGAGAACCAGCCCCACGACGCTGGCTTTCAGCAGGGCTTTGACGCCGCCCCACACGGCCTGCATGCCGAAGAGGCGTTTCAGTCCGGCGAGGAGCTTGAAGTGCTCGAAGTCCAGCTTGAACTTTTTGATGTGCACGCCGCCCTGGAGTGCGGCGCCGGCGAGAACCACCACGAAGACAACAATCAGCAAGGGTCCGATGATGCCGGCGATGGCGGAGAGTCCGTCCTCAAGGGCCTTCACGGCCTTGCCCGGGTCCGGGGCTGCAACGATGCCGCGGATGCTGAAGAGCTGGTCCGTCGCGGCGTTGGCAGCGCGTTCCACCGTGGCCGGGAGCATGATGGCGGCAGCACCGACGCCAACCCACGCCGTGAGGTCCTGGGAGCGGGAAAGCTGGCCCTTGGAGCGGACCTCTTTCATGCGTTTGTCGGTGGCTTGCTCGGTCTTTTCCTGTGAATCCGACATCAGCCCACCCCCAGTACCGTCTTGGCCGCCTGGCCGGCGAGGCTGGAAACGATCCTTGGCAGCGCCAGGAAGATGAATCCGGCGAGCATGAGGGTGAGCAGGATCTTGAGCGGGAAGCCCAGCGAAAAGGCGTTCAGCGCCGGGGCCACCCGGGTCAGCAGTCCCAGCCCGACGTCGGCGAGGAACAGGACCACCACCAGCGGCCCGGCGATCTGGACGGCGGCGAGGAACATGCCGGTGACCGCCGATGTCAGCGCCTCGACGGGCCGGGCGAGATCGATGCCGCCGGCGAGCGGCAGGGCACCGAAGCTCCCGGTGAGTCCGGTGATGACCAGTTGATACCCGTCGGAGGCGAATAGAAGCGCCAGCGCGGCCATTTGCAGCAGCCTGGTGAACTGTGCGCCGTTGACGTTCATTTGGGGGTCGAAGGCCTGCGCCATCTGGAAACCGCTAAAAAGATCGATCAGGCTGCCGGCGGACTGGACGGCGGAAAAGATCACCAGCACCAGGAAGCCAAGGGCCAGCCCGGTGACGAGCTCCAGCACCACTCCGGTCAGGAAGCCGGCCGTGTCGCGTGCGGTGTACCCGGCGGAGACCCGCTGGGACACCGCGAGGCCCAGCCCCAGCCCCAGCATGGCCTTCACGCGGGCCGGGAATGCCTGGTACGCAAAGGGCGGCGCCACCACCAGGAACGCCGTCATCCGGACGGTGGCCAGCAGGAGCGCTTCCAGCCACGTCGGGTCGATCGGAATGCCCACCTCACAGGCCTCCGAGCAGGGACGGGATCTTGGCGAAGAGGTCGTTGGTGAACGCCACCATCTCCGAGATCATCCAGTGGCCGCAGACCAGCAGGGCGATCGCCACGGCTGCGGCTTTCGGCACGAACGACAGCGTGGCTTCCTG
Source organism: Arthrobacter sp. MP_M4 (assembly GCF_035984855.1). Classification (NCBI taxonomy): domain Bacteria; kingdom Bacillati; phylum Actinomycetota; class Actinomycetes; order Micrococcales; family Micrococcaceae; genus Arthrobacter; species Arthrobacter sp. MP_M4. The sequence goes on from NZ_JAXCHX010000026.1 coordinate 21,514, forward strand.
CAGCTGGGTGATCGACTGCAGCAAGGCGATGGCCAGTCCCACCACCAGTGCGGTGACCAGGACGGGGGCGGAGAGCTTGGCGGCGACAATCATCGCCTGGAGGCAGATGTCCAGGACAGCGTTGGCGTTCATCCGGTGGCCGCATAGCTCTGAATGAGCGAGGTGATGATCAGGCCCCAGCCGTCCACGAGGACGAACAGCAGGATCTTGAACGGCAGGGAGATCATCACCGGCGGGAGCATCATCATGCCCATGGACATCAGGGCGGCGGAGACCACCAGGTCGATCACGAGGAACGGGATGAAGATGACGAAGCCGATGATGAACGCGGCGCGGAGCTCAGAAATCATGAAGGCCGGAATCAGCGTCTGCAGCGGCACGGCCTCGGGGGTTGCCGGGTTTTCGGCGGCGGCGGCCCGGGACATCAGCGCGATGTCCTCTTCCCGGGTGTGGGCGAGCATGAATTGCTGCAGCGGCCCGCTGGCGGCGTCGACCGCACCGTTGAAGTCCAGGGTGCCGTTGAGGTAGGGCTGGATGCCAATGGTGTTCATCTCGTTGATGACCGGCCACATGACAAAGATTGAGAGGAACAGGGCCAGCCCGGCCAGGACTTGGTTCGGCGGGATGGAAGGCAGCGACAGGGCGTTGCGGGTCATCGCCAGGACCACGAAGATCTTGGTGAAGGACGTCATCATCAGGAGCAGTGCCGGAGCCACCGACAGCAGGGTGATGCCGAGCAGAGTCAGGACCGCCGTCGACGGTTTGCCGTCGAGTCCGTTGATTTCGATATTGACGTTGCCATCGCCCGGGTTCGCCGGGTCAGTGGGGGCGACCGGCGGGGTGGGGTCGATGGGGGCGGCCTGGCCGGCCGAAGCGCTGAGCCACAGCAACAGTACCGCGATGAGGACGGCGGCGAGGCCGAGCACCAGGGCCCTGGCGGGCTTGGAAGTGAGGGAGCGGATCAATTGCGGCGTCCGCTCCTGAGAGCGGCAGCGGCCTGCTTCCACGTGGAGCCGGCAAGGATGGACCCGTGCAGGGGTGCGTGGCCGGCCGCGCCGGAGGTTTTTGCGCGGGGGCCCGGCCCGCGGGCGTGGGAGACCCGGTGCCGGGTACTGCGGCGGGGCAGCGGGGTGTCCGCGGGGGCGGCCGCCACCTCGTCCACCCGGTCGGCGGCCATCTCTGCGACGCCGGGGTCGCGGCCCGGCAGCGGGTTGAAACCGGAGAGGACCCGGGCGAATTCCCCGGCGGCCCGGCGGCTTTCGGGAACGGCTTCCTTCACGGCCTCGGCCGGGATGTCGCCGGTATGCAGGACGTTGACGGCGTGATCAGTGACGCCCAGGAGGAAGCGCTGCCCGCTGGCGTCGACAACCACTACGGAGGCCTTCTGGCCGACGCTCTGCCGGCTGACGATTTTCAGGGCATTGTCGGTCCGGCGCCGTCCGGTGCCCTTGACGAGCCTTCGTTGCAAAAGCCACATGAGGCCCAGCACCGCGCCCAGGGCCACGAATACCCGCAGCCCGAGGATCAGTGCGTCCATTCAGCTGAGCCCCTCGGCGACGTCGAGGATGCGGGTGATCCGGACGGCGTAGTCCTGGTCCAGGACCACCACCTCGCCGTGGGCTATCAGCCGCCCGTTCAGCAGGACGTCCGCCGGGGCGCCGGCGGAGCGGTCGAGTTCGATGATTTTCCCGGGTTCGAGCGAGAGCACGTCCCGCACGGACATCCGGGTGCGGCCGATTTCCACGGTCAAGGCCATTTCAATGTTGTTGATCCGCCCGAGGCGGCCGGCGACGGCGTCGCCGCCGGCGGCGAACAAGTCACCGGCACGGTCCTGGCCGGTGCTGTGTTCGCGGAGGCGGACGGCGAACCAGGCGGCGGCGTTGATGCCATCGGAGAGTTCGAACACTGCGGTGTCGGGGTCGGAGAGCAGCCCGGAGGCGTCGGACTCGCGCAGGTCGCTCAGTACCCCGGCGCCGAACACCGAACTGGCGCTTTCCATCGCGGGGCGCAGCACATCGGTGACCGAGACGACGCCGGGCTGGGCTCCCGCCATGCCGCCGGCCGCTTCGTCGAGGAAAGTGCGGTCGCTCAACATGAGCGCGAGATCGGCGGTGACGGAGCCAACAAAGGTGGCGGTGACGGCCTGGCGGGCGTAGGGGGCGGCGGCGCGGGCCGGCACGAGGGCCAGCACTTTGAGCGCCACAGGGCTCGGCAGTTCTTCAACGAGCCGTTCCGCCGACGATTCGTGCCTGGTCAGGGTGATGCTCATCGGTGGTTCTCCTCGATTGTGACAATGACAGCGGCGGCGCGGGACCCGTTCCGGGCCGGAGCGGCGGTGGCGAGCCGGGTGCCGTCCAGGGTGAGATCAAACGGTCGGTTTTCCAGGTGCGGGAGGGTCAGGACGTCTCCCACGGCAAGGCCCAGCACCTGGCTGGGGGTGACAAACGAGGTCGAGAGCCGGACCGACAGTTCCACCGGTACCCGTTCCAGCTGGGCGCTGACCCGCGCTGCGGCGTCTCCCCGGTTGTCGGTGGGGTTGACCTTCTTGAGCCGGCCGAGCAGGAGTGCCGCCGGGACACCCAGGGTGGCGGGGGTGCTCATGTCACCGACGGTGATGGTGAACGCCGCGACGATCATCAGCTCACTCGGCGCTGCGGCCTGGGCGAACTGGGAGTTGTACTGGATGGTGTCTACCCGGACGGTTTCGCTCAGCAGCGGGCCCAGGGAGTATCCGAGGTCTTCCAGCGCCTCGTCCATGAGGCCCTTGACCAGTGCCTGTTCGATCTGGGTGAATTTGCGGTCCGGCATGGGCGCATCGTTGGAGGCACCGAGCATGCGGTTCACCCAGCCGAGCGCGGCGGGGGCGGGGAACTGGACCACGAGCCGGGAATCGTTTCCCTCGACGGTGCAAAGCACCATGGCCGTGACCGCCGGCAGGGAGGCGGCGTACTCGTCGTAGCTGAGCATGCTGACGTCTTCAAGCCGCACCACGGATTTCACGCGGACCTTGGCGGTCAGCTGGGTTCCCCACTGGCGGGCGTACGTTTCAAACGCCAGTTCCAGGACCCTGCTGTGTTCCCGGGCAAGCGTCGCGGGACGCCGGAAGTCGTAGACGCTGACCGTCCGCTCCCGCGCCGCTTCCTGCTCTTCCATAACACTCACGGTTGCCACTATCGGCCAGGGCTCCGCGTTCGTAAGCAATCCGCCACAGGCAATAATCCCGGCAAAACGCGAGGCAATTCCAGCCTATTTCCGGGTCTGCTTCAGCACTTCCGGAATCAGGGCGCGGACGACGTCGGGCTGGTCCGAAATGATCACGATGTCCACCCTGCGGTTGAGTTCCATGAGCTCCGGTGTGGAGTCGTCGTTGACCTGCCGTGCGGACCCGAAGGCGACGGCGCCGATGGACGCCGGAGCGATGCCGCCGCGGTCCACCATGAAGCGCAGGACGTTGACGGCGCGGGCGGAGGACAACTCCCAGGTGGACGGGTAGGCGGTGATGCCATTGGCGGCGTGACCCTCGACCATGACTTCCATGGACGCCGGGCCAAGGATCGGAGAGACGATCCGCAGGACCTGCGCCGCGCGGTCGGTAAGCTCCGGCCGGTCCGGCGCGAAGAAGGTCTGCGAACCGACCAACTTGACCGTTAGTCCGCGCTGGTCAATCTGGAATTCGACGTTCTCGCTTAACCCGGCATCAGCCAGGCCAGCTTTCATTTGCGCCTCCAGGGCACGGAGCCGGTCCACCTCCTTCATGGCCGCCTCAAGGGCCTCGGGTGCTGCCGGCGATGCCGCCGCTTCGACCGCTGCGAAAGCCTCAAGGTTCTTGTCCACAGCTTCCGGCGGCACCACGGTGCCTTCTGCGGTATCCACTGTTTCGCTAGCGACCGTCCCGAAGCCGGTGGCGAGGGAATTACGCAGCTTCTCAAACTTGTTCGCGTCCACCGTGGACATGGCATAGAGGACGATGAACAAGCACATCAGCACCGTGACCATGTCCATGTAGGACGCCATCCAGCGCTCGTCGACGTGGTGCTCTTCCGGTTTCTTGCGGGGGCGCCGGCGGCCGCTCACGCGGCAGAGTCCATCGTTCCGGCATCACCGGCGGCCGACTTGCGGCCGCTTCCGGAGCTCTTGAGTTGATGCTCGGGCACCATGGAGCGGAGCCTTTCGGCGAGCAGCAGCGGCTGGGCGCCGGACTGCACGGCAAGCATGCCTTCCATCAGCAGGGTCCGGCGTTCAATGTCCAGTTCAGACAACCGGGCCAGGCGGGAACTAAACGGAAGCCAGATAAAGTTGGCGGACAGCAGGCCCCAGAGGGTCGCGACGAACGCCGCGGCGATCATGTGGCCCAACTCGTCGGGCTGGGACAGGTTTTCCAGGACGTGGGTCAGGGAAACCACAGTTCCCACAATGCCGACGGTGGGGGCATAGCCGCCGAGGGATGCGAAGAACTTCGACGAGGCGTGGTCGCTGCGGGACTTCGTATCAATTTCATCCTCCATCTGCATCCGGAGGTCCTCGGCGTCGGTACCGTCGGCGATGTTCTGCAACGCCCGGGCCAGAAATGGATCGTCGACTCCGGCGGCCTCTTCCTCAAGGGAGAGCAGACCTTCGCTGCGCGCCTTTTCGGCGAACCGCACCATCTGGTCGATGCTGTCCTGCGGCTTCGACGTCTTCCCGACGAACATCCCCGGCACGGACTTGAAGGCCTGAATAACGTCCTTAAGGGTGTTTCCTGCCAATCCGATGGCCAGGGTGGCCCCAAAGACCAGGATCATGGGAGCCGGGAGGACCAGTGAGCTGAGGCTGCCGCCCTCGAGAAGGACCATGACGATGAGGGAACCAAAAGCGAGAAGCAGTCCGATGACTGTTGCGGGATCCATGGATTACTTCCTTGGTGGCTCAGGTGTTGGGCGGCTGCCGGCGTCCACGGTGGACTCCGGGGACGGGACAAGGCTCAACGGGTATCCGGTCACCGCAGGGAAGTCCCGTGCCTTGCTCAGGACGTAAGCCCGGTAGTCGGCGATGAGTTCGACCACGTCGGCGAGGCTTTCGAGTACCACGTAGGTGGCGCCGTCGAGGGTCACCAGATGGGTGTCCGGGCTCTCGTGGATACGCTCAATCAAATCCGGATTAACCGCGAAACGCGTTCCGTTCAGGCGGGTGACAACGATCATGGGCCGATTCTGCTTTGTTTTAGGGGCGGTGTTCCTGTACCTACTGTCGGCAACCGAACCCCATCCGTTAGGCGCCAGCGCGTTGCGCCGCATTCAAACGCGGCGCGCACGCGTAACATGCATCACATTGCGCCGGAATGGCTACAGTAGGCTGTCGGCACTAAGCCTGGGCAGCCGATCCAGCACACTTTCTCCAACCTAACTTGGGAGCGTCTCCGTGGCACCGCAGTGGCTTCGTGCGATCGGCAGCTTCGTTCCCCACGGCTCGAAGCTTCCCGAGCGTGCGTGGGTCTTCCGGCACCGGGTGATCGTGGCGTTTGCTCTGGTCTCATCCCTGGCCGTCTCCGTTTTCGCTTTATCCCAGGGCACTGACCCGGGCCATGCGCTCCTGGGAGGAGCCGCGCCCGCCCTGTTGTCCGCCGTTGCCCTCAAGGTCCCGTGTGGCCGCAGGCTTCGGGCCTCCCTCACCGCGGTGGCTCTGATGATCACCGCGGTCATGGTGGTGCACACGTCCGGCACCATCGAAGCGCACTTCCTGTTTTTCATCATGGTGCCGGTTGTGGCCCTCTACGAAGACTGGACCCCGCTGGCGGCCGCGGCACTGGTGGTGTTCGCCCACCACTGGGTCCTTGGTTTATTGGCACCCCAGCACATCTATAACCATCCCGCGGCGCTGGCCGACCCACTGGTGTGGGCCATCATCCACACCCTCCTCTTCCTCGCCATTTGCGCCACCAGTATTGTCCACTGGACCATCCACGAACGCGCCCGGGCGGAAGAAGAAATGCTGTTGAACCGGCTGGCAAGCCAGGCCCTGCACGATCCGCTGACCGGACTGGCCAATCGAACGTTGCTGCAGGAGCGGCTCCGCGCGGCCTTCGCAGCGGGTGTGCAGCACGGGGAGCCGCTGTTGGTACTGTCCCTGGACATTGACGGTTTCAAACCCGTGAACGACTCTTACGGGCACGCGGCCGGCGACGCCCTGCTGCTCGAACTGGCACGTCGAATCCAGTCCTGCACCCGCAGCGGTGATACAGCCGCGCGGACCGGAGGCGACGAGTTCACCCTCCTGCTGCCGGGCTCGGGCGCCGACGTGGCAGCAGGTATGGCCCGGCGCATCATGGACGCCGTCGCGGAACCCGTCGAGGTGGCGGGGAAAGTACTGCACATGACCGCGAGCGTGGGAGTAGCGGTCCGATGCGGGATCACGGCCGGATCCGGTTCCGAGTCCGAGTCCGAGTCCGAGAACATCGACAATCTCCTGGAGTGGGCGGACCAGGCAATGTACGCGGCGAAGCGCGCCGGGCGGGGCCGGTTCGTTATCCACGATCAGTTCCGGCCCGCCGATACTGACAGCACCTTGCCTGTTCAGCCGGATCAGGCAAGGGCGTGGGCTGCTTACACACGGACGTTGCGCCACGAGATCGCTGCTGCCAAAAGCCTTGGCCGTTTGCCGCAGCAAACCCGTGGACCGGAGACGGCGCGGCGAACACTGGAGTCCATGCTGGCAGCAATCGACCAGTTACCTGCGGGGCCGGAACCGGCCGGGATGCTTCTTCCGGAGCGCACGGCCCTTCAGGAGTTCGTCTTCCACCATGAGCTGGTTCAGCAGTGGACCGACTCGCTGACGCAGCAGGAAGTCCTTAACGTCCCCCGCCCCGCCGAAGCCACCGCCTTTTGGGACGAACTGCGGCAGACGGTGTCCGACCCGGTGGACCGCTGACCCGGCCGGCCCTCAGGCGCGGAGCCCGTGCATGAACTCAAACTTCTGAAGCACCGGGGCGGAGAGGACAAACGGGTACAGATCTTCCCGCCCCATGCTCCGGTTGACCTGATTCAGCGTGATGGAGAGCGGAAGCCATGGCGTTACCACGAGGGTGCGGAACGGCAGGGTCCCGGAACCTTCCGGTATCAGCCCGTGCGGCCCGGGTTTTCCCCTCACTACCGAACCACTGACCACGTTCTCGTTGACGTTGGACAGCAGGTCAAAGGCGAGGCCATTCCTAGGGCCTCCGGTCCCGCAAGTACCCGAGGTTGGTTCCGCAGCTCAGGCAGACCAAGTTGTCGAAAAAGACGGCCGGGCCACAGTTTGCGCAGGATTGTTTTCACCCCACCCGATCGTACCCACGATGGGCGCGCGGCCGGTGGGCCGAGGTGGGCGGCAGGCAGGTGTGGGAGGAAGCCGGACACAGTGCCTAATGGCACTCCCCGCCGAAATTTCCGGACTGCCACCATGGATTATCAGCGCAGTGCCCGGACGGGTTCACACGGAGCGGAGGACACATGGCCGGCAGCGGGAGCTTCAGGATCGTGGTGGGGGTGGACGGTTCGCCGCAGTCCCGGGCCGCCTTGGACTGGGCAGTGGAAGAAGCCAGGTTGCGCAACGGCGAGGTGATGGCCCTGACGTCCTGGAACTTCCCGTACATCAGCGATGCACTAGGCCAGGCGTGGGACTACGAGCTCTTCCAGACCGACGCCCAGACCACCCTTGAGGCGGAACTGGCACGGGTCAGGGACCAGCGTGTGCAGATCACCGGGCGCGTGGTGCAGGGCAACGCCGCCACAGCACTCGTGGACGCCTCCCGGGACGCCGAGCTCGTTGCTGTCGGTTCGCGCGGCCACGGTGGATTCGCCGGCATGATGCTCGGTTCGGTGTCCACCCAGACGGTCCACCACGCACATTGTCCCATCCTGGTGATCCGCGACCGGGCCCCTGAGTGAGAGACTTCGGATAACGACCGGCTGGAGGTCCGCGGCGGTCCCTCGATGCGAAGGAGCAAAAATGAGCAGGTCACACCGGACGTCGGCTCATGACCCGGACTCCGCCGTCGAGCTGAACCCCTTGTTCAGCCGGCCGGGGGAATCCACCATGTATCCACGCTTCACGATTCCGAACGGGGAGTCCCTGCCCTCGACGGCGTATCAGGTGGTTCACGATGAAGCCATGCTGGACGGGAACTCGCGGCTGAACCTGGCGACGTTCGTGGGAACGTGGATGGAACCGGACGCCTCGAAGCTTTACGCCGAAACGTTCGACAAGAACATGATCGACAAGGACGAATACCCGCAAACGGCTTTGATCGAGACCCGGTGCTGGCGAATGCTCGCAGATCTGTGGAACGCACCCGACCCGGCGAAGACCATCGGCACCTCCACCACGGGTTCCTCGGAAGCATGCATGCTCGGCGGCCTGGCACTGAAGCGCCGATGGCAGCACGCCAGACGCGCTGCTGGCCTGGCGGCGGATAAGCCCAACCTCGTTCTCAGCTCGGCCGTGCAGGTGTGCTGGGAGAAATTCTGCAACTACTGGGATGTTGAACCCCGGTTTGTTCCGGTGTCCAAGGAACACCGGATGCTTGATGGCCATGACCTGGACCAGTACGTGGACGAGAACACGATCGGCGTTGTGGCCATCATGGGCGTAACGTACACCGGCGTCTACGAACCGGTCGAGAAGATATCGGCGGCTTTGGATGACATCCAGGCACGCCGCGGCCTGGATGTCCCGATCCACGTCGACGGGGCCTCCGGAGCCATGATCGCCCCGTTCCTGCAGCCGGAAACTGTTTGGGACTTCCGCCTCCCCCGGGTCGCCTCGATCAACACCTCCGGCCATAAATACGGTCTGGTGTATCCCGGTCTCGGATGGGTTGTCTGGCGGGATGAACAGGCGCTTCCGGATGACCTGGTCTTCCATGTCAGCTACCTCGGCGGGGACATGCCCACGTTCGCGCTGAACTTTTCACGGCCGGGCGCGCAGGTCTTGTTGCAGTACTACCTTTTGCTCCGGCTCGGCTTTGCCGGATATGAGTCGGTGCAGGCCACCTCCCGGGACGTGGCGCTGTATTTGTCCGCTGAGATTGGGGCAATGGATGCCTTCACGTTGTGGAGTGACGGATCTGATATCCCGGTCTTTGCCTGGCAGCTCACTGATGGCCACACCGGAAACTGGAATCTTCACCACCTCTCTGAGCGGCTCCGGATGAACGGGTGGCTCGTCCCTGCCTACCCGCTGCCGGACGGTCTGGGCGAGGTCACAGTACAAAGGATTGTGGTGCGCAACGGCTTCACCCGCGACCTCGCATCCAGCTTCCTGTCCGACCTCACCAAGGAAGTCGCGTACCTGGACGGGTTGACGGCGCCCATGCCACCCGGCGGGCAAACCCAGGCCTTCCACCACTAGGCAGGGCCCAACGGAAGGAAAGCCATGTGCCGACTCTTTGGCCTGCACGCCGGCGCCCGCCCGGTCCGGGCGACGTTCTGGCTCCTCGATGCCCCCGACAGCCTTTCGGTCCAGAGCCGGAGGGAGCCCGACGGAGCCGGCATCGGTACCTTCGACGCGGACGGCGCAGCCCACGTGGCGAAGCAACCCCTGGCCGCCTGGGAGGACCATGCCTTCGCCCGCGAGGCCCGGGATCTCAAGAGCACAACGTTCCTTGCCCACGTCCGGTACGCCAGCACCGGAGCGCACACGATGGTCAACACCCACCCCTTCGAACAGGACGGGCGGCTGTTCGCGCACAACGGCGCTTTCGGTGGTCTCGGGCGACTCGATCACCATCTGGCCGGGCTCGGCGCCACCGGCCTCGTCCACGGCCAGACGGACAGCGAGCGGCTCTTCGCGCTGATCACCGCAGAGAGCCGCAGGGCGGACGGCGATGCAGGGGAGGGCATCACCCGGGCCATCACGTGGATTGCCCGGGAAGTGCCCGTGCTCAGCCTGAACCTCATCGTAACGACAGCGACGGAGCTGTGGGCCGTGAGGTACCCGGCGACCCATGAGTTGTACATCCTGGAGAGGGGCCGCGCCGATGCTGCCGGCCCGGCCCCTCTGGACGCCCGGAGCCACCGTATCCATGCCCGCAGCGACGACCTCGCCGGCTCCTCACACGTCCTCATCGCCACCGAACGGATGGACCAGGACCCGCGGTGGCGGGCTTTGGAGGCCGGCGAACTGGTGCACGTGGGCCCGGATCTGGCAGTGACGGCCGGCTTCCCCTTCCCGGAGGCCCCGACCCATCCGCTCACTCTGTCAGATCTTGAGCCCTCCGCCGCGGCGTCCCAAAAGGCCTAGCGCTTGAGGTTGCCCAGCTCCTGCAGGACCTCATCCGAGGTGGTGATGATGCGGGCGTTGGCCTGGAAACCGCGCTGGGCGACGATCAGGTTGGTGAATTCCTGGGACAGGTCCACGTTGGACATTTCCAGGGACCCGCCGGAAAGGCTGCCGAGGCCCGCGTCGCCCGCGCCGCCGAGCTGCACGCCGCCGGAGTTGGCAGTGGCCACGTACGACGAGCCGCCGGCCTTCTCCAGGCCGCCCGGGTTGGTGAACTTGGCCAGGGCGATCTTGGCGAGGACCTGCTTGAGGCCGTTGCTGAAGGAGCCGATCAGGGAGCCGTCGTTGCCGAGGGTGAAGGACTCCAGTTTGCCGGCGGCGGAGCCGTTCTGGCCGCTGACCGCGACGGACGCCACCCGGGCGAAGGAGGAGATCTCGGGAAGGTTGACGGAGATGCCGCCGACCACCAGCGGGCCGCCGGCGGTCAATTTTCCGTCGGTGAAGGTCAGGGCCGCCGTTCCGGTGCTGCCGTTGTCATCGGACCCGGACACTCGCCAGTTGTTACCCGAACCGGTGAAGGTCAGGCTGAGGTTCCGCTCGGCCCCGGTGGCGTCATAGACCTTGACGACGCGTTCCAGGGTGGCGCCCTCGCTGGGCAGGTTTCCGTCCACAGTGACCGCGTCCGTTGCCTTCGCAGGCACGAGGTTGTTCGCGTTGAGCGCGAGGTCGCCGACCGGTCCGCCGGTGTTGACGGCACCGTTGACGGCGGTCCACCCCTGCAGGATCCCGCCGTCCGGGCTGACGAGCTGGCCGGCGGCGTCGGCGCTGAAGGCGCCGGCACGGGTGAAGAGCTGCTGCCCGCCCTTGCTGGTGACGAAGAACCCGTCGCCGGAGATCATCATGTCGGTGGCACGGCCGGTGCTCTGCGAGGAACCCTGGGCGAAGTTGGTGCTGACGCCGGCAACCCGGACGCCAAGGCCAATCTGTGCGGGGTTGCTGCCGCCGGTTTCGGTCTGGGGGCCGGAGGCGCCCTGCGTCATCTGCGACAGTGTGTCCTGGAACTGGGTGGACGACGCCTTGAAGCCTGCGGTGTTGACGTTGGCGATGTTGTTGCCGGTGACATCCAGCATGGTCTGGTGGGCGCGAAGGCCGGAGATTCCGGAATACAGCGAGCGGAGCATGGGAACTGCCTTTCTACGGGGGAAGAACTGGTCAGGAGGTGGCCGGAGCGGTGAGCCCGGTGATGGAGTCGAGGGGAATGGACAGGTCGCCCACCTTGACGGCCGGAACGGCGCCGGCATAGGACACGGAGCTGGCGTTGCCTGTGCCGGTGGTGCCGTCGGCGAGGGTGTAGTCCACGGAGTGGCCGATCAGCTGCGCTGCGGCCTGGCGCATCTGCAGGGAGAACCCTTCCTTGCTGTTGGTGGTCAGCTCCTGCATTTTCTCCATCATGGAGAGCTGGATGGTCTGGCTCATCATCTGGTTGGTGTCCATGGGGGCGCTGGGGTTTTGGTTCTTGAGCTGGGCCACCAGGAGGGACATGAACACCTCCGAATCCATAGCCTGCACGGGTTTCCGCACGGCAGCGGCCTGGGTGGTCTCCCCCGCGGCCGTGACCGGCTGCGAGGCGATGGGCTGAATCGTCATGAGTCGCTTTCCTTCGTGTCAGACAAGAATGTCAAGGGTGGTTTGGGGGCCGTTCACTGCCCTGGTGTGGCGCAGGGCGGCACCATCGGCCAGAGCGTCCCAGCGGTGGCCGGGCCGTTGATCGCCCCGGCCGTTGCTGCCACCCGGGTCTGGGCCCGGGTCCCGTCCCGTGCCTTGGTCCGCAGGGTCCCTGCCGGTTCCGTCGCGGGCCGCACTTCCGGGGCCGTTCTGCGCGGAGACGTCCAGGCTGGCTCCGAAGCCGGCATCGGCAAGTTCCTTGCGGAGCTCGGGCAGGATCCCCCGGATGGCCTCGCGTCCGGCGTCGCCGGGGGCGAAGAGCTCGATCCGGACGCCCGCGGCATCGATAAGAGCCCTGACCGTCAGAGGACCCAGGTTGTCCGGACTCACCTGCAAGGTCATGATGTGCTGTCCTTGCGGTGCTCCGGCCAGGGTGAAAAGCGGCTTTGCCACCTGGGTCTGGAGAGCGGGCCCGGTCTGCGGCTGCGGTGGGGGCGCGGTGTGCGGTGCGGGAGCAGCTGACGACGCCGGCTGGGCGGCTGGCGCTGCAACGGCCGCTGCGCTCCCGGCGGCGGCAAGCACATCAGCGGCGGGCGTCTGCGTGGGTACCCCGGGGGCCACGGAGGTGGATCCGTCGGGGGCGGTGGCCGCGCCGTCTGCGAGCGCGGCTGCGGCGAGCGCGGTGTCCGTGGGACCGCTCCCCGCGCCAGCCGCGGGCGGTGCCGTCGCCGGAGCAGATGTCGTGGGTGTGGTCGGTGACGTCACTGTCGCCGCTGTCGCCGCCATGGACGACGGCGGTCCGGGCAGCGGCTCGGTGGCACTCGCCGCCAGTGGGCCAGCCACTGCTGTGCCCGGTGCCGCGGTGGCTGCATCCCCGGTCAGGGGAAGTGCCGTCGAAGGCAAGGCCGCCAGAGGCAGCGTCATCGGGGGCAGCGTCATCTGGGGCAGCGTCGCCGGGGCTGGCCCGGGACGCACGCCGGGAAACTGCGCGCCGGCCGGCGCTGCTGTCTGTGGCTCCGCGGTGGGGTGGGTCCCGGCAGCCGGCGGCATGCCGATCACGAAATTTGGGGCGGGGGCCAGGGCGGCGGCGCTGCCGGCAGCTGAAGCATCAGATGCAGGCGCATCCCGGGCCGCGGATGCGCCGGGATCGGGTCGCTCGCCGGATTGCGGCGCGTCCGTGCCGGTGGATACGACGGCAGATGCGTCCCGGAGTGCAGCGTCCCGGGGTGCGGCGTTGGCCGCGGCGCCGCGGGCGTTCGTCGTCGGCCCCGGCGAAACCTCCGGCGCGGGCCGTACACCTTGCAGCACCGCGCCGAAGGTGTCGGCGTCCCCGTGCCTGCCGGCGGACGCCGCACGCGTGCTCTGCCCCGCGCCGCGGCCCGGACCGGCAACGGTCGGTGTGGAGGCCGGAGCCATGCTTTTCATCATGCCGTCCCGGCGGGCACAATACGCCGGATGGAGGTCAGGTTGGAGTACTGCTCCCAGGCGGCCCGGATCTGGATCGTCTTGCCGGGAACCGGCGCGTCGATGGCCTTGCCGTTGCCGAGGTAGATCGAAATGTGGTCGCCGCCGAAACTCACCAGCAGGTCGCCGGGCTTGGCCTCGGCCAGGGATGCAACCGGTGTGCCCTGGCGCATCTGGTCGCTCACCACGCGGGGAATCTCAACGCCCAGATCCTTGAACACCCGCTGGGTGAAGCCGGAGCAGTCCATGCCTGTGGCCGGATTGGTTCCGCCCCACACGTAAGGAACGCCGATGTATTTCTTAGCCATGGCCACCACGTCGGTGCCCGTCGCCGCGCCGGCCGCCGGGACGGTGGCGGGAACGGTGGCCGGCTGGGTGACGCCCTTCAGGGCGCCGACCGCCGTCGTGCCGCCCATGCCCAGGCTGGTGGCGAGGGAGGAAGCATCGGTGCCCTTGGTCCCGCCCAGCGCCGCTGTCAGCGCCTCGGTGAAGGACCCCGCGTCCCCGGACCCCGTCCCGGTCGCCAGCGATGTTGCGGCCGCCGACTGGAGGGCGGCGGTGTTGGTTTGGGCTGCGGCGGGCCGGCTCAGTTCAGCGATCATCGCCTGGATGCCCTGCATCCGGCCGATTGCCTCGGTCATGCTCATGACTTCGTCTCCTGCTCTTCGCGGTGCCAGAGGGTGGAAGCGATCTCGTCCAGGGTGGACTGCTCGGCCCGCAGGTCTGCGGTGTGGACTTCCTCGAGATGGCGGGCCTGCAGCTTTTCCAGGCCGACGGAGCGTGTGCGGGCGGCGATGAAATCCTCGCGGGCTGTGGTTTCCTCGGTGTGCGCCACCTTGGCGAGAGCCTGGAGGTCCGCGAGCATGCTGTGCGACGAGGAGCGGGCGGCGGCAACAGCCCGCAGGGATGCCGAACCGAAGACCGGCGCCTCGCCCACGGCAAGGTCGCGGCGCGCGGCGGCTTCCCGCGCCCGCACCGAGCTGGAGCGGGAGCGGGCGCTGGCCAGCCCGGTGGCGGCCTGGTCCTGCTGCATCTGGCGCAGGCGCAGGAGCCCTGCCAGAGAGAATTGGCGGTTCATGATGCTGCTCCCAGGATCGAGGTGAGGTGGTTGAGCCGCTGCCAGGACTCGGGGTGGGCGGTGGATTCGTCCATCGGCTGCTGCAGGAAAGCGCTGATGTCCCGCTCGTGGTTGAGGGCAGCGTCCACCAGCGGGTTGGTGCCCGCCTGGTAGGCGCCGACGTCGATCAGGTCCTGTGCGGCTTTCCGGGCGGCGAGGACGCGGCGCAAGGTGGCCGCGGCCTCCAGGTGAGGGCGGGCGTTGACTTTGGTGGCGACCCGGGACACAGAACCGAGCACGTCCACCGAGGGGAAATGCCCGGTGACGGCGAGCTTCCGGTCCAGGACCACGTGCCCGTCCAGGATGGAGCGGGCGGCGTCGGCGATCGGTTCGTTGTGGTCATCGCCGTCCACCAGCACCGTGTAGATGCCGGTGACGGAGCCGGTTTCGGCGGTGCCGGCGCGTTCCAGCAGCCGTGCGAGGACGGAGAACGTCGACGGCGGGTAGCCGCGGGTGGCGGGCGGTTCGCCGGCGGAGAGCCCGATCTCGCGCTGGGCCATCGCCACCCGGGTGAGGGAGTCCATCATCAGGACCACGTCCTGGCCCTTGTCGCGGAAGGATTCGGCGATGCGGGTCGCGGTGAACGCCGCACGCATGCGCATCAGGGCCGGTTCGTCCGAGGTGGCAACAATGACCACCGAGCGCGCCAGTCCGGCCGGGCCAAGGTCATCCTCGAGGAACTCACGGACTTCGCGGCCGCGCTCCCCCACGAGGGCAATGACCGACACCTCGGCGTCGGTGCCGCGGGCGATCATGGAGAGCAAGGAGGATTTCCCGACGCCGGAGCCGGCGAAGAGTCCCATGCGCTGGCCTTTGCCGAGCGTCGTCATCGTGTCCAGCACCCGGACGCCGGTCTGCAGGGCCGTGTCGATGCGGGCGCGTTTCATGGCGTTGGGGGCTTCGTTGTCGATTGGCACGCGGGGGCCGCTGGTGAGCGGTCCTTTGCCGTCGATCGGCCGTCCAAGACCGTCCAGGACGCGGCCAAAGAGCCCGGATCCGGTGGGGACCAGCACGGCGCCGCCCTTGGTCCGTACCGGATCGCCCGCCGCGATGCCGGCCAGCCGGCCCAGCGGCATGCAGCGCACGGAGCTTTCCAGGGCGGCCACCACCTCGGCGTCCAGTCCCGGGTGCGAGCCCACGGTGACCAGGTCACCCAGGGCGCAGTCGAGTCCGGACACTTCCAGGCCCAGGCCCATCACCGAGGTCACGACGCCTACCCGCTGCGGGGCGGCGGCGCGGAGGGCTGCCGGATACTCCGCGCCCATGGGACGCCAGCCGGCGATCACCGCAGGTCTCCCGGCGCGGCGTCTGCCCGGCCCTGATCGCCCAGGAGCGCTTCGCGGGCGCGGGCCAGGGCGCTGCCGAGGCTCGCGTCGAGCCAGCCCTGCCGGTATTCGACCTTGGCGTCGCCGCGGTTGAGGGATGGGTCCGCGCGCAGCGGCAGGCCGGCCGGCAGGTCCTGGCCTTCCTTGGCGAGGACCTGGATGTCGGCCGGGTTCAACCGGATCGCCAGCACGGTGGCGGCGTCGTCTCCGGCGAGGGCGCGGTCCAGGGCGGCGCGGGCCGTCCGGGTCCCCTCGGCGAGTTCGTAGCCCAGGATGGCCCCGGCAAGTTCCAGCGCCGTCCAGGCCAGGACTTCCTCGGCGTCGTGCAGGGCCTGGACGTTCCGGTGGGCGAAGTCCGTCCGGGCCACCGCGAGGGCGCGGACCGCCCGGTCTAGGTCCTGCTGCCCGGAGGCCAGCGAAGCGGCCTGCTCGGCCGCCATGCGGTCCCGCCAGCGGCGCTGTTCCTTGGCGGCAGCACGGACCCCGGCGGCGTACCCGGCGGCGTGCCCTTCGGTGTAGCCGGCTTGCTCGCTGGCGGGTCCGCTCGCACGCAGGGAGGGGAAGATGATCCGGGCAGGCCCGCTGTCCGTCATAGCCGCGTCAGTAGACATAGACTTCTTCGTCCCCGCGCTGGATGGTGATCTGGCCTTCGGCGTCCAGCTCGCGGATGGAGCGCACCACGGCGGCCCGGGCTTCTTCGACCTGGGAAGCACGCAGCGGGCCCTGCGCGGCGATTTCCGCTTCGAGGATTTCCAGGTTGCGTCCGGAGACGTTGGTGGTGATCGCTTCCAGGACGGTTTCCGAGGCGCCCTTCATGGCCACGGCCAGCACGGCGGCGTCGACGCCGCGCAGCACCAGCTGCACGTCCCGGCGTTCGAGTTTGACGATGTCTTCGAAAGTCACCATCTGGGCGCGGATCTCGACGGCGAGGGCCGGATCCAGCAGGTCCAGGCCGTCCAGTACGGAGCGTTCGGTGCCGGCGTCGGTCCGGTTGATGATTTCCAGCAGCGGCGCGATGCCGCCCACCACCTTGGATGCCTGCTGTGAGACGGCAGCGCCGCCGCGCAGCTTGAGGGTGTCGGCAACGATTCCGATGGCCTCGGGGGCGCCCGAGCCCATGGTGGCGATGCTGAGGGCGACGTCGGCCCGCAGCGAACCCGGCAGGCCCGACATCACGGCGGAGGCCTTGCGCGGGCTCAGGTGCGCCAGGACGAGGGCGATGGTCTGGGGCAGTTCGCCGTCGATGAGCGCGAGGATCTGAACGGGTTCAATGTCCTCGAGGAACTCCAGGGATTTGCCGGCCATGTTGACCGTCAGCCGGTTCAGCAGGCCGGCGGCTTTCTCCGTGCCGAAGGACGCTTCCAGCAGGCCTTCGGCCAGTTCCCGGCCACCCCGGGCCTGACGGGGGCTGGTCATCGCGGTTTCGTGGAAGTCCTTCATAATCTGCTCGGCGACTTCCGGGTCCACCTTGCGGAGCCGGACGATCTCGGCGGCAATTTCCTCGGCCTCGGAGTCGTTGAACTGGGCCATCACCTTGGCGGCGTTGGCTGGGCTCATCTGCATCAGGACGACGGCGGCCCGCTGGGTGCCGGTAAGTGTTGAATCGGCGAGTTTCATACCGGCTGCCTGTCATCCATGAGGCCGCGCAGGTAGTCGGCTGCCTTCTCCGGGTTGGCGGCGACCATGTTGTCGATCTCGAAGCGGCGGCGTTCAGCCTCCACCTGCGCCGGCGGCGGAAGCACCGGCGGAAGGGCGGCGATCGGGATGGCGGACGTCGCGGGCGCCGGGGGCAGCGCCGTGACGGGCGGCAGCACCGGCACCAGCTCAAGGTCCAGGCGTTCGCCGAGGTCCACCGGCTCACGCTTTTGCCGGCGGCGCAGCACCAGGGTGATGACAAGGGCCAGGATTAGCAGGCCCAGCAGGATGCTGCCGGCCGTGATCAGGGTGTTGAAGAACTCGGCCTGCTTCTGGGCTTCGAGTTCGGCTTTGGCTGCGTCCAGGGATGCGGCTGCCTGGTCCGCGGCGGCGGTGCTGAACGGCACCACCTCAACGGTCACGACGTCGCCGCGGGCGGTGTCCACGCCAGCGGCTGCAGTGACGAGCGAGGTCAACGAGCCCAGGTTCAGCCCGCCGGCCGCGGCCTGGTCGACGGCGACCGAGATGGTCTGCCGCTTCACGGCACCTGCCGGGATCACCCGGTCCTCGGTGACCTTGTTGACGGCGTTGTTCTTGGTTGCCGTGGCCGAGTCGAAGTTGCCGTTTCCGCTGGTGTCGCCGGGAACCGCGATGTTATCCGGGCCCAGGACGCCCGCGGCGCCTCCCCCGGTGCCGGTGTACTTCTCGGTTTTGGACGACTCGCTGAGCGGAAGGGCGCCCTCGGCGTTGCTGAAAGTCTCGCTCTTCTGCTGGGCGGATTCCCCGGTAACATCCGCGGCCACGGCCACGGTGGAATTACCGGGACCCACCACGCGGTCCATCACTGCCCTGACGGCGTCGGAGGTGCGCTGCTGGTAATCGGTGGCCTGTTTGGAGGCCGACCCCGCCGCACCGGCGCCGACCGCGGACAGGACGTTGCCCTGTGAGTCGACGACGGAGACGTTGGCGGGCTTGAGGTTTTCGATGGCGGCCGAGGTGAGGTGCACGATGGCCTGGACCTTGTCACCGGACAGCGTGGTGCCCGGGGTGGTTTCCACGAAAACGGACGCGGTGGTGTCCGGTGTCTTGGAGACGAACACGGTCTTTTCCGGAATGGCCAGGCGCACAGCGGCGGTCTTCACGCCTTCCATGGCGGTGATGGTGCTCGCGAGTTCGCCTTCGAGGGCCCGCTTGTAGGTGACGGACTGCTGGAACTCGGACGACGTGACGCCCATTTTGTCCAGCAGGGAGTACCCGGTGGCGGCTGCGGTGGGCAGGCCGGCGGCGGCAGCTTTCAGGCGTTCGTCATAGACCTTGTCCTGCGGTACCAGGATGGTGGACCCGCCGTCGCTCAATTCGTACGGCACGTTATCCTTGCGCAGCTGCTCCACGATGCCGTTGGCGTCGGTGTCCTTGAGGCCGGAGAACAGCGGCGTCAGGGCAGGTTTGGACAGCCAGGCGGAGAGGGCGATGATGCCAACCACCAGGAGGGCTGCCCCGATCACCGCGAGCGTGCGCTGACCGGTGGTGAAGCTTTTGAGTCCGGCGCCGAAGCGCTGGAAGAAGACAGTGATCTGCGGGGGCATCAGGCTTGCATCCTCATGATTTCGTTGAACGCATCGACGCCCTTGTTGCGCACCGCAGCCACGAGCTCAAGCGTGATCTGTGCTCGGCTGGACGCGATGGTGGCGTTGTGGATGTCATCCAGGTTGCCGGTAACAGCGGAGACGGCGAGCTCTTTCGACGTCGACTGCAGCTGCTGGAGGTTATCCACGGCCCCGGTGAGGGAGGCGCCGAAGGCTGAGCCGTCGGTGCCGGTGGCAGCGCCGGCGCCGGAAAGGTAATCCGTGGGCATCACGCCCTGGACGGGGGCGATGGGGGAAACAGGCATCAGGATCTTCCAATCTCAAGGGCAGCCAGGTAGGTCTCACGGGCACGGTCCACTACCTGCGCGTTGGCCTGGTAACCGCGTTGGGCGATGATGAGGGCGCCCATTTGTTCGGCCATATCAATGTCCGGGTACTTCACGTTGCCATCGGCGTCCGCCAGCGGGTGGTCCGGCTGGTACACGATCCGGCCTTCGGCGTTGCCGAGCTGGGTGCTTTTGACGAAGACACCGTTGCCCTCAGACCCTTCGGCGGCCTCAACATATTTGGCTTGAAAGGCCGGCCCGGACGTGGCGGAGGCGTTGTTCATGTTGGCGAGGTTGTCCGAGACGGCGTCGAGCCATTTGCGGTGCACGGTGAGCGCTGAGCCGGCGATGCCGATGGCGTCGAAGGTCATTAGTTGGTCCTCATCGCGGCACGGACGGCGTTGAATTCCCCGCCGATGGCCCGGGCAGCGAACTGGAAACGCAGCACGGTATCGATGTTGGAGAGGGTCTCGGTGTCCAGGTTGACGTTGTTGCCATTCAACTGGGTGGGCTCCAGGGAAGTGCCGGTGGACGCGCCCACCGTGCCTTCGCCGGACTTCACGGAATCCGCCAGGGCAGCCTCGAAGCTGACACGCTTGGCGTGGTAGTTCGGCGTGTTGACGTTCGCGATGTTGTTCGCGATGGCGCGCTGGCGCAGCGCCAAACCGTCCATGGCACTGGCCAAGGCGGCGGAAGTCACGGATTCGAGCACAGAGTCCTGCCTGGTGAAAGTGGCGAGGGCCGATCCGTGGCCGTTAAACGAGCGATCCGTGCTCTAAGAATGGTTATCGGCAGCGGTCAGCTGCGCGTTAGCAGAAGTTTCCTCAGGTTTTCTGCAGGTTCACCGCCGGGCGTGGTGCCAGCGGGTCCCGGAATTTTGGGGCGCGGCCTGTCAGCCGTTGACGTCGAGGTACACGGCGCCGGAGGGGTCCCCGATGCCCGGGACGGAGGAGACCGCCTGCAACTGCCGGGCCACATCCGAGCGGGCCTCTTCGAGCCTGCGGGCCACTCGTTCCTGCGCAGCAGAGAGGGCCAGGGCGCGGCGACGGGCGACGTCGGGCAGGGGCCCCGGCGACACCGGCGGCTGCCAGCGTTTCTCGGCACGCGGCTCCGCGCCGGCCTGGGGTGCAGCGGACAGCGGGCCCAGCGGGTCCTTCAGGGTCCGTTCAGCGGCGCCGACCGCCATCTCAAGCATGTCAAGCACCGCGTTCCAGGCAGCGAGTGCGGTGTCCGTGCCGGCGGCCCGGTTCAGCGTCGTTTCAGAAAATTGCATGCCGGCTCCCCCTGCTTTGGTTTCCATATCGGCCCAGTCACCCAAAACCGAGGCTCCCGCTGCCGGATCCGGACTGGGCATTCCAGTCGCCGGACGACGCGAAACCGGAAGGGCCGGTAGTCGCGAAGGCCGGAGCACCCGCCGGGGCCGGAGCTGGAACGGCTGCGGCGGCGTCGTGCCAGGCCTGGCGCAGCGGCTCAAGCAGCTCGATCGCTTCCCGGGTGAGGGCGGCGTCGCGTTGGATGTTGGCGTTGATCAGGGCGGTGGAGACGTAATTGTAGACACCCAGCAGCCCGTCGGCGCCGTCCCAGGCGTCGGTCTTCAGCGATGAGGAAAGTTCCGTGACGATGGCCTGGGCGTGGAGCAGGTTTTCCGTGGCGACCGGCCAGTTGGCGCTCTGTTGCGCCGCTTCCGCCCGGCCGAGGTCCAGCAGGAGCCGGTCGTAGAGCATGGTGAGCAGCCGGGCCGGCGGGGCCGAGAGGACGGAGTCCGCAAGGTACTGGTTGCGCTGGGCGGTGTTGCCGTAGCCGGCGAAGGACGTGGTGGTCATGCTGAGCTACTTCCTGAGAGGCCTGCGAGTTGGGAGGAAAGCCAGGCCTGTTGGGCCTTCATGTTGCTCAGCGCCACTTCCAGGCCTGAGTAGGTTCGCTGCAGGGTGGCTTTGCGGGATTCCAGCCGGGTGTCCCAGTCGCTGATCCGGTCGGTGAGATCCTTGACCTCGGTCTGCTGGCCGGTGATCTTGGCGGTCAGCGTGCCGGTGTACTTGTCCGAGGCGGTGGTTGCTGCCGCAGCGAGCCGGGTCGCAATTTCCTGGACTTTCACCTGCACTCCGGCCGGGTCGGCGGCGAGGGCTGCGGCGAACTTCTTGTCGTCGAACTCCATGCTGCCGGTCTTGGTGATGCTGATGCCGATTTCCGACGGAGAGCGGGGCGGTGTGCCGACAGGCAGGGAGGCGGCCGAAAGCAATGTTTGGTTCATCGACCGGATGGTGCTGTCGCCGGCAAAGACCCCGGCGGTGGTCGCGGAGCCGCCGGCGCCGCTGACCGCGCTTTTGATGGCCACGAGGGATAGGACACCGTTCAGCCCGGCCACCAGGTCGGAGGCGAGCTTGGTGATGCCGGCATCGTCACGGCCAACGGTGAGAGTGACGGGCGTGGCCGTGATTTCCTTGGCGGTGAGGGATACCCCGGGCAATACGTCGGCGAAGGTGTTGGTCGGGGACTTCACCACCTGGGCGGCACCGGTGCCGGGCCAGAGTTCAATTTCAGCGTCCTGCGCGGCCTTGACGTCGGTGAACGCGGTTCCCGGATCGGTGATGGTGAAGGCGCCGGCTTCACCGGGTTTCGTCGCGGCGAACTGCAGGCGGAATTCACCGCCGCCAACGGCCACCTTGCTGGCCACCACGCCGGCGCCGGCGGCGTTGACCGAACTGACGACGTCGTCAAGGGAGCTGGTCAGCGGGGTGACGGTATAGTTCTGCCCGCCGCTGGTGATGGTCATGGTGGTGTACGGCCAGCCCACCACTTTGTTCGTCACGGCGACCTGTGTTTGGGCCAGCTTGGTGACGGTGAAGTCGATGGAGCCTGCCTGGGCGGCCGCGGTGGTGGTGGCGGTTACCTTGTCGCTGCTCAGGGTTGCGGCGTAGAGGTCAAAGGCACCAGGTTTGGCGGCGGCCGAGGCCTGGGTGGCGAGCGCGGCCACCTTCGTGTTCAGGCCCTGGAGTGCAGACACCATCGTCTGGATCTCGTACGACTTGTTTTTCAGTTGTGTCTGCGGGATCGCTTCAACCTGCATGAGGGAGCCGATCAAGGCCGTGGTGTCGAGCCCGCTGGCTAGCCCGTCAAGGGAGATTCCCATGGCTGCCGCTCCTTGCTCTCTGGTTCGTGCCGGTTTTTCGTTCATTCAGGAGCTGCGCGTAAGGGCCGGACGATGGATTGCTCGCATCGTCCGGCCCTTCCACAGCGAAGTGATCGGGGGTGTTTCTCTTATCCGATCAAGTGCGGCGGACTCACTTGTTGACTGCTAGTCCGCTAGTCCGCCGGAACCCGTTTAGCGCAGGAGCTGGAGAACGCCCTGGCCGGACTGGTTTGCCTGGGCCAGCATCGCGGTGCCGGCCTGGGACAGGATGTTGGACTTGGTGAACTTGACCATTTCCTCAGCCATGTCCGTGTCGCGGATACGGGAGTTGGCAGCGGACAGGTTCTCCTTGGAGACGTTCAGGTTCTTGATGACGCTCTCGAAGCGGTTCTGGCTGGCACCGAGTTCCGCACGGGCGCTAGAGACGGTCTGAATGTTGGTATCCAATGCCGCGATGGTCGTCAGGGCCGTCCCTGCATCCTTGAAACCATCCGTGGCTGCAGTGCCGAGGGCGGTGACGGCAGTTCCAATTGCTGCGACGTCCATGAACTTCACAGCGATCTGGTCGGAAGCAGCGACGCTTCCGGCGCCGACCTGGAAGGTCAGTGAGGTGGTTACGCCGTCAAGCAGATTCTTGCCATTGAAGTTCGTGGACGCACCGATGCGGGTGAGTTCCTCACCGAGTGCCTTGACTTCCGTCGTGATTGCCTCGCGTGACTTGACGCTGTTCGAGTCGTTGCCGGCCTGAACGGCCAGGTCGCGAACACGCTGCAGGATCGAGTGAACCTCGTTCAAGGAGCCTTCTGCGGTCTGGATGACGCTGATGCCGTCCTGGGCGTTGCGGGCGGCAACTCCCATGCCGTTGACCTGGGACTTCAGGCCTTCGGAGATAGCCAGGCCGGCCGCGTCGTCACCGGCGCGGTTGATGCGCAGGCCGCTGGAAAGCTTTTCCAGTGACTTGGACAGGTCGTTCTGGGTGTTGCTGAGGTTGCGGTAGGCGTTGTTGGCAGCCAGGTTGGTGTTGATCTGCATTCCCATGATGTTTCCTCCATGATGTGGGACGGTGTGCGATGGCCCATCCGTGGGCCTTCAGGAGTAGCTATCGCCGTTTCGGCCAGGCAGGTAAGCAGAATTTGAAAATTGTTTTTGCGCGGGCTGATTCCCCTCTTACGGCGCCTTTACAGCCCTATTCCGGCTAACGGATCCACTTCACCGGCCGATAGTTTCTACGAACCCTGCTGATGGCCGCAGCTGACACTTACGTACTGCACGCCAGGCACACCACCGCGTTAGCCGCTAGAAGTTAGTCACCTAAAGAGGGAGCCGTCCGGACCTATGGCCATCCACGAACTTTCAGCCCTGCTGTGGCGGGAGCGTGAACTCCTGGACGTTCTCACCTTCAAACTTGAGGAAGAGCAGCTGCTGCTCACCTCGGGGAAGTCCCGCTGGCTGCCCCACGGCACCAAGGAAGTCGAGCAGGTCCTGGCCCACCTCTCGCAGGCAAGCCTGGCCCGCACCATCGAGGCCGCCGTCGTCGCCGAAACCTGGGGATTGCCCACCGACGTCTCCCTCGGCGAACTGGCCGCAGCTGCCCCGCAGGGGGCCTGGTCCGAGATCCTCAGCGCGCACCTGAGTGCCATGACCAAGCAGACGGCCCTGATCAAGGAACTGCGCGATTCCAACGAGCAGTACCTGCGAACCGCCGTCCGGTCCACCCAGGAGTCCCTCGCGGATCTGCGGCCGGCGGCGGCAGCCGGTACCTATGACGCGCACGGCAAAACCGCCGATACCGCCGGCTCCCGCATCTTCGACCAGCAATTCTAAGGACGCGACCATGAGTACCTTTGGCGCCCTGAACACCGCCTACCGCGGCCTGACCGCCGCCCAGCAGGGCATGAACGTGGCCGGACAAAACATCGCCAACGCCGCCACCGAGGGCTACACCCGGCAACGCGTTGAGCAGTCATCCATCGGGGCGCCCACCCGGGGCCTCTTCAGCGGCGGGCTGCTGCAGGCGGGCCAGGGCGTGTCGGTGGACTCCATCGCCCGGCTGGGCAGCAGCTTTCTCGACGCCGGGGTCCGCTCAACAGGCGCGCAGGCCGGCTTCGCGAGCACCCGGTCCGCCGCGCTGCAGGGCATTGAAGGCGTGCTGCAGGAGCCAGGTGACAACGGCATCTCTTCCGCGCTTCATGATTTCTGGTCCGCCTGGCAAGGAGCGTCCAACAATCCCGGGGATGCGACGGCCAAGGGACAGGTCCTGGCGGCAGGCAACGATCTCGCCGCCAAGGTCTCCTCCTCCTACCGCGCGTTTGAAGGGCAGTGGAGCAGCGTCCGGGGCCAGGCACAGGAATCCGTAGACACCGTTAATGCTGCCGCCTCGCAAGTGGCCGCCTATAACACCACGATCCGTTCCACCCTCGCCGCCGGGGGCTCTGCGAATGAACTGATCGACGCCCGGGCCAAGCTCACCGAAACCATCTCCCGGCTGTCCGGCAGCACTGTTCGGGAGCAGGCTGACGGCACCGTCGACGTGCTGGTGGGGGGAAATGCCCTCGTCACGGGCGGTTCCGTCCGGACCCTCGCCCTGTCCGGATCCCAAGGCGCGGACAAACTCGGCGCCACCGTCCAGCTCGAATGGGCGGACCGTCCGGGCGCAGCCGTCGCTGATATCAATGGCTCAATCGCCGGCGCCTTGTCCGTCCTCGCCCCTGCCGCCAGAGGCGGTGCTATCGCCGCGGCCGCCGAGGCGTTGAATTCATTCGCCAGCAAGCTCGGTGACACGGTGAATTCCGCCTATTCCGGTGGGCAGACATCCGACGGAGCAACGGTCGGCAACTTCTTCAACGTCTCCACGACGGATCCCGCCCGCAGCCTGACCGTCGCCCCCACAGAAGCTGCCGGCGTCGCCGTCGGGACAGCCGGCCAGGGGAAGCTGGACGGAAGCTTGGCCGACACGATCTCCCAGCTCGGATCCGGCCCCGGAGCGCCGGACAACACCTGGGCAAATATCGTCACCGGTATCGGCGTGCAGTCACGTGGCGCCCAGCAGCATGAGGCGTTGAGCTCCGCAGCGGAAATCTCCGCGCAGGGCAGCCGGGCCTCGCAGGCGTCCGTGAGCCTGGACGAGGAAAACGTCAACCTGCTCACCAACCAGCACGCCTACCAGGCCGCTGCCCGCGTGATGAGCGCCGTCGACGAGGCCCTGGACGTGCTGATCAACCGCACCGGACTGGTAGGAAGATAGCCATGCTGAACCGCGTCACGAACCTGACCATGAGCACCACCGCACAGCGCACGCTGCAGACCCAGCAGTCCCGGCTGGCCGGGCTGCAGGAAAAAGCTACGTCGCTGAACAAAATCTCGCGTCCCTCCGACGATCCTGCCGCCACCGGAGAGGCCCTCCGTACCCGCGCCGAGCTCGCTGCCAACGCCCAGTATGGCCGCAACATTGACGACGGCGGGCGCTGGCTCGACGCCGCCGACTCGGCTCTGGAGAACGCCAACAACCTGCTCAATAAAATCCGCGACCTGACAATCCAGGCCGGCAACGGGTCACTTAACAAGGCCGCCAAGGATGCCATCGCTTCCCAGCTGGACGGTTTGAACCAGGACCTGCTCGCCACCGCCAACGCCAAGCAGTCCGGCCGCAACATCTTCGCCGGCAGTTCTGACGCCGCAGTCGCCTTTGGACCCGCAGACCCGTCCACCTACAACGGGTCCGCTAACGGCTCGGTGGAACGCCGCATCAGCGCCGACCAGACAGTCCGGGTCGATGCCGACGGGGCGAAGATCTTTGGTGCGGGCACTACGTCCGTCTTTACACTGGTCAGCGGCATGGCTGCCACCCTGCGGTCCGGCGGCGACATCACTCCGAAGCTGCAGGACGTGGACGCGGTCTTGTCCAACGTCATCTCCGGACGTGCTGAAATAGGAACACGACAGGCGCAGCTGGAACGTGCCGGATCCGTCAACACAGAATTGGAGGCCACCTTGGACGCCAAGCGCAATGGCATTGAAAAGGCAGATCTCAGCAGCGTCATCATGGACCTGAAACTCCAGGAGACCAATTACCAGGTGGCCCTCGCCGCCACGGCCCGGGTTCTGCAGCCCACCCTGATGGACTTCCTGCGATGAACACGCCGGTGGCTGATGCACCCGTGACCAACACGCCCGTGACGTTCACCGCACCCATGCCGGGTCTGGAAAGCGTGCGGGACTTTACCCTGCGCAGCGTCGACGGCGCCGCCGGGCTCTACGCGCTGGAGGCAGGTTCGCCCGTCCCGCTCCGGCTGTTCCTCGCGGACGCTGCCGTGTTTGTGCCGGCTTACGCCCCGCCCGTGCCTGCCGCCGTACTGGAAGCCCTGGATGTGGAGCCCGGCGGGACACCCCAGGTGCTCGTGGTGATCAATCACTCCGCCGGCGGGACCACCGTGAACCTGATGGCCCCGGTGGTGCTCAACCCGGCCAACCGCCGCTGCACCCAGCTGGTCCTGGACGGCCGCGACTACCCGCTCCGGGCCGACCTCAGCTCGCTCTGACGCTTTCCTCCGCGAGCGCGGCTCACCAGAAATGCGCGACGTCGATCACCAACCGTGAGCCTGCGTCCGGACCTGCCAAGGCGAACACCTGGAACGGCAGCCGGGCGCGGACGCCGATACCGAGGCTCGAATACCCTTCAAAGCTGCCCGCCCAGGCCACCTGCCGGAACGTCTGGTAGCCGGTGAGGTCACTGAGTTCCTTCGGATCCGCCGGGCTGTACGTGGCGGCGCCGTTGCTGTCATAGGCCGGGGCGTTAACCGTGACCTGGAGGAACGCCTGGCCGCGCAGCGGAACAGGAAGGCCCGAGCCGTCCTGCGTCACCTGCGGGACGTACCGGACGGTGTAACCACCCACAGGCCCATTGAGGTCGATGACCAACCGGTCAAAGCAGTAGTGCTGGCCGGTGCGGACATTTGTCACCTGGGCCTGGCTCATCGCCGGATCCGCCTTGCTGATCGATCCCCACACCAGTCCGCAGTAGGGGTCCGCCGACGCAGGGCCAGGCGCCACAAGCCCCGATCCGACCGCCATCATGATCGCTATCAGCCATACCCGGAACTTCTTCATTGTGGGCCGCCCCCTCGAGAGTTGAGATAACTCCAGAGTACGAGCGTTGCGGGGCTGAATCGAGAGGCCAGCTCCATCGGCGTCGAACCGTTAGACCGGGGCGGAGCCGGTCACGGAACGGTTGCACCGCCGTCGTCCGCGCGGTCGAAGGTCCCCTAGCCTTCGCAGTCGCGGCAGAACTTCAGGCCGTTCTTTTCCTTGGCCACCTGCGACCGGTGACGGACCAGGAAGCAGGAGGAACAGGTGAATTCATCGGACTGCTCCGGAACAACAATGACCGTCAGCTCTTCACCGGAGAGATCGGCACCGGGCAGGTCGATGCCTTCGGCGGTGTCATTCTCGTCGACGTCGATCACAGCGGTCTGGGCGCCGCCGCCGCGGGATGCCTGAAGGGCCTCCAACGATTCGGCCGGAGACTCTTCTTCGGTCTTGCGGGGTGCGTCGTAATCGGTTGCCATGTGGGGTTCACTTTCGTTGCTGCGCAGCACCATTTCAGGCACCTCAGTGAAGCAGTTTAGGACATTATGCCCGCAGCCGAAGAAAAGTGTGGCCAATCCGACACTTTGCGTCGGAAACCCCACGGCCGCCTGTTCAGGCGACCGGCCAGACGATGAGGGTTTTCCACTTCGCCGGGTCAGGCTCCGCCGCGGGATCGGTGAGGTAGTACTCCCACATGGCATCTCCGGGGGTGGCTCCGTCGGCCTGCATCCTGGCCATCACCGCGGTGTATGTTTCCGGGAGTGACTCGTACGGACCCACGTGCATGGCTTGGAAGGCCCGGCCGGACGGGAGGGTTCCGGCGGTCACGCCGCCGTCGCTTCCGCTGGGAAACGCCGTCGCCACGGGGAAGCCCACCTCAACGTCGACGACGTCGGTCGGCATTCCGCGGTACATTGCGAACGGCGGCCCGGCCAGCTGGACGTGTTGTTGTTCGGCTGCCGCAGTCACCAACCCGTAGGCCCGGTCGAAGAACCCGCGCAACTTTGTCATAGGGACGGTCTCGCGCAACACCGCCGTCGGCTGTTCCTGGAGCTGAGTGGACTTGATATCCCGTGTTGTTTCCGGAGTCGATTCAGTCATACGCCCAGACTCCGCCGTGCGGTTTCCGCAGGCTAGGGCCTAACGGCCCGCCCACCGGCGTCCGTGCGCCGGGCCGCGAACAGGTCCGTTCAATCGATCACGGACAAATCCGGTACCCATTTTTCCTGGGACTCCCCGGCCTTGAACATCAGAATCCACGCGCCGTCCTGTTCCCCGTGGATGTTCGTAAACGGAGTGTACGCGAACCAGAACTGGGTGGGGGCCTCGGTTGACGTGCTGCGCATCTGCACAATTTTGAACGTGAGCTCCTCCAAGGACCCATCCATGGGGAGGAATGTATTGGATTCGTCCTCCACCGTCATGCCCGTTGACTCCGGGAGCCCGGAGGCATCGGGTGCGCCGGTGGTTGCGGGAACCGAGGAGACTTCCGCATAGGCCCCGGTTAAGAGCGGTGAGACGCGGGTCGGAGCCATCTTCGCGTAGTTTCCGCCCGCGGCCCTCGCCGTCGCCGCCTTCAGCAGTTGGTCATTGGCCACCTGCTCTCCGGTGTCCGAGCTGGACATCTTCCTGGCGGCCGGGAGCTTGGGGTCCGGGCTGTTACCGGCCGCCCCCGCAACGGCGTCCCCCGGATAAACCTCGCGAAGGAAGGCCCCGTAGGCCAGCTGGTCGTCGCGGCTCTGCTGTTGGAACGTGGCCACGTCCATGGCCTCCAGAGCACCGACCCTGGATTGCTGCTCGGCTGTCAGGGCTTGGAAGGGAGCGCTGTCTTTCAAGCTCGCCCGGGCCGCTCCGACGGAGGCGGATGCGGCGGCCGGGGTTCCGGCGGGGGCGGATGCGGCCGGCGCGGAGGTTCCGGTGGTGCTGGCGGCACCGGCTTCGGTTGACGCAGCGGCGCAGCCGGAGAGAAGGGCGGCGACAGTGACCACGGCGGCAGTGAACGCGGTGGTTACGCACCGGCGTCGGCGTCTTTCGGTCATGGTGTTCCCCCAACTGTTGCCGGCCCACGGGTTGTCCCGAGTGGCCTTGATGCCCAACAGATCCAGCGTCAGATGCCTAAGTACGAAGATGCCTAAGTACGAAGATGCGGCATCGCCACGCTACGGACATTCTCCACACTTTCCCTATTTTTTGCCACGGTGGGCTCCAAGGTGATGGGCGTCGCGTTGAATCATCCGCAGGGAGGACCGAGACTGGCCTTGCGACTCGATCCGGACAAAGCATCAGCACTCCTGCACAAAAAACCCCTCCGCTCCGGGCAAAATCACCGGAGCGAAGGGGTTCGTGGGGCCCCCTGTCGGATTCGAACCGACGACCCCCGCTTTACAAGGCGGGGTATCCCCGGTGTTCCCGGCGGTGCCCTGAACTGGCCCCTGACCAGCGATCTTGCATCTATTGATGTCGAAATCGTACCCCTAGGTTCCCGAGAGTTCCCGTTCAAAGCGTGTCGTAAACGTGTCGCTTACAACGGCGGAGGCGCCGACCGATACAACGGGGGATGGCGGCCTGCAGGAGCTATTCTTTGCCTCTACTGGACAGTCCGTCTCGTGCTTTGGGTCGAGTCGAATCATGCCCGGTCGCCAAATGGCCGCTGCCAACTCGCATGCCAGCCGTGCCAATGCTCGCAGCCGTCCTGCTACCTCGCTACGATCGTGTTGGGTCACGTGTTCGATCGTCGAAGCGAACGGACGGATTGCAGCACGAGTCTGCAATCAGCGCTATTGGGGGGCATCAGATGTGGATAACGAGCGACGTGAATTTGCCCCAAGCTATTCTCGACGCCCAATCTGAAGGGCGCCTGGTACTTTTCGTTGGCGCGGGGGCTTCGGTCGACGCTCCGTCCGGACTGCCGCTCTTCGACAAGCTGGCGTGTCAGTTGGCGGAAATGGCACGGGTACCATTCGACGAGAGCGTCACGATTGACTTCTTCCTGGGATCGATGCCTCAGAGTTTCGACACGCACCGCCACACCCACGAAATAGTCACTCGCCAAGGCTCCGCACCGAACTCCACCCACGAAGCGCTCGTTCTGGTGGCCTCTTCAATTGGACAGCTGCGGATCGTCACGACGAACTTCGATAACCATCTTTCGACCGCAGCAACTGCTAGCGGAATCGAGGTTTCCGACACCTGGATCGGCCCGGCCCTACCACTCGGGGAAGATTTCACCGGCATCGTCCATCTTCACGGTTCGGTGCTCCGCGAACCTCGGGAACTCGTTCTCACCGACCGAGACTTCGGGCGGGCGTACCTCACCAGCGCATGGGCTACCCGGTTCCTGCTGCCCATGTTTCAGACGTTTACGGTGCTATTCGTCGGTTACAGCCACGACGACCCAATCATGCGATACCTCGCGCTTGGCCTGCCATCGGGGACGCCGCGATACGCCTTCACCAGCGCCGACGAGGTAGCCCACTCTAAGTGGTCAAGGCTCGGAGTACAGCCGATCGGTTACCCAGTCCGGGGCCACGATCACAGTGCCCTCGTCGCTACACTCGAGGCGTGGGATCTCCGCGCCCGGATGGGCCAGACCGAGCATCGCGCGCGGATTGTCGAAGTTGTTAACGGCGGGCCGACGCTCACCCCGGTCGATTACGACTACCTCGTCGGTCAACTGAAGACCGCTAACGGTGCTGAGGAATTCGTGCTGGCAGTTGCGGCTATTGAACCGACTCTTCGGGTCGCGTGGCTCCGTTGGGCGGAGGATCTGCCGGAGTTCAAGGCGATCTTCAATGGCCAAGACGGGGACGCCGCCGTCACCGTCCTTGGAAACTGGTTCTGTGACTTCTTCTTGGCGCTGCCGGGACTTCACGGGGCCGCGCTGCAGACGGTGCAACGGTTAGGCCAAGCGTTCGGCAGGGGCCTCTTCCGGTCTGCCGGTTGGGCAGCAATCCATCTGAGCAACGTGGATACTGACGCCGGGCGGCGATGGAAGGCATTCCTCGCGACCTCAGTTCACGGTCACTCCGCACCGGTTGCCACGGAAATGCTTCTGTCATACCGCCCGATTGATCGCCCAGAGGACCTTACGGTGCTCCGGGCAGCTCTCAGGCCTTACCTCGTGCTCAAGCGACGATGGCTCTTCGACGGCTCCGAGGATCTGACCGCTATCCCGGATGCCGAAGTGCAGTGGAATACCAAAGGACGCAGCCTTACCGAGCACATCTTGAAAGTCGTGGAGGTGACCGCTCATGGAGATCTTACGCTGGGAACCTTACTGGAGGACTCGCTGAGCGCCGCTTACGACCTGCTCGACGCCTACCATGGCCCTCGCTCGTGGGATCCACTGAGCTTCGGTCGCTCGGCAATCGAGCCGAACGAGCAGGATCGGTTTCGCCATCCAGTCGACGCAGTCATCGATGGACTCCGAGCATACGGTGAGAAAGCCCTGGCCGCACGGCCTGACCTACCCGAGCGGTGGTGGTCGCTCGGTCGAGCTCTCTTTCGCCGTCTCGCGCTCTATCTGCTCGCACTTGATGCCTCGCGGTCGTACGACGAGAAGGTCTCGTGGCTGCTCGAACGATCTGTTCTTTATGAAACCGACCTCAAGCACGAAACTTATCGTGTACTCAAAGTGTCGGCTGAGAAAGCATCGAAAGAAGCCCGCGCGCACCTTCTTGCGGCCGCGCAGGCCGGGCCAAGCCTCCCCGAAGGCATCGCCGACACTGATAGACACACTAAATACGCAACCTACAACTTGCTGGTATGGCTGGCCCAGGTCGCGCCCGGATGGTCAGAGGCTGGCACAGCATTGGCAGCGGCAGAGGACACAAACCCTAATTTCGCCCCCCGGGAGCATCCCGACTTCGACAGCTGGATGACGAGCGGCACCTGGGGCGGAAAACTGCCGATGGAGCCGGAGGACTTCATCAGGTCCTTTGAAGAGGATCCCGCCGCCGCCGTCAATGATATTCTCGCCCGGGACTACTCGGAACGGAACTTCGACGAACCCCAGTGGGAGGACGCTCTTTCTCTTGTGAGCCGAGTGGCTGAGTCCCGTCCAGAACTCGGCGAACAACTTTGGACACTCCTCGATGAGCGGAGTGAGCTTGATTCTCTGTCAAACGATATTCGACGAGCAACTATCGAAGGCTGGACAAAGGCGACCTTGGGTGGGGCCGCCGATGCTGTCGTCGAACGAGTTGCAACACAAGTCCCAAATTCCGAATCCGCCCGGTCAGTCAGCCGATTCCTACTGGAACAGGTTCGCTTGCAGATCGAGAGTGACGAGACGCGCGCTCTCGCGGACATGCGCCGCATTGCTTTCCGGCTCTGGAGGGAACACGGCCAGTCATTCACGCACGCGGAGGGAGTGGACCCGAATTCGATTGCTCCGCTCTACCTCAATTCCTGGCCAGAAGACCTCGCCCAATACTGGATGGCCGAGGTTGATCGACGCTGGCGGAAGGATCGTGATGACTGGTCGGGCCTCAACGATGGCGAGCGCGATGCGCTGACACAACTACTCGGCGGGCCGCCGCACGCGCTCGACGCCACCCGCCCCGCGGTGGCGAGCCACTTGTTCTTTTTATTCGCCGCCGACGCGACCTTCACCACTGAGCATGTGCTTCCGCTATTCCGCGAAGACGCGACTGCGCCGTTGGCTTGGAATCCCTATTTACATCACCCCCGCTACAACGACAAACTGCTCGCGGCTGGTCTCCTAGACAGCACGATCGCGGAGTGGGCCCGGCTCGACGCGCTAGGATCCCATCTGCGGAGTCAATTCTTCGCACTAGTCGCCTCAATCGTGTCCTTTGGGGGTATCTCTCCGGAGTCGCGCCAAGCCCTGCTCGATCAAAGCGTGCTTGCCGACAACGGCGCGCACGCAGCGGAGTTTGCTCACGCGGTTGTGCGCTTCCTCGGCGCGGACGGGATCGACGGCGCAGAGGTGTGGAAGCGATGGCTTGGCGACCACCTCACGGCAAGACTGAACGGCTTGCCAAGAACCCCAGACACCGAAGAACTGACCTGCTGGGCAGACACCGTCGCTTACCTCGGCGATGCTACTCCTGAGGCGATCGAACTGCTCGGCAACCACAGTATCGGTCTGGGCGATCGGTTCTTCCTACCGGACTTCCCAGAAGAAGCGCTCTCCGCTCATGGGCAGGTTCTGGTATCACACTTCGCGGAACGCGTTCGCAACTCGTCACCCAGCGACTACTCCATAGTCCATCAGGTGAAGGACCTGATCGATGCGTTACGCAGCGCCCTCGGCGATACAGGTGTGCAGCCGTTAGTGCATGCGGCGATGACGAGGGGATTCCTTGACAGCAGCAACTAGTGGTGTGTCTCCAAAATAGTTAAAGGTTTGGCTGTTAAGATTGGGGTATGTCGAATCTTGCTCCTGCCTTGGTGGTCTCGGACGCCCAGCG
>NZ_JAXCHX010000027.1:0-49686 GCF_035984855.1 Arthrobacter sp. MP_M4
CCACCCGTTACGACAAACTCGCACTGACCTACCGTGCCGGTGTTGTCCTCTACGCCGTCGTCATCTGGCTACGCCAATAAGGAGACACGCCCTAGCCCTATGCTGTCCGCATGAGCAGTTATGCAGTGTTCCTCCGCGGGGTCAACGTGGGCGGCGTCACCATCAAAATGACCGATCTGAAACAGGCCCTGGCGTCACGTCCATTCTCGAAAGTAAAAACGCTCCTGGCGAGCGGAAACGTAGTCCTCGCCAGCGGGCTGTCGTCCGCTGGCGTGAAGAAGGAATTCGAGGCATGCCTGCGGGAGGCTTTCGGGTACGACGCGTGGGTGGTGGTGCTGCCGGCGGACCGGGTGGGTGACCTGGTGGCGGCGTGTCCCTACCCTGCCGACGACGCGTCCACCCATACCTATCTCACCCTCGGCTCGGACAGTGGCGTGCTGGCCGAACTGCTGGAGGCCGGCCGTGCCCTCGACGGTGCGCAGGTCACTGCGCTGGGACCTGAGGCGCTGGCTTGGCTGGCGCCGGCAGGCGGCACCCTGGACAGTCCGTTCAGCAAGCTCTCGTCAAAGCCGAAGTACAAGGCCTCCACCACCACCCGCAACCTGCGCACCATGATCAAGGTCCGCGACGCAGCCGCTGCCCTATAGAAGCGAGCTGTGGGCGGCCCGGTCAGAGGGGCCGCACGCTCACCGGCAGCTGCGTACGCCGTACAGGCTTAGCGTGCCGCGGCCTGTAATGCCTTATTGAACGAGGCCAGCCGGGAAACCTCCAGCGCCACGGGCTCCACCACCCGATCATCCGCCACCGCAGCGACGGCGGCCCTCAGCCGTCTCCGGGCGGCCGCGCCGCGACCCCGTGCTGCGAGGCCGGCGATGAACTTCGCCAGGAGGGCAAGGGCAATTCCGAGCAGCGCCCCACCGACGATCATGATGGTAGGCAGCGGCCAGCCCTGCTCGCGCGGAACCTCGGGCACGGGAAGTTGAAAGTAGCCCAACCCCGCGAGCACGCCCAGCCAGGCGAAGCCGCCAAGCGCTGTCAGCAGCGCCAGCCATTGCACGATATTGAACGGCGTCCACCACCATGCCTTGCTCCCGGCCTTCAGCTCAGTGGACGCGACGGCCTGATCCAGCGCATCCGGCAGCTGTTCCCGGCCCTCGCGGGCGGCGCCCCGGATCACAGAGCGCCAAGGGCCAGGAGCGCCGTCAGAGGCGGCGTCGGCGAAGGCCCGGACGGCAGCGTCTGTGCGGGCACGCTCGGGGGCGCCTGCCGGCGGCAACGACGTGCGGTTCACCGCCGGGCTGGCGCCCCCGCGGCGGAGGTTCAACCGGCGGAGCGGATCGGGGCGGAAGCGGACCAGCCAGCGCGTGACGGGCCAGCCCGTGCGGCGGGTCGACTCCAGCTGGTAGGACCGGACGACGGCGTCCACCACCACGGGGACGTTCGCCGCGACAGCGAGTTCCTCCGCCAGCCGGGACCTCGTGGCCGCCGTGGCCCCGGCCGCCTCCCCCGTTCCCGAGGCTTGGGCGAGCAGTGCAGCGGCGCGGCTGACGTCTGCGCCGAGGCGCTGTGACTGGGCCTGACGCTGCGTGGCCACCTGTCGGATGGCGGCCCGCACCTTGCCAACGCCGGTTCCTACGACGGCGGAGGCGCCGAGGACCTGGACCTTGCCCAATCCGTCCCGGGCCAAGATGCCTTTCAGGGATTCCAGCACGGCCGGGACGTCACGGTCCGGCAGCCGGTCGATCTGGTTCAGCACCACCAGCGTGACGGCGCCATGCGAGGCCAGCGGGGTGAGGAAGTCGTTGTGGACTGCGGCGTCGGCGTACTTCTGTGGATCGAGGACCCAGATCAGGACATCCACGAGCCCCACCATCCGTTCCACAATCTCCCGGTTGGCGGCGCGGGTGGAGTCAAAGTCGGGCAGGTCCAGGAGGATCAGGCCCGTGTTCTCAGCGGCGAGCCCCGGGACGGGACTCGCGTGATGCCGGTTCCGGACCTCCAGCCAGTCCAGGAGTTCGTCGCTGCCCTCGGCTCCCCAGATGCCGGCCAGCGGCTCGGAGGTGGTGGGCCGGCGGGCGGCCGCCGTGGCGATCTCCGCTCCGCTGACGGCGTTGAACAGGGAGGATTTTCCGCTGCCTGTCGCTCCGAAGAAGCCCACCACGGTGTGGTCCGCTGAGAGGGAACGCCGCGAAGCGGCACGGTCCAGCACCGCGAGCACGGCGTCCAGGTCCTCGTCGGGGAGCGCGCCGGCGGCGAGCTCGCGTGCCTGGTTCAGCGCATCGAGCCTGCGGTCCAGCCGGGAGGCTTCGACGGCGGCAGCGTGGCGGCTCATGCGGAGGCCGCCAGCCGGCGAAGGGCCGCGGCGTGGCCGGCGAGCACTGCCGGTTCCAGCCCGATGGAAGGTGCGAGCCGGTCCAGAAAGCGCTGCTGCTCCTGCTGAAGCAGGTTCTGGCAGCGGACGTGGAGGTCCTCGCGTGCCGTCTTGGCGAGTCGGCGGACCGCGTCCTCACCGAACACGGCTTCGAGCAGCCGCTGGCCGGCAATGGCCGTACCTCCGGCGACGCCGACTTCCAGCCCGGTCAACCCTGCGGTCATGGAGAACACCACGATCATGAGTGCGGCGCCGAGGCCGTTAATGCCGAAGGACAGCCAGCGCGCCTGCGTGCGTTTGCCCTGCCCCTCGGTCCGGATCAGTTCCATGAGGCTGCCCTGCCAGGCTCTGATCTCGGCGGCGGCTTTCTCGGCGAACCCGTCGGAGGTGCCGGAGAGGTCGTCGTTACCCAGCAGTTGGCGGCCGGCCGGGTCGGAGCGCCAGCGCCCGTCCGCATCGTCGCCCGCGTTGGCGGCCTCATCGATGATGACGGCCTGCAGGCCAGTCTCGATCGCCGTCTCCACCCGC
Organism: Arthrobacter sp. MP_M4; assembly: GCF_035984855.1. Classification (NCBI taxonomy): domain Bacteria; kingdom Bacillati; phylum Actinomycetota; class Actinomycetes; order Micrococcales; family Micrococcaceae; genus Arthrobacter; species Arthrobacter sp. MP_M4. The sequence goes on from NZ_JAXCHX010000027.1 coordinate 2,900, forward strand.
ACGGCAGGTGCTGGTTCGCCGCGGAAGAACGCGCCCATCCGGTCACGGAACCGGCCGATGTTTTGTTCCATCGCCCGGAAGAACTCGCCCGTGCCCACAAAGTCCTGCCACCGGGCCAGGACCTCGCCCCGCAGCAGGGCACCGTCACGGGTGGCCTCGAGAATTCTGATGACGGCGTCCTCGTAGGCCGCTCGGGCATCGCCGGCGAGGACGTCAGCGGCATGCTCCTGGGCCCCGGCGGCGTTCGCCGCCGCCTCCACCCGCTCCCCCAGCGCCTTGACCGTTCCGTTGAGGGTCCTCCTGGCGATGTCGGCGCGCCCTGCGGCGTCCGCGGCAAGTTCCTGCAGCCAGAGCCGCAACGGCTCCACGGCCGGGGCCGGAAGCATCCCCATGCTGTCCAGGGCGGCCTCGGGGACAACGAAGAAGCGCGCCGCGCCCAGGCCTTCCCTGCTGAGCATGGCCTGCAGGTCGGCACTGACCTCGGCTTCGGCGGCCGGCGGAACCCGGTCCAGGACCACCGCCACAGTGATGTCCCGGGAGGCCGCGTCGAGCAGCAGCCGCCAGGGGACGGCGTCAGCATAGCGGTTGGCGGTGGTGACGAAGATCCAGAGGTCAGCCGCCGCCAGCAGTTGCCCCGCCAGCTTGCGGTTCTCGGCGGAGATCGAGTCGACGTCGGGCGCGTCCAGCAGCGCTATGCCTTCCGGCACCGCGGCGTCGGCAACAAGCACCAGCGAGTTGATCGCCGCCGCGTCCGGAGTGGGGCCGGCCTGGCTGGCGGGCAGCGGTTCCTGGTTCACCGTGCCTCGGATCCGGCTCAGGCTCGGGAGCACTCGCTGGCCTTCGAACCAGCGCCCGTCAGCCGGGTGGTGGAGCAGGATGGGCTGGCGGGTAGTGGGCCGGATGGCGCCGGCCCGGGTGACCGCATGTCCCACGAGGCCGTTCACCAGGGTCGATTTCCCGGCCCCGGTGGAGCCGCCCACGACGGCAAGCAGCGGTGCGTCCAGGCTGCGGTAGCGCGGCAGGATGTAGTCCTCGAGCTGGGCGAGGGCGTTGCGGATGTCCCGTCGAGCCTCATCGGCGCCGGGCAGCGTCAGCGGCAGTTCAGTTGCCGCCAGATCACGGTGGACGGCGTCCAGCAGTTCGACTGCCTGGCTGGTGGTTTCGTCGGAGCTCACCGCACAATCATGCCAGTTCCGGATCAAGACGGGCTGTTCTTGTCGCAGCGGTGGAATGTGCTGCGCCAGCCATTGGGGGTGCTTGAGCCGTCGTCAGCTGATGACAACCGTGGTCGCAACACTGGGAACGCCGTTTTTGTCCATCGCGAAGAGAAGGTACGTGCCCGGCACCAAGACGCCGCGATCTGCCGGCAGCTTCAGGGTTGCCGTATTTCCGGACACGGCGGTCGGGGTCAACGGAATCCGCCGCTGGTCCGTGTTGACGGTGTGGGTTACGGTGCTGGTCCGCATCAAGGAAAATTTGCTTACCGGCGCTGCCGTGGTGACAGAGAGTGTGCCGCCAGCAGCGGCGGAGGCCGGTGCGGTCACAATTATTGGCCTCGGACGGGCACTTCCGTCGGGGTTGAGCAGGTAAGGCGGCGTAAAGATTTCTCCATCCAGGTGATTGGTGGTGCAGGTGTTGCACAGTCCGCCACCACCGGCGAAAACCCGACCATCAGGAAGCAGCAGTGCGACGCTGTGGTAGGTCCTGGGAATCGCCATTGGGGCGAGCGTGGTCCACTTGCCGGTTGCCGGGTTCCAGATCTCGGGGTTCATCCGTGCGGCGGTATCGCTGAAGGGTACCGGGACCGGCTGACCCCCGACAACGATGACCTGGCCGTCGGGGAGCGCCACCCCGTTGGCAAAGGACCGGGCAGCGGCCATGTCGGCGGTCCGGGCCACGCTCACAGCACCATTGATGTCGATGGTGTAGGCCCGTGCCGTGGCGTCGGCATTCTCGTAGGCTGTCGCGCCACCTACAGTCAAAATTTTTCCAACGTCATACATCACAGCATCGCCGTTCATCGCGTCCGCGCTATCGGCACGCAGACCCGCCTTGGTGATGCTTCCGTTGCCGCTGGTAGAGATCCAGTTCATTTGGCGGCTCGGCCCCGCCTGGAACACGCGGCCCCCGGGAGCGGCGAACAGCCAGGCGTGATTGTCGGAACGGAATGCGCCGCGCGGATCCGCCGTCAGGATGTTATCCACCGGCACGTTGGGCAGAATCCGCCAGCCGCCGGCCGCGGACCACACTTCGCCAGTCTTACCGCCCGTGCCGCCAGACCACGATCCACCGATGGTGAACACCTCACCGGTGGATGTGGTCACGTTGCTTTGGTAGCCCCTGCCGATTTTCATCTCGGGCCCGGCGGACCAGGCGTTGGTCGCAGGGTTGTAAATTGTTGTAGCCGTGCTGTTACTCCCCCCGCTGATCATGATTTTCCCGTCCGGCAGCATGGAGATGCCAGGGCAGAACATGTCATGGCCGGTGTTGACCACCTGAGTCGGGGAGACGACGCCGGTGGTCAGGTTCAGGATGGATGTTTGCGTGTAGCCCTTGCTGCCCCCGTAAGCGGTCGGAGAATAGGCCGACCACGTGAGCAGCCGGTTGCCAGGCAATAGCGCAGCGGCAGCTGGAACGAGTGGGAAGTTGATGGTCGGACCCCACGATCCAAGCGAGGGTGCCAGCAGGTTGATCTCGGCGGCGCTGCTCCACGGCCCGCGATTACCGGCCTCGGTAGTCGCGGTGAGCCGGACGTAGCGGGCTTTGACCTCAGGAAAAGTTACTGTTTTCACAGCGGCATTGTCCAGCCAGGTGCCTGCCACGGCTACGCTCCAAGAGATGCCGTCGGTGCTGCTCCCGATCGAATACTTTCCAATGCGGCCATTCGCGGAGTCAGAACGCGGGAGGTAACTAAGGCCGGCGATACTCCGCACTGCCTTGGTGTCGATAGTGAGGCTGTGCGGCAGTGGCGCCGCAGGTGCCGGATACCAGCGGCTGTGCCAGATCGTGGAAGGACTGCCGTCCAGCACGTTGCTGGCCCGGTTATCGGCGCGGTTAGCCTCCTCGTCACTGGCCGCGGCGGTCCATCCAGCGCGAGGTAGTACTCCGGTTGGAGTTGGTGTTTGACCCGGGAGCAGATTGATCTCAGCAGCGCTGCTCCACGGGCCGCGGTCACCCGCCTCGGTAGCTGCAGTTATCCGCACGTATCGTGCGCTGATCCCGATGAATGTCACTGTCTTTTCTGTGGCCGTATCCGGCAACGTTCCGCGAGCCACGGGGTCGCTCCAGCTTGTCCCGTTGGAGCTCACCTGGATCTCGAAACTGCCGATGCGCCCATTCCGGCTAGTAGTACGCGGAAGATATCGGAGCCCACCGATGCTTCGGATCGCCTTGGTGTCAATCGTGATGGAGTGAGGCAATGGAGCGGCCGGGGCCGGCGACCACCGGCTGTGCCAAAATGTGTCTGTGTTCCCGTCGAGCACATTGCTGGCCCGGCCGTCCTGACTTGTAACTTCTTCATCACTGGCTGAGGCGGTCCAACCGACCCTCGACAACGGAAGTGGGGCGGCCTCCGTTGCGGCCGCAGGCAAAATAGCGCTGTGGATGTGTGGTCCGGCCAAGGCGGACACCTCTTGCGGAGCAGCCTGGACCAGGCCGTGGTCGTGGGCGCGGGCCACACCAAACGACTTTGGCAGCGCCAGAGTCCCGTATCCCACGACCAGCAGACTTCCAACCAAAAAAGCGGTCACTTGACGAATCCCGTACTGCCGGACGCAGCGCAGCCGAGCTCCTGGAGCTGCTCTTCGTCCCGGATCGCATTTATCCGCTAAGCCGTGAAATCGTTCCACTTACGCCCCGCCCCCCGGCACCGCCCCTGTATAGGACAGACGCTAGGAGGGACAGCTTGGGGAAAGCTTGGGCGGCAAGGCTGAAGTGCCCGGCGGCCCGAGGGGCCTGTCGCTGAGAAGCATTGGATACGGGGCACCCATGGCGCTTCGCTCAGCCGAAACAGTCCGGCCCTGCCCTCCGCTTGCCAGCGGGCAACGAAAAACGGCCCCGGGCTGATGCCCGGGACCGTCTTGTCTGTGACCCCAGCGGGATTCGAACCCGCGTTACCGCCGTGAGAGGGCAGCGTACTAGGCCGCTATACGATGGGGCCGCGTACTCTCCAGAACAGCATTTCTGCCGTTCGCGCTCAGTGATTATTTCATACACTCAGCAAGTGTTTCAATCCGGCGAACCGGTGTGAAACGCCTGATCAACCGCGAACTACTGCGGATTTTCTCAGAGCTGGGATACCAGGACTCGAACCTAGAATGACGGTACCAGAAACCGTAGTGTTGCCAATTACACCATATCCCAAAGGTACTTTTGCTCCGGATCCGTGGGTCTCAACCCGCGCTCCCGGCGCCTCAGCACGAGTAATTACTTTACCCGAGACTTTCCGTCTGTACAAATCGAGCCTGCAGCTGCCCCGCCGCGCTCAGCGCGGTCAGGCCAGCAGCTCCAGCAGGGATGCGATCTCGCGGCCCTCGAAGCCCGGCGCGGGTTCCCCGCCGCGGTTCAGCCAGACGCCCAGCAGGCCGGCCGCCGTCGAGCCGTCCGCGTCGAGAAGGCGGTTGTCCCCCACGTAAAGCGTCTCGCCGGCTCCGGTCCCCAGCCGGCGGACGCCCTCGAGGTAGATGGCCGGGTCCGGTTTCGCCGCGCCCACGGTGTCTGTCCCCACGAGCACGCTGATGCGTTCCAGGCCGGCGGCGTTCAGTTTGACGCGCTGGTAGTCGTGGACATTGTTGCTCACGGCACCGTACGGGATGCTGGCGGCATCCAGTGCATCGAGGATCGGGGTGACGTCGTCAAACGCGCGGATGTAGCCGTGCTGCCGGCTGGCGTAGGAACTGACCCAGTGGTGGGCTTGATCCCCTTCGTCCAACTGCACGCCGAAGTGGCCCAGCGCCGCCCGGCCGCGGAGCAGCCGCTGTTCATCGAAACTCAGCTCACCGGCGAGATAACGGTCGTAGAAGTGGGTGGTCTCGCGGGTGAAGATCCGGCCAAACTTCTCCCACCCGGCCTGGTCGAGGCCGGGCAGGAGGTGTTCGCTGACGTCGCGGAGGGCCGCGGTCATGGCGAACTCCAGGTCTACCAGGGTGTCGTCAATGTCGAACAGCACGCCGCGGACGCCGGCGAGGCCAGCCGCCAGGGCGCTGGTCCGGGTGCTGGCCTGGGGTGAGCTCATCATCAGCCGCGGAAGGCGCGCAGCCGGGCCAGGGATGAGTCCTTGCCCAGGATCACCATGGATTCGAAGAGCGGCGGTGAGATCCGGCGGCCGGAAATGGCGGTGCGGACCGGGCCGAAGGCCAGCCGCGGCTTGACGCCGAGGCCTTCCACGAGGGCTTCCCTCAGAGCGGCCTGAATGGTGTCGGCGTTCCACTCGGCCAGCGGCTCGAGGGCGGCCAGGGCGGCGTCGAGGACCTCGGTGAGGTTCTCCGGAAGGCCCTTGCGGGCGTCATCCGCGACGTCGATCGCGGCGTCGTTCTTGAACAGGAACGCGAGCAACTCGGGGGCTTCGCCCAGCAGCGAGATCCGCTCCTGGATCAGCGGGGCCGCCTCGGCGAGGATCTCCTCCTGGCGCACCGTGAGGGTGTCGCCGACCAGCCCGGCGGTGCGCAGGTACGGCACGAGCCGGCCGCGGAAGTCCTCGGCACCGAGCATCCGGATATGCGTGCCGTTGATGGCTTCCGCCTTCTTGATGTCGAAGCGGGCCGGGTTGGCCAGGACGTCGTTGACGTCGAAGTGCTCGATCAGCTGATCCACGGTGAAGATATCCTCATCGGCCGAGAGGCTCCAACCGAGCAGGGACAGGTAGTTGAGCAGGCCCTCGGGGATGAAGCCGCGGTCCCGGAGCAGGAACAGGTTGGACTGCGGGTCGCGCTTGGAGAGCTTCTTGTTGCCCTCGCCCATGACGTACGGCAGGTGGCCGAAGACCGGCAGGTAGCTGGCGACGCCGATGTCCATGAGCGCGCGGATCAGCACCACCTGGCGCGGTGTGGAGGAGAGCAGGTCCTCGCCGCGGAGCACGTGGGTGATGCCCATGAGCGCGTCATCGACGGGGTTGACCAGGGTGTACAGCGGGGAGCCGTCGGCGCGGACAATCACGTAGTCCGGGATGCTGCCGGCCTTGAAGGTGATGTCCCCGCGGACCATGTCGGTGAAGGTGACGTCTTCATCCGGCATCCGGACCCGGAGCACCGGCTGGCGGCCTTCGGCCTGGAACGCGGCGAGCTGTTCGGCGCTGAGGTCGCGGTCGAAGTTGTCATAGCCCAGCTTGGGGTCCCGGCCGGCAGCGCGGTGGCGGGCCTCGACCTCGTCCGGGGAAGAGTAGCACTCGTAGGCGTAGCCGGCCTCGACCAGCTTGGCGACGACGTCCTTGTACAGGTCCAGCCGCTGGGACTGGCGGTACGGCTCATGCGGTCCGCCGACCTCCACGCCCTCTTCCCAGGAGATGCCGAGCCACTTGAGCGCCTCCAGCAGCTGCAGGTAGCTCTCCTCCGAGTCGCGCGCCGCGTCCGTATCCTCGATCCGGAACACGAAGGTGCCCTTGGTGTGCCGGGCGTGGGCCCAGTTGAACAGGGCGGTGCGGATCAGGCCTACGTGCGGGGTGCCGGTGGGCGAGGGGCAGAACCGGACCCGCACGGGGGTGTCGGCGGTGACTTCGCGAATCACGCTGGGGGCGGAGCTGGAGACGGCGTCGGGCGCAGTAGGAGTAGTCATAGTGACTCCAACATTACCGCTTGCGGCCGGGCGGGTTACCGCTTGCGGGCCCGCGCCGGCTGCGGACGGGACAGCAACTTCAGGAGGTAGTACCCCGCCAGCACCAGGCCCACCCCGAGGAAGGCCAGCGCCAGCCAGGGCGGCCCGTCCAACCAGTGGACGGCACGGGCGGCCATGGCGAAGGTGCCGATGGAACCGAGGGCGAAGAGCAGGAACGACCGGCTGCGCCGGGACCCCGGCCGGGGTCCGCGCCACCAGCCGTTGCTCATGATCGGTCCCGGCGTTGCATTTAGCGGCGGACCACCGGGTTGGAGAGGCGGCCGATGCCCTCGATTTCAACCTCGAAACGGTCACCGGCCGCAACGAGTCCGACGCCGGCGGGGGTGCCGGTCATGATGACGTCGCCGGGCAGCAGGGTGAAGGCCTGCGACACGATGGAGACGAGTTCGCGGACACCGCGGATCATCTGGCTGGTGCTGCCGTCCTGGCGCAGCTCGCCGTTGAGGCGGCCCTGGATCTGCAGGTCCTCGGTGTTCAGTTCGGTCTCGATCCACGGGCCCAGCGGAGCGGAGGTGTCAAAACCCTTGGCCCGGGCCCACTGCAGGTCCGTCTTCTGGACATCGCGGGCGGTGAGGTCGTTGCCGCACGTGTAGCCGAAGATGACGTCGTCGACGCGCTCCTCGGGGACGTCCTTGCAGATCCGGCCGATCACGACGCACAACTCCGCTTCGAAGGACACTTCCTCCGAGAACTCCGGCAGGACAATGGGATCGTTGGGCCCGATCACCGAGGTGTTGGGCTTGAGGAAGAGCAGCGGCTGCGCCGGGACTTCGTTGCCGAGTTCGCGGGCGTGTTCGACGAAGTTGCGGCCCACGCCGATGACCTTGCTGCGCGGAATGATCGGGGCAAGCAACCGAACGTCTTCCAGCTTGTGCCGGACGGCGGTTCGCTCCACACCGTGGAAGAAGGGGTCGCCGTGGATGACTGTGACTTCCTCACTGCCGGACTCACCTTCAACAATGCCGTAGAGGGGATCAGAATCGACTACAAACCGGGCGATACGCATGGCTCCTAGCGTACCGTCTCCGGCACGCCCGGCCGGACTTAGCTGGTGCCGCCGCCTGAGCGCAGGTAGTGCAGCTGCGCGGCCACGGACAGTTCCGCCGCGGGGCGCACGGCGGGATCGACGGCGGCGTACACGGCGTCGGCTACCTCAGCCACCCCGGCGTTGGGCCCCAAGTGGTCGAGGGCGGACCGGATCTGGGCGAGACGGTCCTGCCGGTGGTGATGGTAGGACCGGACGATCGTGTCCAGCGCCGGCAGCATGGGGCCGTGGGCGGGCAGGACGGTGGCCGGGCCCAGCCGTTCCAATCGATCCAGCGAGGCCAGGTAGTCCCCCAGCGTGCCGTCGGGGAAGTCCAGGACCGTGGTGCCGAGGCCCAGGATGGTGTCGCCGGTGAGGACGGAGCCGTGAGCGCCGTCGTGCGGCAGGTGGAAGCAGACCGAGTCCGAGGTGTGCCCGGGCGTTGCCACCACGCGGATCTCGGTGCCGGCGGCCTGGATGACTTCCCCGTCCACCAGGGGGCTGCCGCCCACGCAGTGGGCCGGATCCATGGCGCGCACGGGCGCCCCGGTCAGTTCGGCGAACCGGGCTGCGGCGGCGGTGTGGTCCGCGTGCCGGTGGGTGATCAGAATGAGTTCGACGGTGCCGGCGCCGGCCAGGTCCTGCAGGTGCGGTTCATCCAGCGGGCCGGGATCCACCACGACCGTGCCCGCCGCGCCGGGCGCGGAAATCACGTACGAGTTGGTCCCGCGCAAACTCATCGGTCCCGGATTGGGGGCAAGCCGGAAGCGGGTCAGCTCGGTGCTGCGCAGCACGGCGCGGGCGTCATCGGGGATCACCTGTCCATCCTGCCACCGAACTGGACGTTCTCCGAGCGTCCGTGCGCCGTGCACCGCCGTGGAGCAGTACCACCCCCGCATGCACGACGGCGGCCCCGCACCGGAGGGTGGGGGCCGCCGTCGAACGCGGTGGACTGCCGGGAACTGCTTAGGCGAGGCGGGTCAGCCAGCCGTGGGTGTCCTCGATGGCGCCGGTCTGGATGCCCAGGAGCTGCTCCCGGATGGCCATGGTGGTCTCCCCCGCTGTGGCGTCCTCGGAGCCGATGAACTCGGTGTCGTCCTTGAGCACGCCGATGGGGGTGATGACGGCGGCGGTGCCGCAGGCGAAAACTTCGGCGATCTCGCCGGACGCCACGCCGTCGCGCCATTCATCCAGCGTGATCTTGCGCTCGGTGACCTCGCGGCCCATGTCCCTGGCCACCTGGATGACCGACATGCGGGTGATGCCCTCCAGGATGGTGCCGCTCAGCGCGGGCGTGACCAGTGAGCCGTCCTTCATCACGAAGAACACGTTCATGCCGCCGAGTTCTTCCACGGCGTTGTCGTTGAACTGGTCCAGGAACAGCACCTGCTTGCAACCGTGGGATTCAGCTTCCTGCTGGGCGATCAGCGACGCCGCGTAGTTGCCGCCGCACTTGGCGGCGCCGGTGCCGCCGCGGCCGGCACGGGCGTATTCGCGGGAAATCCAGATGGAGACGGGCTTGAGCTCGCCGCCGAAGTAGTTCCCGGCCGGGGAGGCGATGACGCGGAAGGAGACTTCGCGGGCGGCGCGGACGCCGAGGAAGGCCTCAGTGGCAATCATGAACGGGCGCAGGTACAGGGCTTCGCCGTCGCCGGCGGGAACCCATTCCTTGTCCGCGGTGACAAGCTCGCGGATGGCGCCGAGGAAGTACTCCTCGGGGAGCTCCGGAAGCGCCAGGCGGCGGGCGGACTTGTTCAGGCGCGCGGCGTTGGCTTCCGGGCGGAACGTCCAGATGGAACGGTCAGAGTGGCGGTAGGCCTTGAGGCCCTCGAAGATTTCCTGGCCGTAGTGGAGCACCGCGGCGGAGGGGTCCAATGAGATGGGACCGTAGGCCTCAACCCGGGCATCGTGCCAGCCGCCCTTGCCCTCGGCGTCGGCGCTGTAGTCGACGATGGCGGTGTGGTCGGTGAAATAGTTGCCGAAACCCGGGTTCGCCAGGATGGCAGCACGTTCTTCAGCGGACTTCGGGGTTGCCGAGAGCTGCTGGGTGAATTCGACGCCATGGGCAGTCTGAGTCATGGTTCCTCCACGGTCGGCTGCCGGGCGTGGGACGTGGTTCATCCCCGGACCACGGCAGCATTTTGGTGATTCGGATCAAGTTTACGCCCGATGACGGCCCGCCTGGCCCGTGCCCGGAGGGCCCTACAGGGCGGCGGCGATGGCGTCACCGATGGCGCTGGTGCTCCGGGCCGTGGCGCCGCGGCCGGCGACGTCGGCAACAACGGCGGCCTCGATATTGCGGGCGGCGGTGCCGTACCCAAGGTGGTCCAGCAGGAGGGCCGCGGAGAGGATGGCCGCCGTCGGGTCCGCCTTCTGCTGGCCGGCGATGTCCGGCGCCGAGCCGTGGACGGGTTCGAACATGGACGGGGCGGTGCGTTCCATGTTGATGTTGCCGGACGCGGCGAGGCCGATGCCCCCGGTGATGGCCGCGGCGAGGTCGGTGATGATGTCGCCGAAGAGGTTGTCCGTGACGATCACATCGAACCGGGCAGGATCGGTGACCATGAAGATGGTGGCGGCGTCAATGTGCAGGTAGTCATGCGTGACCTCGGGGAACTCCTGGGCCACGGCTTCCACGGTACGTTTCCACAAGTGTCCGGCGAAGACCAGAACATTGTGCTTGTGCACCAGGGTGAGCTTTTTGCGCGGGCGGCTGCTGGCCCGGCGGAAGGCGTCCCGGACCACGCGCTCCACACCGTAGGCGGTGTTGAGCGAAACCTCGGTAGCCACCTCCTGCGGGGTGCCCGCGCGCAAGGTGCCGCCGTTGCCCACGTACGGGCCCTCGGTGCCCTCCCGGACCACGATGAAATCGACGTCGCCGGGGTTGGCGAGCGGGCTGGCGACCCCGGGGTAGATCCGGGAGGGCCGCAGGTTGACGAAGTGGTCCAGGCTGAAGCGCAGCTTGAGCAGCAGTTCGCGCTCGATGATGCCGGAGGGGATCCGGGTGTCACCCGGAGCCGCCCCGACGGCACCGAAGAGGATCGCGTCGCGGGTGCGGAGATCGGTGAGGATCTCCGCCGGCAGGGTCTCCCCCGTTTCGAGCCAGTGCTGCGCCCCCAGGGTGTAATGGGTCTGCTGCAGCACGATACCCTCTGCGGCTGCGGCCTTCTCGAGAACCTTCACAGCCTCGGCGGTGACCTCGGGGCCAATGCCGTCGCCGGGAATAACGGCCAGATCAATCGTGGATGCACTCATGATGTCAGCGTAGCCAAGGCATCCACATGCTGGTCAAGTTGTCTCACTATCCGAACGCGCGGCGCAACGGTCACGCCTCGGCGGGCTCCTCGTACTTCGGGAACACGGGAGCCGGGGCCGGCAGCGCCGTTCCGGCGTCGAGCGGTGTGCCCAGGGCGGCGAACTCCCGCGCGTCACCCTCCGGCTGGCCCAGGGTGCGCAGGATGGCCGCCGCGGCAGCCGGCATGACCGGCTGGGCGAGGATGGAGACGATCCGGAGCACCTCGAGGGTGACGTACAGGACGGTGTTCATGCGCTCGACGTCGGTCTTGCGCAGCACCCAGGGTGCCTGCTCGGCGAAGTACGCGTTGGTGTCACCCAGGACGGTCCAGATTGCCTCCAGCGCGCGGCTGAACTCCTGCTTGTCGAACGCGGCGCGGGCGATGTCCAGCAGCCCGTTCGCCTGGCCCAGGAGCGCGGCGTCCTCGGCGGTGAAGCCTCCGGGGACAGGGACGGCGCCGTCGCAGTTCTTGGCCACCATGGACAGCGACCGCTGGGCCAGGTTGCCGAAGTTGTTGGCGAGGTCCGAGTTCATCCGGCCCACGATCGCGTCATGGCTGTAGGAGCCGTCGGCGCCGAACGGCACTTCACGCAGCAGGAAAAAGCGCACCTGGTCCAGCCCGTACTGCGCCACCCAGTCCGCGGGAGCCACCACGTTGCCCAGCGACTTGGACATCTTCACGCCGTTGTTGTGCAGGAAGCCGTGGATCATCACGCGCTTGGGCAGTTCCAGCCCGGCGGACAGCAGGAAGGCCGGCCAGTAGACGGCGTGGAAGCGGGAGATGTCCTTGCCGATCACATGCACGTCCGCCGGCCAGTATTTCCGGAACGACTCCGATTCGGTGTCCGGGAAGCCGACGCCGGTCAGGTAGTTGGTCAGGGCGTCCACCCAGACGTACATCACGTGGTCCGGGTTGCCCGGGACGGGGACGCCCCAGTCGAAGGAGGTGCGGCTGATGGAGAGGTCTTCCAGGCCGCCCTTGACGAAGCTGACCACCTCGTTGAAACGGTTGTGCGGGGCGCCGAACGACGGGTGGTCCGCGTAGAGCGCCAGCAGCCGGTCCTGGTACGCGGAGAGCTTGAAGAAGTAGCTCTCTTCCTCGGTCCAGGTCACCTCGGTGCCGGTTTCGGTGGCGTAGCGGAGGCCGTCGGCGTGCACCTCGGTCTCATCTTCCACGAAATAGCGCTCGTCGCGGACGGAGTACCAGCCGGTGTACTTGGAAAGGTAGATGTCGCCGTTGGCTTCCATCCGCTGCCAGAGTGCCTTGGCGGCTTCGTAGTGGTCCGCGTCCGTGGTGCGGATGAAACGGCTTAGGGAGATGCCGAGGTCGTCGCTCATCTGGCGGAAGGCGCCGGAGTTGCGGTCGGCCAGTTCCTTGACCGGGATGCCCTCCTTTTCGGCCGTCTGCTGCATCTTCAATCCGTGCTCGTCCGTGCCGGTCATGAAGAAGACGTCGTAGCCGTCCAGGCGCTTGAAACGGGCCATCGCATCGGTGGCGATGACCTCGTAGGCGTGGCCGATGTGCGGCACTCCGTTGGGGTAGCTGATGGCGGTGGTGATGTAGAACGGGGTCTTTTCGGAAGTTGTCACAGTTTTCAGCCTAAATCAGTTCGGTGAGGGTATCGCTCTGGCGGACGAGTTCGTGGTCATGTGAAGCGACCAGGACGGCGATGCCGTCCGACGTCGTGTCCTTGAGGATGCTGATGATGCGGTTGGCCGAGGACCGGTCCAGGCTGGCGGTGGGCTCGTCGACCACCAGCACGCGGGTGCCCAGGATCAGGGCCCGGGCGATCGCCACGCGCTGGCGTTCGCCGCCGGAGAGCTGGGCCGGGCGGTGGCGCATGCGCCGGCCGAGGCCCACGAGGTCCAGGAGGTCTTTGGCCATGTCGCGCCGCTCCTCCACCTGGCCGTCGGGCACGGCGGGCAGCAGCACGTTCTCGAGGGCGCTCATGCCGTCGATCAGGGCACCGCCCTGGTCGACGTAGCCGATGAGGGCACGGCGGCGGTCGGCGATTTCGTCCTCGCCCATAGTCTCAAGCGCGTCGCCCTCCCAGAAGACCCGGCCCGACGTCGGCAGGGTCAGGCCCGCGCCGACCGTCAGGATACTGGTTTTGCCGGAGCCGGAGCGGCCGGCCACGCAGTGCATCTCGCCGGCGTGCAGGGTCAAGTTAAAGTCATCCACCACATTGACGGGTTCGGCACCGCCCTGGCCGCCGCCGTAGTGGATGGTGATGTTGCTGAGCTCCAGCGGAGTGGCGTGGTCCGCGGCCTTCACGATCGTGTTGGCACGGGTCTGGTGGGCACCGCGGCGGGTGCTCGCCGCCATCCGCTCGTGCGCCTCACGGTCCAGGTTCAGGTCGTTGTTCATCGGATCACTTTCGTTGCAATCGGAATCCAGCAAAGTACGGCCACGAGCCCGGCAACAGCGGCCCAGAGCGCGGCATAGGGGGCCAGGATCAGGCCCACGCCCAGGGCGCCGAGGACTCCCAGCGGCAGCGCCACAGCGCCCACCATGGCGTTTTCAAAGAACCGGACCTGGCCCAGCATGTCCGGGTTCCAGCCCATGGCCTGCAGCGTGCCGAGGTACTGGCGTTTGGCCTGCAGCTCGAAGCGGCCGGTGACCATGGTCAGCAGCAGGCCCACGGCCACCCCGGCGAGTCCCAGGATGATGCTCGGCACGGCGATGGACGCGGCAGCCGCGCCGCCGAGGGCACTCGCTCCGGCGGTGCGGGGAATGTCGATCAGCAGCGCCACCATCGCGCCCACGGCGGCTCCGAAGACGGCGACGGCGAGGGCCAGGGAGATGGTGTTGAACTTGTTGGTGCTCAGCTGCCGGTTGGCGAAGGTCAGCGGGGAGTCCACGGAACTGAGCCGCTCATCGTGCTGCGGTTCCTGGTCCACCACGTCGCGGTGGCGCAGCTCCCGGGCCGCGAAGAGGGCCGCGGCGACGTACAGCGCCAGCACGGAGGCCGAGACGATGGCCGTGGCAAGGCTCCAGCTGAGCAGGCTGAGGATGATGCCGACGACGGCGATCACGCCGGCACCCACGCCGAACTCGGCCAGCACCCAGGAGCGGATCCGTCGCTGGGTCCAGCCCATGGCACGCAGGGTGCCGGCCTCGGTGCGGCGTCTCCGGACATAGCTGACAGTGGAGGCGCCGGTCAGCAGGGCCGCGCCGCACAGGGTCAGGAAAAGCAGGGTCAGGTTGGTACCGGTGAGGGAGCCGGAGACGGCGTCGGCGGCGTCCTGGCGGACCCAGGACTGCTGCACGGTGCCGAGCGGGAACTCCTTGCCGGCGTCGTCCTTGGAGTAGCCGGGGACGAAGATGCTGGTGTCCTCGCGTGCCGAGCCGGCCACGACGGTGGCCTGCAGGCCCAGGTCCCGGATCTCGTTGGCGAGCTTCTCCACCCCGGGCTGCGCGTCCTTCCAGCTGCCGGGGACTTTGGCGCGGATGCGCACGGCGTCGATCACGGCGCCGTTCTCCGCGTAGCCGCGGGCAGCGGCCAGGCCTGAGTAGTCAGTGATGGCACCGGCGGACTGGCTTACCAGGCCCGTGGCACTGAGCGAGGGCTTGAGTTCGGTGTTTCCGGCGTCTTTGCCGGAGCCGTCCTTGGTGAGCGTGAAGGGTGTGGGGTCATAGCCCCCCAGCGGCAGGCGGTTGACGTCTCCGGCTGCGACCTGGACGGCGGCGGCGTCGAACGTGCCGGACACCATGGCCAGCGGCGTGGCCGGTTTCTTACCGGTTTCCAGGGACTCACGGTACGCGCGCTCGTCGACGGGCGTGCGCTGGGTCTGGTCCACGGCGGCGCCGTTGGTTGCTTTCTCGGGCAACCGGTTCACGGTGATCCAGTCACCGGGGGTGGCGGTCCTGGCGACGGCGCCGTTGCCGGCGGTTTTCCCGTCCCGGTATTGCGGGGCGGCCGCGAAGTCGGTGCTCCAGGTGGCGGGATTGTAGAGGCCCTGGCTGAAGTTCCCGGCGTCTCCGAGGAGCTCCGAGAGGTCCGTGGACCCGGGCCAGGCCAGGGCGAACGGGGACTTGGAGACGAACGGGAGGTAGTCCTTGTCCAGTGAGCGGGTGGCGGTGCCCACG
The DNA here is from genome assembly GCF_035984855.1 of Arthrobacter sp. MP_M4. Classification (NCBI taxonomy): domain Bacteria; kingdom Bacillati; phylum Actinomycetota; class Actinomycetes; order Micrococcales; family Micrococcaceae; genus Arthrobacter; species Arthrobacter sp. MP_M4. Next base: position 18,137 of record NZ_JAXCHX010000027.1, read on the forward strand.
TCCTTGGTGACGTTGCCGGCGGCGTCGATTTCCTCGATCTTGACGGTGTACGTGAGGTCAACGGAGGTGCCGGAGCGGACGATCAGCGGGATGGCCTGCGAGTCCTCGGTCAGCGCGCCGTTGCGCTTGGCCTGCTGGTACTGGCTCATCAGCGGGGCCCAGTACTTGAGCTTGACGCCGAGGAAGTCCGGGCCCTCCTTAAGTTCGTCCATGCCGATGCCGGTGGTGAAGAGGTCTTCCAGCTGCTGGCCGATGGCACCGGCGTTGCGGGCGTCCGCGGCGGGCGCCTTCTCCAGGGGGGCGAGGAAGTCACCGGCGGTTCCGAGCAGGGCTCGTTCGGACGCGGGGTCGACGGCGACGACGGCTTCGGTCACCTGGGGCGCGAAGGGCAGCGCGACGGAGAGGTTGAAGAGGTTGTGCTCGGAGCCGCCGGCCGGGGCCGGGAACTTGATGCCGGTCTCCCCCGCGGGGCCGGAGATGCGGACGTTCTTGCCCCCTGCCACCTCTTCCTCGATGAGTTTGGCCTTGCCGAGGGAACCTTCGGCGGTGGTTTTGAAGAGGGTCTGGTCGGAGTGGCCGTCGGAGCTGACGGCGCTGGCGGTGAGCCGGTATTTCTTGGGCGTGTCGGACAGGACCGATTCCGCGGCCGGCCATTTGCCCGGGTCCGTGCTGCTGGGGTCCCCGGCGGTGCCGGCCAGCGCGGCGTTGTAGCCCAGATAGTCAGTGGCTTCCAGGCGCGGGGACTCAAGGTTTTGGGTGACGCGGGAGACGAGGCTGATCGGGGCCGCCACGGACGTGCCGGAGAGCTTGCGGAGGGAACCCAGCTGCTCGAAGCTGATGCCGCCCTGGCCGGTGGCGATGTCCGGCTGCACGAGCCCGCCGTTCCCGCCTGCCTTGGCCTGGACAAGGATGTCGTAGAGGCCCCGGGAGTTCTGGTCGACGGTCCGGTTCAGCGCGGCCTGCGACTGGCTTTGCACAAGAACCGAGAGGCACATGGACGCGATCAGAATGGACGCGGTCAGCAAAAGCACTCGGCTTCTGATGAACCTCTGGACGGCGTTCATTTGGCTCCTGAAAGCTCGGTTGCGTGCGCACACCGAAGTTCATTTCCTGCGGAAGTGAAGGCGTCCCCTGCCGGGTGTGCAAAAGTAAAGGCCGGTCTGCCGGCCGGGATCCGATAATCGGACGTTGCCATTGTACGCAGACCGGCCATGTGATTGCGGCCACCCGCGGCGGTCGAAACCGCCGCGGGTGGCTGCCGCCGAAGCCTCAGTCCTCGAGGTCCACTTCACGGACCATGTCGGCGCCGATTCCGGCCTTGATGGCGTCCAGGACCTGCTGCGGAACCGAGCTGTCGATGGTCAGCAGGGCCAGGACCTGGCCGCCTTCGTCCTGGCGTGCCACCTGCATGCCGGCGATGTTGATGTTGTTCATGCCGAGGATGTGTCCGATGGTGCCGATCACGCCGGGGCGGTCCGCGTAGGCGACCACCACGAGGTGTTCGCTGATGGGAATTTCCACCTCGAAGCCGTTGATCCCGACGAGCTTCTGGATCTGCTTGGGCCCGGTCAGGGTTCCGGCCACGGAGATCTGCGAGCCGTCACTCAGTGCCCCGCGCAGGGTCAGGACGTTGCGGTAGGACTCCGTGTCCGGCGTCGTGATCAGCCGGACGTTGATGCCGCGCTGCTCGGCGATCACAGGGGCGTTGACGTAGGAGACCTGCTCGGTGACGATGTCGGCGAAGATGCCCTTGAGCGCGGCGAGTTCGAGGACCTTGACGTCGAGGGAGGAGATTTCCCCGGCCACTTCGACGTCGAACTGGGTCAGCGAGGCGTGCGTCATGGCGGTGAAGATCCGGCCCAGCTTCTCCATCAGCGGGATGCCCGGGCGGACGTCCGGGGCGATCACGCCGCCGGCGACGTTGACGGCGTCGGGCACCAGTTCCCCGGCCAGGGCGAGCCGGACGGATTTGGCGACCGAGACGCCGGCTTTTTCCTGCGCCTCATCCGTGGACGCGCCCAGGTGCGGGGTGACCACCACGTTGTCGAGGCCGAAGAACGGCAGGTCGGTGCTGGGTTCCTGGACAAAGACGTCGACGCCGGCACCGGCGATGTCGCCTGCCTCCAGCGCGGTATAGAGGGCTTCCTCGTCGACGAGGCCGCCGCGGGCGACGTTGACGACGTACGCGGTGCTCTTCATCTTCTTGAACGCCTCGGCGCCGAGCATGCCCACCGTTTCCGGGGTTTTGGGCATGTGGATGGTGATGAAGTCCGACTGTGCGAGCAGCTCATCGAGGGTCACCAGCTGCACGCCGAGCTGGGCGGCACGGGCAGAGGTGATGTAGGGGTCGTAGGCGAGGATCTTAGTATCAAAGCCCTTGAGGCGGGCCGCGACGAGGGCGCCGATCCGGCCCAGTCCGATGATGCCGATCTTCTTTTCGAAGAGCTCGATGCCGGTGTACTTGGAGCGCTTCCACTCGCCGTCCTTGAGGGCGGCGGACGCCTGCGGGATGTGGCGGGCGAGGCTGAGGATGTGGCCCACCGTGAGTTCCGCGGCGGAGACGATGTTGGAGGTGGGGGCGTTGACCACCATGACGCCGGCCTGCGTGGCGGCCTTGATGTCGACGTTGTCGAGTCCGACGCCGGCGCGGGCGATGACCTTGAGGTTCTTGGCGGCCGCGATGGCCTCGGCGTCCACTTTGGTTGCGGAGCGGACGAGGATCGCGTCGACATCGGCGATCGCAGAGAGCAGCTGGGAACGGTCCGCGCCGTCGGTGTGGCGGATTTCGAAGTCCGGGCCGAGGGCCTCGATCGTGGCGGGCGATAGTTCCTCAGCGAGGAGTACTACAGGTTTGGTGCTTGTCACCGGTGACCTCTTTAGCTCTCTTGTATAACAGGCGTGGATTTTGGTGAATCGGGTGGGTGCGGATGTCACGCAACAGCAGGAAAGCCGGACCCCAGAAATGGTGTCCGGCTTCCCTGCCGGTCAGTGCCTAGCGGGCCACTGAGCCTTCGGTGTAGTCGTCTTCGTTCTTGATCCAGGAGAACAGCTTGCGCAGTTCGCGGCCGGTGGCCTCGATCGGGTGGTCCTCACCCTTCTTGCGCAGCGCCTTGAACTCGGGGGCTCCGGCGTCCTGGTCGTCGATGAAGCGCTTGGCGAAGGTGCCGTCCTGGATGTCCTTCAGGACGGCCTTCATGTTTTCCTTCACCTCGGGGGTGATCACCCGCGGGCCGGAGACGTAGTCGCCGTACTCGGCGGTGTCGGAGACGCTCCAGCGCTGCTTGGCGATGCCGCCTTCCACCATGAGGTCCACGATCAGTTTGAGCTCGTGGAGCACCTCGAAGTAGGCCACCTCGGGCTTGTAGCCGGCCTCGGTGAGGGTCTCGAAGCCGTACTGGATCAGCTGGGAGGCGCCGCCGCACAGGACAGCCTGCTCGCCGAAGAGATCGGTTTCGGTCTCTTCGGTGAAGGTGGTCTCGATGACGCCGGCGCGGGTGCCGCCGATCGCCTTGGCGTAGGACAGGGCCAGTTCCTTGGCCTTGCCGGACGGGTTCTGCTCGACGGCGATCAGGTCCGGCACGCCGCGGCCGGCCTCGAATTCGCGGCGGACGATGTGGCCCGGGCCCTTGGGGGCAACGAGGGCGACGTCGACGTCGGCCGGGGGCTTGATGTAGCCGTAGCGGATGTTGAAGCCGTGGCCGAAGAACAGGGCGTCGCCGGCCTGCAGGTTCGGGGCGATGTCCTCGGCGTAGACGTGGCGCTGGACCTGGTCCGGGGTGAGGACCATGATGAGGTCGGCCTCGGCGACGGCGTCGGCGACGTTCAGGACGCGCAGGCCCTCGGCCTCGGCCTTGGCGCGGGACTTGGAGCCTTCCTTGAGGCCGACGCGGACGTCAACACCGGAATCGCGCAGGCTGAGGGCGTGGGCGTGGCCCTGGGAGCCGTAACCGATCACGGCGACGGTGCGGCCCTGGATGATCGACAGGTCGGCGTCGTCGTCGTAGAACATTTCAGTCACTGGGGTGTCTCCTTATTGATGGATTCGTAGATGGTGCTTGGTCAGGGAAAACTTCGGGGTGCGGGCCTTGAGATCTTTGGTGTTCGGGTGCCGCGGGTCCCTGCGCCGCTGCCTTAGGCGCTGCGCAGGGCCCGGTCACTCATGGAGCGGGATCCGCGTCCCACGGCCAGGGTGCCGGACTGCACGATTTCGCGGATGCCGAATGGCTCGAGCACGGAGAGCAGCGCCGTGAGTTTCTCGGGGTGGCCTGTCGCTTCAATGACCACCGACTCTGTGGAGACGTCGACCACTGCTGCGCGGAACAGGTCTGCAGCCTGCGTGACCTGCAGCCGGGTTGCGGCATCCGCCCGTACCTTGACCAGGATGTGGTCACGCTGCACGGACAATTCGGAGGTGAGCTCCACGATTTTGATCACGTTGACCAGCTTGTTCAGCTGTTTGGTGATTTGTTCGATGAGCTCCTCATCGGCGTCGACGACGACGGTCATCCGGGACATGCCCGGAACTTCCGTTGGTCCGACGGCCAGGGAGTTGATGTTGAAGGCCCGGCGGGCGAAGAGGCTGGAGACGCGGGTCAGCACGCCGGGTTTGTCTTCGACCAGAACGGACAGTGTATGGCGGGTCATGTTCAGTCCTCCTCTTCCCATTCCGGGGTCATGTTGCGGGCCACCTGGATTTGATCGTTGCTGACTCCCGAGGGGACCATCGGCCACACCATGGAGTTGGGGCTGACCACGAAGTCGATGACCACGGGGCGGTCGTTGATCTCCAGGGCCTTCTGGATGGTGGCGTCGATGTCCTCGTCACGTTCACAGCGGAACGAGGCGCAGCCGTAGGCGTCCGCGAGCTTGACGAAGTCCGGGATCCGGACGGTGTCATGTCCGGTGTTCAGATCGGTGTTGGAGTAGCGGCCCTCGTAGAAGAGGGTCTGCCACTGCCGCACCATGCCCAGTGAGGAGTTGTTGATGATGGCGACCTTGATCGGGATCTTGTTGATCGCGCAGGTGGCCAGTTCCTGGTTGGTCATCTGGAAGCAGCCGTCGCCGTCGATGGCCCAGACCACCCGGTCCGGGTTGCCCACCTTGGCGCCCATGGCGGCCGGGACGGCGTAGCCCATGGTGCCGGCTCCGCCGGAATTCAGCCAGGCATGCGGGCGTTCGTACTTGATGAACTGCGAGGCCCACATCTGGTGCTGCCCCACGCCGGCGACGAAGACGCCCTCGGGGCCGGTGAGCGCGCCGATGCGTTCGATCACCCGCTGCGGTGCGCTGAGGCCGTCGTCGGGTTCGGTCCAGCCCAGCGGGTAGGTCTCCTTGAGGTTGTTCAGGAAGGTCCACCAGTTGGTGATGTCCGGGGTTCCGGAGGCGGCGAACAGGGTCCGCAGGGCCTCGCTCAGTTCCGGGATGATCTCCTTGACCGAGCCGACGATCGGCACATCGGCGGTGCGGTTCTTGGAGATCTCCGCCGGGTCGATGTCCGCGTGGATGACCTTGGCGTTCGGGGCGAAGGACTTCAGGATGCCGGTGACCCGGTCATCGAACCGCGCACCGAGCGTGATCAGCAGGTCCGACTGCTGCAGGGCCGTCACGGCGGAGACCGTGCCGTGCATGCCCGGCATGCCGACGTGCTGCGGGTGGGAGTCCGGGAAGACGCCGCGGGCCATCAGGGTGGTGACCACGGGGGCGCCGCAGAGTTCCGCGAGCTCCAGCAGTTCCGCCGAGGCGTGCGCCTTGACGACGCCGCCGCCCACATAGAGCACGGGCTTGTTGGCCGCGGCAATGAGCCGCGCGGCTTCGCGGACCTGCTTGTTGTGTCCGCGCAGCACCGGGTGGTAGCCGGGCAGGTCGATCTTGGGCGGCCAGGAGAAGGTCATCTGGCCCTGCTGGGCGTCCTTGGCGACGTCCACCAGTACCGGGCCCGGACGCCCGGTCGAGGCCAGGTGGAAGGCCTCGGCCATGACGTGCGGGATGTCGTTGGGGTCGGTTACCAGGAAGGAGTGCTTGGTGATCGGCATGGTGATGCCGACGATGTCCGCTTCCTGGAAGGCATCGGTGCCGATCACCCCGCTGGAGACCTGGCCGGTGATGGCCACGATCGGCACGGAGTCCATGTGGGCATCCATGATGGCGGTGACGAGGTTGGTGGCACCGGGGCCGGAGGTGGCGATGCAGACGCCCACCCGTCCGGTGACCATGGCGTAGCCTTGCGCGGCGTGGCCGGCTCCCTGTTCGTGACGGACCAGAACGTGGTTCATTCTCGAAGCCATTAAGGGGTCATAGGTGGGCAGGATCGCGCCACCGGGCAAACCAAAAATATCGTCCACGCCGAGTTCTTCGAGCGAGCGGACAATAGCTTGTGAACCGGTCATCACCGTCGGGGGTACGACGTTGTTCGGTCCAAGGACAGGAGAGGCAGCAGCAATGTCGACGCCGGCGTCAGCCGTGCGTTCGACGCGATCCGAAGCCTTGGGGGCTCCAGCGGACTTAGTGGCCATCAGCGAGGGGCTGATCGGCGATCCTTTGCTCATCGGACTCTTCCTTTGTGGATCTTCGGTGGATCATCAGTGATCTTGCGGTGCGGAAATAAAAGAACCCCTCAGCCGGAGGCTCTTCGAGGGGTTCGCGCGTGACGGTTCGTTACCGGTGCAGGCTATGGAGCCACGCGCTTGGTAAGGACGACGGAGACACCTGCAGCGGCGCCGGCGGTAACGGATGCGATCATGCAATCAGTTTTCCCTCTGAGTGAGACACGTGTCAATGAGCCCTCCGACTGTCTCACCATGTGGACTTCGCTGTCCACCTGTTGAACTCGAACTTTCCCCGTGACCCAACAGCCTTCGGCGGCAGGCGGGAGTCTCCTTCCCCAAACGGACGGCTCGGACGCCGTTCGCTTGGGGCCCCTTGGAGTCTCCCTTATTAAGCCTGGTTATCCCGGCTTAGAGAGAATCACCCGCAATAGGCGCCCGTGGACGCGCTGTGCACAAGCTTGGCGTACTTGGCGAGCACACCCTTGGTGAACTTGGCCGGGAGCGGTTCCCAGCCCACCTTGCGGGAATCGAGCTCGGCGGCGTCGACCAGGAGGTCAAAGCTCCGGGCGGCGATGTCCACGCGGATCCGGTCGCCGTCCTTGACGAAGGCGATGGGTCCGCCGTCGGCCGCCTCCGGGGCCACGTGGCCGATGCACAGGCCCGTGGTGCCGCCGGAGAAACGTCCATCGGTAAGCAGCAGGACGTCCTTGCCAAGGCCCGCGCCCTTGATGGCGCCGGTAATGGCAAGCATTTCGCGCATGCCCGGCCCGCCCTTGGGGCCCTCGTAGCGGATGACGACGACGTCGCCGGCCTTGATCCGGCCGTTGTCGAGGGCGTCCAGGGCACCCTGCTCGCGCTCGAAGACCCGGGCCGTGCCCTCAAAGACGTCGGCGTCGAAGCCGGCGCTCTTCACGACGGCACCTTCGGGGGCCATGGTGCCGTGCAGGATGGTGATGCCGCCGGTCTTGTGGATGGGGTTGTCCATGGCGCGGAGGATTTTGCCGTCCAGGTCCGGCGGGTTGATCGCCGCGAGGTTCTCCGCGACGGTCTTGCCCGTGACGGTGAGGCAGTCGCCGTGGAGGAGACCGGCGTCGAGCAGGGCGCGCATGATCACCGGCACGCCGCCGATCCTGTCGACGTCGGTCATGACGTAGCGGCCGAAGGGCTTGAGGTCTCCGAGGTGCGGGATCTTGTCGCCGATGCGGTTGAAGTCCTCGAGGTTCAGCTCGACTTCGGCTTCGCGGGCGATTGCGAGGAGGTGCAGGACGGCGTTGGTGGAGCCGCCGAAGGCCATGGTTACGGCGATGGCGTTTTCGAAGGCTTTCTTGGTCATGATGTCGCGGGCGGTGATGCCCAGACGGAGGAGGTTCACCACCGCTTCGCCGGACTTGCGGGCAAATTCATCGCGACGGCGGTCGGCCGAGGGCGGTGCGGCCGAGCCGGGAAGGGACATGCCCAGCGCCTCGCCGATGCAGGCCATGGTGTTGGCGGTGTACATCCCGCCGCAGGCGCCCTCGCCAGGGCAGATGGCCTTTTCGATCCGGGTGAGGTCTTCCATGCTCATCTTGCCGGCGGCGCAGGCGCCGACGGCTTCGAAGGCGTCAATCAGGGTGACTTCCTTCTCAGAGCCGTCCTCCAGCTTGACCCAGCCCGGCATGATGGAGCCGGCGTAGAGGAAGACGCTGGCGAGGTCCAGTCGGGCCGCTGCCATCAGCATGCCGGGCAGGGACTTGTCGCAGCCGGCCAGCAGGACCGAGCCGTCGATCCGCTCGGCCTGCATGACGGTTTCCACGGAGTCGGCAATGACTTCCCGGGAGACCAGGGAGAAGTGCATGCCCTCGTGTCCCATGGAGATGCCGTCCGAAACGGAGATGGTGCCGAACTGCATCGGGAACCCGCCGCCGGCGTGCACGCCTTCCTTGGCGCCCTGGGCCAGCCGGTTCAGGGACAGGTTGCAGGGAGTGATTTCATTCCAGGAACTTGCGACGCCGATCTGCGGTTTGGCGAAGTCGTCGTCGCCCATGCCCACCGCACGGAACATGCCGCGCGCGGGGGCCGCATGGATGCCGTCGGTGACCACCCGGCTGCGGGGCTTGATGTCCGGTTTGGTCGCTGTTGTTGTCTGGATGTCCTCACTCATGGGTCAAAGTCTAGGGCTCAGCGATGAGGCGCAACGACCCGAAAAGGCGCATTAAGCGTAAAACCGGGAATGTTTCGGTCAAATAGTGGACGGCCATTTCAGCAGATGGACAGGACGGCCCGGGTCATGGCTCCGGGTGGGCTGCGTTCCGCAGCTCCGGCGCTGCCGCGACGGACTGCGCCTCAGCCTTGAGGAGCGTCAGGACCTGTTGGATGGTGGTGCGGGCGGCGACGTCCGGGCGGGCCAGGGCGACGATACTGCGGCGGGCCTGGACCCCGGCGAGGGGTCGCAGCACAAAGCCCCTCCCCTGGTTCTTCAAGGCCGTGTAGCGCGGCAGCAGGCTCAGGCCGTGCCCCGCGCTGACCAGGGCCTCGAGCACCCTCAGATCGGGGAACATCTGGGCGCGGTCCGCCGGGGAGTCCGCCTGGACCTCGATCTGGCGGAGGACGGTGTCGAACGGAAATCCTTCGGGCACGCCCATCCACGGGAAGCCGATGACGTCTTCGGCGCGGAGCTGCGCCTTCCCGGCGAGGGCGTGGCCGGCAGGGATGGCCACATCCAGGGGTTCCTCCAGGAGCGGTACAACCGTCAATCCCAGCCGGGCGAAGACGTCAGGCCCGTCGACACTGTGCGCCAGGACGATGTCGTAGTCGGCGGTCAGCCCGGCGAAGCCGGCGACATTGGGATCCTCAAAGTGGGCCTGGAAACGGAGCCCGTCAATGGCTTTGACCCGGTGCAGGAGACCGGGGAGGAACATTTCGGCGGCGCTGGGAAAGAATGCCGCCTTCACATGTGTCTGCCAGCCCCGCCGATAGGTGTCGATGGTGGCCTCCGCGCGGGCCATGGCGGTGGAGACCTCGGCGGCTGCACCCGCCATGGCCAGACCGGCCTCCGTAAGACGCACCCCTCTGCCGGACTTCTCCACCAGGACTACCCCCAGCTCCTCCTGGAGGGTTTTGAGCTGCTGTGACACGGCGGAAGGGGTGACCTTCATGGCCTCCGCCGTGGCTCCCACCGTTCCGCGGTCGGCGAGCTCGCGGAGGATGCGCAGTCTCTTTAGATCCATGATGTGAGGCTACAGGCCGGATTCCGGCCGGCTGGACAGTCCCCTCACGGCAGACGTACCGTCGAGCAACGGCAACCTTGCCCTCTGGACCGAAAGGCTCTGCTATGGATTGGATCATCTGGCTCGTCGTCATCGTGGCGATTGTCGCCATCGTTTGGTGGCTGCTCAACCGCAACAGTTCCCGGCGCAGTTCCGGGTCCACGCGCGTCGGGACAGCTTCCTCCGGCGCGGCTTCCACCTCCCCCCGGGAGCACGACGCCGGCCACGCCGCGTCCCACGCGGAACCGGAATCTTCCGCGGAACTGGAGCGTGAACCGGAGCGGATTTCCGAGCCCCGACGTCCGGCGGCAGCGGAGCCCGCACCCACGGCGGCCGCCACCGAGGATTCTACGTGGTCCGAGTCGCCGTCGGCCGCACCGCAGGCAGCTGCGAGCGTCCCTGTGCACCACCGGGAATACACCGAACCCCAGGCACCCACCCTGCCGGGCGCCGAGTCCGCTGCGGCAGAAGCCGGCCCCGAAGCGGCGGCCCCGGACGGCCGGGCCACGCCGTCAGCGGCGCCGCCGGCACTGACCGAAGCTGACAGCCGGCACTCGGCCCTGTTCCTCGATACTCCACATACCGCGGCCCGCCCGGAAGCCGAACCCGCCGGACATCTCGCCGCCGCCCAGCCTTATGGCGAGGGGTCGGCAGCACCCGCCGCTGATGGCAGCGGACCCGACGGTTTCACGGTCAAGGGCGACGCGGCCGCCATGGTCTACCACGACGAGACAAGTTCCGCGTTCGAGGAGACCCGGGCCGAAGTGTGGTTCCTGTCCACGGCCCATGCCGAAGCCGCAGGATTCCGGCCGCCGCGGCGGACCCGGCAATAGGGCCAGCCGTGAGGGCCACCGGAAGACACGGGACGTTCGGGGCCGGTGCGGGGGCGGCCGCCGTCGTGATCCTGCTGTCCGGGTGCACTGCCGGCGCCGGCGGCGCCCCTCCCCCCGCCGGCAGCGCCCAGCCGCCGTCGAGGCCGGCAGCGTCGAGCCCGGCAGCGTCAAGCCAGGCAGCAGCCAGCCCGGCGGCCCCCAGTTCCGCCGCCACCACCCAGGCGGCAGCCACCCGGACGGGGGTGGACCAGCCAACCGTCACCGGCCAGATCAATGCCGAGCTGCAGGTGCCATGGTCCACAGTTTTCCTGCCCGACGGCACCGCCATCATTTCCGAACGCGAGACCGCCCGGCTGCGCACCGTTCCGCCCGGCGCAGCCACCGGAAAAGCCGGCTCGCTGGGCAAGGTGCCCGGCGTCGTTCCCGGCGGTGAAGGCGGCCTGATGGGCCTGGCCTTGTCGCCGGACTTCGCGAGGGACCGGTTCCTGTATGCCTACCTGACCGCCGCCAGCGACAACCGCATCGTCCGGCTGCGCCTCGAGGACGACGCCGGAACGCTGCGGCTGGGGACACCGGAGGTCATCTTTACCGGAATCCCCAAGGCAGCCACGCACAACGGCGGCCGGATCCGGTTCGGGCCGGACGGCCACCTCTACGTCGGCACCGGAGATTCCCAGCGCCGCGGGCAGCCGCAGGACCCGAACGCCCTGGGCGGCAAGATCCTGCGCATCACCGCTGAAGGCCAACCCGCGCCGGGCAACCCCATCGACGGCAACCCGATGTACAGCCTGGGCCACCGCAACGTGCAGGGACTTGCCTGGGACAGTGCGGGCCGGCTGTGGGCCAGCGAATTCGGACCCGACGTGGACGACGAACTCAACCTGATAGTTCCGGGCGGCAACTACGGCTGGCCGGACGTCACCGGCGCGCCGCACCGCACAGGCTTCCTGGACGCGAAAGTGGTGTGGCCGTCCACTGCGGACTCTTCGCCCAGCGGGCTGGAAATCGTCGGCGACCGGGCGTACCTGGGCGCGCTGCGCGGGCAGCGGGTGTGGGAGGTTCCCCTCAACGGCGAGTTCGCCGGTGACCCTGTGGGCTATTTCACACGGATGTACGGCCGGATCCGGAACGTCACGCTGGCCCCGGACGGACGCCTGTGGGTGCTCAACAACAACAAAAACCCCGACTTTGTGCTGGTTTTGGAGTTGCCGGGATAGGTGCCTCTTGGCCCACCGCCGCCGATTTCGCACTCCGCCGAATCTCGTGTAGAGTTTCATGTCGTTGCGGAGAACAACGCGGGAACAAAAACCCCGCAATGAACCAAACAACAGATGCACCTCTAGCTCAACTGGCAGAGCAATTGACTCTTAATCAATGGGTTCCGGGTTCGAGTCCCGGGGGGTGCACGACAAAAAAAGAAAACCCCGTCTTCACTGGCTTAACGCCAGGAAGACGGGGTTTTTTGCGTTGGGAAAGCATCGATGTGCCGGCGGACGACACACCCGCCGCGGTGGACGGTAACGCCCGGGGGATGGCGGGGCACAGTCACGTCCGAATCGGACAGCCGCCCATTGTCGGGCACTCAGTAATCAAACGGGTCTTCCCGGACGGTAACTTCAGTGAAACGATGCCAGTATGAGCGAGAAGAACGACGGGCCAGTGCAGGATCGGCGACAACATCTTCATTCCCATACGGCACCAACGACACAACAACTCCGGACCATCGGACAGCGGCGGCGGGAAGCGGAAGAAAAGCTGGAGCATCACCTGGACGCGGCACGCCACAGAAACGAATACCATAATGACCCCGGCTGGAAGGCAGAGCCGCAGCCGGCCGCCGCGGCGGCTCCTCCGCGTGAAGCGGGTCCGGAAGGTACTGGCGGGGTTACGGGTCGTCCGCGGCAAGCGTCCTGACCCATTCCGGGGTTTGCTTGTTGAGGCGCTGGTCTGTGACCAGGCGTAACTGCGCCGCGGCAATCCACACCGCTCGCAGGTCACCGTCAGCAGCCCCGGGGGCTAGAACGTTGGGCGGGGCAGGGGCGTGCGCCCCGTGACCCTGCCAGGCTGCCTCGAGGACGGCGAGTTCACCGGCGCCGGCCAACTCACTTTCGCCCAGGACCCGCAGGACTTTCAGCCCCACGGCGGCCTGCTTCTTGTTGCCCGAGTGGACAGCGTCCAGAGCCCATTGGGCCCGCTTCCACCACTCGGCCCGGTTATCGGCGACGGACTTCTGCTTCAGGGTATTGATGCCGATGACCGCGGCGATGGCGGCGCTGACGAGGACGGCCAGGGGTCCCAGTGCGGCGAGGACCTGCCACCACTCGGCCGGAACGGAGTGAACCAGGACCTCGACGGGCACAGGCGCCGGTGATGGTGTGGTGGTCATGCCTCAAGGGTAATCCTGCCCCGTGACTCGGGGCATAAGGAAGGCCCCGTCAGACGACGGGGCCTTCCTTATGTTGCGCCTAGTGTCCCGCGTACGCAGGCACGCCTTCCGGGCGGTCGAACCGCTGGCCCTCGGGCTTGGAACCCATCGCGGTGAGGACGATCAGGATGATGCCGCCGGCGAACGGCACGAGCACCAGCAGGTACATCCAGCCGCTGAAGTTGGCATCATGCAGGCGCCGGATGGTCACTGCCAGGGACGGGACGATAACTGCCAGGAACCAGATGCCGGCCAGGATCAGACCAACGGTGAAACCCGGGCCCGGGACGGCGGAGCCATCTGCAGCGCGCGTGGCACCGGCGGAGCCGGCCATCAGCATGATGAAGTTCAGGACCATGGAGACGATGAAGGCCACGAGGGTCCACCACCAGTACTCGCTGCGGCTGGCCCGGCCGGAGAACGTCGCGTACTTCTTAAAGAACCGAGAGACGGCGACCGGCAAGGACGCGCCGTACAGAGGCGCCCAGAGGGGAACCGGTCCGGTGGATTGCTGTTGTTGCTGCGGTGCGTATGTCATGTGAGTCTCCTCGAAGGTTGCGAGTTTTTAACCCCGGTGCCGGGATCGGCGACGGGTTGTGGTTGATGTGTGAGCCCTGGAGGGGGAGTCCCCGTCCGCAGGTGCAGTACCGGCGCCACACCAAAGTGAGGCCTCAGGCGTGCGTTGAAGGGAGCCGGGGAGGTGTGAGCCGGGCGGCCGCAATCGGGACCGTGGACCCGGTGCTGTGAGCGGGCAGCCGAGGTGCGGTAACAAACGGCCGGACTGCCGCTACGAGCAATGCTCGTGCCGCAACCGCGCCGGAAGTCGTGCCTGTTAAAGGGCGTGTGTACGCCATGTGTCCCCCAATACCGGGCACCCCCCAATGGGCCCCAGGTGACACTGTACTTGCCTTTGTACTGGCAGCAGCACTGTGCAGCGACGGGCGGCGTGTCTGGTGGCTCCGGGTGCCCAGGGCGGACAAGTCGTTGCAGGACGAAAGTCTAGAGCTCGCTCCGGACCGCGGCGGCTAGCTGAAAGTGAATGGGCAGCAGCAGCTGGACCGGCGACGCGCCCACGGGCTCGTCCAGCAGCTCATTGATCGAGGTCTGCCCTTCCAGCTCCTCGGTCGGGTGCGCATCCATCCCTTGAGCCTAGATGCAGCCGGCACTCCGTCCGCTGAGGGACACGGAACAGCCGGCCCATAAGGATGCAAGAGCCGTGCGCTAACCGCTGTGCCGGGTTTTCTCATTGCGCAGGGTACGGCAGGATTCCGTTCCGGAACCTGCCAGGCTTTGATCGTGAGGATCGCAGGCTTCACAGAAGACGGCTGCTGCAAACTCACCACAGCACTGACAACGGTGCTCCAGGGATCGGGCTTCCAGGATGTAGCTTGTCATGAGGACATGCTCCCCCACCGCAACCCGCGGGAACCCAGTAGTTTGTACTCGTTTTTGGGGCGGGACGGCTCTTCGGGACCACATTATCGCGCACCGACGCGGCATGGCGGGGAAAAGCTCCGCCCGCTGAAGGATGACCTGCTTAGTTGGCTTCCACGGGCAGCACGGGCTCCGGGGCGGTGACGATTGCCTTAGCGTCGGTGGAGGAGATCCGCGTGGCGAGTTCGGTGACAACCGCCCGGAGTTCCTGGCGCAGGACGTCAGGGTCGATGGAAGCGGCGGCGAGAACTGAACGCTCCATATCTGCCGCTTCAACAACGGCTTCACGGCCCCGGTCCGTCAAAGACACAACGTGGCTCCGCCGGTCCGAGGGGCTGCGTTCCCGGGAGATATGGCCGTGCGCCTCCAGTCGGCTGAGCGTCTTGCCCATGGTCTGCGCTTGGACTCGCACCAATTGGGCAAGCTGGGCCTGGGTCATCGGTCCGTTGACGGCGAGCACTTCCATGGCGATGACTCCGGCATGGGTCAGGCCAATGGCCCCCAGCTTCTCGTTCCAGGAGTGTTCAACAAGGCGCGCTGCCGTGGACAGTAGGCGGCCCGTGGGCCAGCGATCCATATCAGGCATACCACCGAGTATAGCGAGCCTGGGATTCTGTGCTGCCACCAACGCTCATTACGCTGGGATGGAGCAACCCTGCGTCCACTCTGAGAAGGAGCACCCTTTTGCCTGAACGACTCATCCCCGGCGATCCAGCGCCCGCGTTTACCCTGCAGAATTCCGAAGGGCGGGACGTGTCACTCGCGGACTTCCGAGGCAACAGCACGGTGGTCTACTTCTACCCCGCGGCCTCCACCCCCGGTTGCACCAAGCAGGCCTGCGATTTCCGGGATTCCCTGCCCGCACTGCAGCATGCGGGCTACGCGGTGGTCGGCATTTCCCCCGACCCGGCGGATAAGCTGGCCAAGTTCGCCGCTGCTGAAGGGCTGACGTTCCCCCTGCTCTCGGACCCGGACCACGCCGTCGCCGGGGCCTACGGCGCCTGGGGAGAGAAGAAAAACTACGGCAAAACGTACGACGGACTCATCCGGTCAACGGTGGTGGTGGACCCCGACGGGGTGGTTACCGTCGCACAATATAACGTTCGGGCCACCGGGCATGTCGCGAAGCTCCGCCGGGACCTCAAGGTAGACAGCTAGCCGCACTCCGACCACGGGCGGGCCTCGCCCCATGACGGGCGGTGAACTGTACAATGGAGCCTGGCATGCGCCGCTGACTGTCCCAGGACGGGCCGGGCGACGCGGCCGAGCGCGAGTGGTGAAATTGGCAGACACGCAGGATTTAGGTTCCTGTGCCTTCGGGCGTGGGGGTTCAAATCCCCCCTTGCGCACAATTCGATATATATGCAGTGAAAGAGCCCCGGTCGTTGGACCGGGGCTCTTTTTTGTTGTCGGCTTTGTTCTCGTCGCGAGCTGTGTGCCCCACCGTATCGAGACAAAACCGCAGAAAACCGGGCCGCCGGGGGCCCGTAAAGTTTTTCCCATCCGCCACCCATCCGTCTCCACGCAGCCCCCGAATACACATTGAGACACCAACCAAGGGTCGGTGCCCAACCAGTCGTAAAAGGGCCAGAGCGGAATAGTTTGCCGCTGGCAACAATCGGCACAACAAAGGAGAAACCGAAATGCAGAACATCAAGCGCACGACACTTTCCGTTGCAGGTATCGCTGCTGCAGCCATGATCAGCCTCACTGCCTGCGGCGGATCCAGCACCACCGCCGCCCCCAGCTCCTCCGCTCCGGCGTCCGCGCCGATGGAATCCAGCATGGCACCGTCGCCGTCCACCAGCTCCTCAGCAGCAGCAATGGACCCGGCCGCCAACCTCGTCGGCAGCGGTTGCGCCGCTTACGCCGAGCAGGTCCCCAGCGGCGCCGGCTCCGTGTCCGGAATGGCCCTTGACCCGGTAGCGGTTGCAGCGTCCAACAACCCGATCCTCACCACCCTGACGGCCGCGGTGTCCGGCAAGCTCAACCCGAAGGTTGACCTGGTGGACACCCTGAACGGCAGCGAGTTCACGGTCTTCGCACCGACGGACGACGCCTTCAAGAAGCTCGACCCCGCCACGATCGAAACGCTGAAGACGGATGATGCCCTGCTCAGCAAGATCCTGACCTACCACGTGGTCCCGGGCAAGATCAGCCCGGACGAGATCGTCGGCACGCACAAGACCGTCCAGGGCGGTTCGGTGACCGTGACCGGGTCCAAGGACGCGCTGAAGGCTGACGAGGCCAACGTCGTCTGTGGCGGCGTCATGACCGCCAACGCCACCGTGTACATGGTCGACTCGGTACTGATGCCCAAGTAGGCAACACAAAACGCTCCCGCACCGGTTCCAGCCTGACTCACTGGACCACCTGGGAGAAAACAAGGCCCGCACCTTCGGTGCGGGCCTTGTTTGTGTGGCGCCCCCAGGCACTGCACCCGTCTGCAGGGGTCCGGAGGCCGAGACCAGCCGGCAGCGCCCCGGTCACAGCTTTCGTCCGGACTGGTCATCTAGAATGGGCCTGTTCCGCAGCCGGCGGTCCACCAGTCCCCCGAGGTGATACCCGAAGTGCCCAGACGAACACTGCCCAGCCGTACGGCGCGCCCCAGCACGGCCAGCGGCATGCAGGCCCGCGGGCCGCGGTCCAGCGCGGTGCGCCGCGTTGCAGCCGGTCTCAGCGCTGTGCTCCTGATGCTGCCTCTGGCCGCCTGCACCGGAAGCCCCGGTCCGGGGCCGGGCTCCGCCACGGCGTCGGGCAGCCCCACGGCGGCCGCCCCCAGCGCAGTCTTCACGTTCGGCACTGCCTCCCGGCCGCTGGGGCTTGACCCCGCCGTCGTCTCTGACACCGAGTCCTACCGGATCACGCGCCAGGTCCTGGAGGGGCTCGTCGGTGTTGACCAGACCACCGGGCAGCCCACACCGCTGCTGGCCACGGAGTGGAGCTCCAGCGAGGACGGCCGCGCCTACACGTTCAAGCTCCGCGACAGCGTCCTCTTCCAGGACGGAACAACCTTCGACGCCGCCGCGGTCTGCAGCAACTTCAACCGCTGGTTCAACTTCCCCGAATCCCTGCGCCAGCAGGCTCCGGGAACCACCTTCAAGGGCGTTTTCAAAGCCCACGCCGACCAGGCCGCCCTCTCCATCTTCAAGGGCTGCACCGCGTTGGCCCCGGACAACGTGCGGATCGACCTGACCCAGCCCTTCACCGGGTTCCTGCAGGCCCTCACGCTGCCCGCCTTTGCCATCTCTTCGCCCCAGGCCCTCACGTCCCAGACAGCGGACCAGCTCAACCAGAGCCGCGACGGCCAGCCGATCTCCGCCTACGGCCTCCACCCCGTGGGAACCGGTCCGTACGTGCTGAGCTCCTGGGATCCGGAAAGCATCACGCTGGCCAGCAACAAGGACTACTGGGGGGACAAGGGCCAGATCGGCACCATCAAGTTCGTCACCTACGATCACACCCAGACCCGGATGCAGGCCCTGCTCGACGGCAAGATCGACGCCTATGACGCCGTGACCGTCGACAACTTCGACCAACTCGTCAAGCGTGGGCAGCAAATCATCCAGCGCGATCCTTTCTCCGTGATGTATCTGGGCATGAACCAGGAGGTGCCCATCCTGCAGAACCTCAAGGTCCGCCAGGCGATCGAGATGGCACTGGACAAAGACACCGTGATCCGCCGGTTCTTCATCGACAACACCGCGCAGGCGACGCAGTTCGTTCCGCCCAAGCTCAGCGGCTTCAACAACAACGCCCCGGCCCTGGGCCACAACCCGGACAAAGCCAAGGAACTGCTGGCCGAAGCCGGTTACAAGGGGGAGGAACTGAAGTTCTACTATCCCCTGAACGCCACCCGGCCCTATCTGCCGACACCGGAAAAGGTCTACGCGGAAATCAGCAAACAACTGACCGCCATCGGACTCAACATCAAGCCGGTACCGGTCGAGTGGTCGGACGGCTACCTGCAGAAAGTCACCTCCCCCGGCGACCACGCGCTTCACCTGCTGGGCTGGAACGGTTCCTACTCCGATCCGGACAACTTCGTGGGCCCGCTCTTTGGCGAAAAAACCGGCGAATTCGGGTACCAGGACCCACAGGTCTTCTCCAAGATCGCCCGGGCCCGCGGCCTGCCCGAGGGCAAGGAACGGACGGAGCAGTACCAGACCATCAATGCGCAAATCGCTGCCACGGTTCCGGCTGTGCCGATCGCGTTCCCGATCTCAGCCCTGGCTCTCTCGGACCGGGTGCTGAAGTATCCGGCGTCGCCGGTCCTGAATGAAGTTTTCACGAAGGTCGAGCTGAAGCCTTGACGGGCGGAGCCAATTTCAGTAAGAGGGCCGTGCGGGGATATTCTGTGACAGCCAGACCCGCTGCTATCGGAGACTGATTGTGACTTTCATTTCCAAGACCCAACATGCCGACGTCGTCCTGATTGGCGGCGGCATCATGAGCGCCACGCTCGGTGCCTTCCTCAAGCAGCTTGAGCCGAACTGGACCATATCCCTGTTCGAGAAGCTGGACGAGCCGGGCCTGGAAAGCTCCGACCCGTGGAACAACGCCGGTACCGGACACGCCGCGCTGTGTGAGCTTAATTACTCCCCCGCAGCCAAAGACGGCTCGGTGAACCCGGCCAAGGCACTCCTGATCAACGAGCAGTTCCAACTCTCGCGGCAGTTCTGGTCCCACCTCGTCACGAACGGCATGATCGGCTCCCCCAAGGGCTTCATCAACACCGTTCCGCACATGAGCTTCGTCATCGGCGACGAAAACGCCAAATTCCTGCGCACCCGCTACGAGGCCCTCAAGCCGAACCCGCTGTTCCGGTCGATGGAATACTCCGAGGACCACGCACAAATCGCCAAATGGGCCCCGCTGATCGTTAAGGGCCGGGACCCGAAGCAACGGATCGCCGCCACCCGCGCCGCGGAAGGCACCGACGTCGACTTCGGTGCCCTCACCCGCGAGTTGACCACCTACCTCGGGAACAACGGCGTAGAAGTCAATTACGGCCACACTGTGGCCGACATCAAGCGCGCGTCCGGCGGCGGCTGGGACCTCGCGCTCAAGCACCCCCAGTCCGGGGAGCGCAGCTCCATCCGCGCCAAGTTCGTCTTCGTGGGTGCGGGCGGCGGCGCCCTGCACCTCCTGCAGGCTTCGGGCATTCCCGAGAGCAAGGGGTACGGCGGATTCCCTGTCTCCGGCCAGTTCTTCCGCTGCACCGACGAGTCGCTCGCGGCCCAGCACAGCGCCAAGGTCTACGGCCAGGCTTCCGTGGGCGCCCCGCCCATGTCCGTCCCGCACCTGGACACACGATACGTCAACGGCAAACGCTCTCTGTTGTTCGGCCCATACGCCGGCTTCTCCACGAACTTCCTGAAGCAGGGCTCGTATTTGGATTTGCCGCTGTCCATCCGCCCGTCCAACATCATCCCGATGCTGGCCGTGGCCAAGGACAACATGGACCTCACCGCCTACCTGGTCAAGGAAGTCGCCAAGCGGCACGGCGCCAAGGTCGAAGCCTTGCGCGAGTACTACCCGGCCGCGCAGGACGGCGACTGGGAACTCATTACCGCCGGCCAGCGTGTACAGATCATTAAGAAGGACCCGAAGAAGGGCGGCGTGCTGCAGTTCGGCACCGAGGTCATCGCCGGCCGCGACGGCTCCATCGGCGCCCTGCTCGGCGCGTCCCCCGGGGCGTCCACGGCGGTGCCGATCATGATCGAGCTGCTGCAGAGGTCCTTCCCGAAGCAGTTCAAGGGCTGGCAGCCCAGGTTCAAGGAGATGATGCCCGGTTATGGCGTCAAGCTCAACGAAAACCCGGACCTCGCTGCCCAGCTCGAAGCCGCCACGGCCAAGACGCTGCAGCTGGAAACGGTTTCCACGCGCAACTGATACCCGCTCCGGGTTGCGGCAGGTTTGATCGCTTAGAAGAACGTCCGTCGACCCACCAGGAGAGCATCAGATGTTTCGGCTTGCAAAGTTGTCGCTGGCCAACCGTGCCCTGATCGCGCTGATCACCGTCTTTGCGTCGGTCTTCGGAGTGATCACCATGTCCGCGCTCAAGCAGGAGCTCATTCCGTCCATCGAGTTCCCGCAGATCACGGTGATCACGTCCATGCCCGGGGCCTCCCCCGAAGTGGTGGACAAGCAGGTCAGCGGCCCGCTGGAAACGGCGCTCAACGGCGTCGAGGGCCTGGAATCGACGTCGTCCACCTCCCGCAACGGCGTATCCCAGATCAGCATGGCCTTCACTTACGGATCGAACCTGGACCGCGCCCGGAACCAGATCGACCGGGCCATCTCCAATGCCAAGCGGACGCTGCCCGACGACGTCCAGCCGCAGGCAATCGCAGGCAGCATCAGCGATTTCCCGATCGTCTTCCTCGCAGTTTCCTCGGACAAGCCCCTCAGCGAGCTCAACGCCGACCTGGCCCGGCTCACCGTTCCGCGGCTGCAAAAGCTCGACGGCGTCCGCGGTGCCGAAGTGACCGGCGGCGCCACCCAGCACATCAGCATCCTCCCCCGCCCGGACGCCATGGCCGCCTCCGGTGCCAGCATCCAGTCCATCAGCGACGCGCTGAAAAACAACGGCGCCCTGGTTCCGGCCGGCACCATCGAGGAGCAAGGCAAGACGCTTTCGCTGCAAATCGGCAGCCCGGTGGACTCACTTGACGCCATCAAGGCTCTGCCCCTGGGCGGCGCCAGGAACGCCGCCACCATTGGCAGTGTCGCGGACGTCAGCATCGCCGAGGACGCCCGCACCTCGATCACCCGGACCAACGGCAAGGAAACCCTGGCCCTGTCCGTCACCAAGAAACCCGAGGGCGACACGGTCGGGATCTCCCACGCGGTGAAAGACTCCATCCCCCAACTGGAAGCCGAGCTCGGCTCCAACGCCCAGTTCACGCCGATTTTCGACCAGGCCCCGTTCATCGAGAAATCCATTAAGGACCTGACCACCGAGGGCCTGCTCGGATTGGGCTTCGCCGTCGCCGTGATCCTGCTGTTCCTGATGTCCGTCCGCGCCACCCTCGTCACTGCCATCTCCATCCCGCTGTCCCTGCTGATCACCTTCATCGGCCTCTCGGCCACGGGATACTCGCTGAATATCCTGACGCTGGGCGCGCTCACCATCGCGATTGGCCGGGTGGTGGATGACTCCATCGTGGTGATCGAAAACATCAAGCGCCACCTGAGCTACGGCGAAGCAAAGATCACCGCGATCCAGACCTCCATCCGCGAAGTTGCCGGGGCCATCACCGCATCGACGCTCACCACGGTGGCGGTCTTCCTGCCGATCGCGTTTGTGGCCGGGCTCGCCGGTGAGCTGTTCCGGCCGTTCGCGCTGACCGTCACCATCGCCCTGTTGTCCTCGCTGTTGGTGTCCCTGACGATTGTCCCGGTGCTGGCTTATTGGTTCCTGCGGAACCCGGCCGACAAGGCGGGCATAGCCGGGGAAGCGGTTTCGCAGGGATCTGCGGTGCAGGAGAGGTCAGCCCGGGAGGTTGCCGAGGCTGCCGAGAAAGCGGAGCAGCGCACGGTCCTGCAGCGCGGCTACCTGCCCGTCCTGACCAAAACCCAGAAGCACCCGGTGGTGACCCTGATCGCGGCCCTTCTGGTCCTCGGCGGCACTGCCGCCATGACGCCGCTGCTGGCCACCGACCTCCTGGGCAACTCCGGCGAAAACAGTATGACCGTGCGGCAGGCACTCCCGGCCGGCACCAGCCTGGCCGAGGCCGGCGCCTCAGCCATCAAGGTCGAGGAAGTGCTGCGCGGGATCGACGGTGTCAAGGACGTCCAGGTCACCACCGGCAACGCCCAGTCCGGCTTCTCCGCGCTGCTCTCCGCCGGAGCCTCAAGCTCCAGCTTCACCGTGGTCACCGAGGAAAAAGCCAATCAGGGCAAACTCAAGGACACCGTCCGCAGCGAACTCGCCGCCATTCCGGATTCCGGCAAAATCACCGTGGGCTCGCAGCAGGGCGGTTTTGGTACGTCCTCCACGGTCGACATCACACTCAAGGCAGCCACCACGGCGGACCTCCGCACCGCAAGCGACGCCATGGTCAAGGCCATGGACGGCGTCCCCGGCTCTTCTGAAGTAGCGACCAACCTCGCCGCCAGCCAGCCGGTGGTGCAGGTCAAAGTGGACCGCGCCAAGACCGTCGCTGCCGGGCTGTCCGAGCAACAGGTGGCCGGCGTACTTGCCTCCACCATCAGCCCCATCCCCGCCGGAACGGTCCGCATCGATACCAACGACTTCCCGGTCCGTATCGGCGAGGGCACCCGCTTCACCAGCATCGACGCCGTCCGGCAGACCCCGCTGCCGACGGCGGCCGGTCCCGTGCCGTTGTCCAGCATCGCGACCGTGGAGCAGGTGGACGTCCCCGTCTCGATAACCGCCAGCAACGGACAGCGGACCGCCCGGGTGTCCATCACGCCGTCGGGCGCCAATCTCGGCGCAGTCAGCACCGAGGTCCAAGCCCGGCTCAAGACCGTCCAGCTGCCCCCCGGCGTCACCGCAGAGATTGGCGGTGCCACCACGCAGCAGGCCGAATCCTTCAGCCAGCTGGGCCTGGCATTGCTCGCCGCCATCGCAATCGTCTACGTGATCATGGTGGCGGCGTTCAAATCGCTCATCCAGCCGCTGATCCTGCTGGTCTCTGTCCCCTTCGCGGCCACCGGCGCCATCGGGCTGCTGCTGATCACGAAGGTGCCGCTGGGCCTGCCCTCCCTGATCGGCATGCTGATGCTGGTCGGCATTGTGGTGACGAACGCCATTGTGCTGATCGACCTCATCAACCAGTACCGCCAGCCGCGGAACGGCTCCCCGGGAATGTCGGTGGCGGACGCAATCACCCACGGCGCCCGCCAGCGCCTCCGGCCGATTTTGATGACGGCCCTGGCCACCGTGTTCGCCTTGACGCCGATGGCGCTGGGGCTCACCGGCGGCGGCGGCTTCATCTCCCAGCCGCTCGCCATTGTGGTGATCGGCGGCCTGATCTCCTCCACGGCCCTCACGCTGGTGCTGGTGCCGGTGCTCTACCGCCTCGTGGAGGGGCGGCGGGAACGCAGGACGCTGGCCAGGGCGGCAGCGGGGGGCGGAACGGATGCGCAGGACGGTGCCCGGACAGGTTCCGTGCCGTCCCGCGGCCGCCGGGCCGCGCCGGGCGCCGTCCCGGACGACTTTCCGGATGACGTTCCCGACGACGCGCGGGTCCCCACCGGCTCGCACTGAGCCTGCGGGGTCCGGCGCAGGCCGCCTGTCAGCTCCGGAGTGTCAGACCCGGATTTCAGACCCGGACCGTGCTGTGGTGCCGTTGCATATGAGCGCCGTGGCGGGACCGCGAGGACTTCAGGGGCCGGCCCGAGGCATCGGTCAAGGCCCGGTGCTTGGGCCCCCGCGGGGCCCGCGTGGGGTGCTTGCTGCCCGAGGACAGGACCTCGCGGGCCGGGTTGCCGACGTAGGAGGTGCCTTCCGGAACGTCCTCGCCCTTCATCAGGAGAGCGTCGGCCCGCAGTGTGGATCCGTCGTGCATGGTCGCCCCGTAGTTGATCCAGACGTCCACCCCCAGGCTGCAGCGGTCGCCGATCATCACATAGTCGGACTTGAACGTGCCGTCTTCCATGGAATGGCCCTGGATCGTTGCTCCTTCGTTGAACGTGCAGTCATCGCCGATCGTCACGAGGGTCTTTTCCGGGATGGTCGCCCCGGCGTCGTACAGCCGCTTACCGACCTTGACCCCCAGGAGCCTCCACATCAGGGGTTTGAACGGTGTCCCGTTGAACCGGGGCACGACGAGCAGCTTCCAGAGCCGTTCGTGCCGCCAGAAGTAACCGTCATAAATGGAGCAGAATTGGGGCCTCAGCCCACGGAAGCCCATCACTGACCGCTCCACCAGGGCGGTGACCAGGATCCGGAACACGAGCAGCGCCAGCATGGCCAGGGCAACCGCTAGGACGCCAAGGAAGCTGTAGGCCGTCACCGCGACGGCGGAGGCTATCGTGGCCGTAAACAGCAGGACCCAGCGCACGGCCAGGAAATACACCATGCTCATGATGTTGTGCCGGTTCTTGGCCGGAAGCTCCCGGTTCTTGGCCTCCTCCATGGCTTTTTCATCGAATTGGGCGTCCCGCTGCACGGACCGGGGAATTTCAAACGGGGGCGAACCGAGCAGACCCACGTCCCGCCGCGACGGTCCGTCGATCGGCACCATGACTTTCGTCGCGAGCAGGACGTTCTGCCCCACATGCGCACCGATGGGAAAGGTGATGTGGTTTCCGAGGAAGTTCCGGCCGGCGATGTGGACCGTGGACAGGCGGAACGATGAGCTCGTGTAATCGGCGTTCATCATATTGAGCCCGTCCGCGACCATGGTTCCGGTTCCGACGTCGCACAAGAACGGTGACTCGTGCCCCAGGGTGGGTCCGAAGTTTGATCCGGTCTGTTCCACCTTGTTCAGGTTCCAGCCGAGGGCCAACAGGTAATGCACGATGTAGGAGCTGTCGCCGAAGAGGTCCTTGTAGAACCGGACGTTGGAAAGCCGGGCAATGAGGCGATGGACCGAAAAGTGCCAGCCGTAGAGCGGATACACGACATCCGGCGTGAGGAAGCGGTGCAGGATCCGCGGAATGCAGACCACGGCCACCAGGCCAGTGAACAGCCCGACGATGAACAGCACCAGCGACACGGCCAGCGCATCGGCGAAGAACGACATCGCGCCCAGCTGCAGGTGCCCGGTGGCCAAGTATGGCCGCAGCAGTACTGCCAGCCCCAGCACGGCGGCCGGTACCACCAGCACCAGGCGGTTTGTCAGTTGCAACAGGCTGTAGATCACCCGCCTGCGGGTGCTGCAGTCAGCGGCGGGAACGCGCCGGTAATTGGTGCCGGTGCGCACAGCCGGCGAGCCGTGCCAGACCTGGCCGGCTGGGACAGCCTGCGCGGCCTGCAGTGAGGAGGCATGCCCGAGCTGGCTGTCGTCGCCCATGGTCGTTCCGATGTCCAGCGTGGTCCGCTCCGACACGAAGACGTTGCTTCCCAGCGTGACGGTGCCCTTCTCGATCATTCCCGAACGCGCCCGGTAGCACAGGAACGAGGCGTTCTTGTTGATGACGGTGTTATCGCCAATGGTGAGCAGGTCAGGGCACGCCGGGACCATCCGGGAAAGGATCACCACGCCTTTGCCGATCTTGGCCCCCATGAGCCGCAGGTACAGGACATACAACGGCGAGCCGGCAAACAGGACGAGTGGATTGGCCCGTGTGAGGGTCTTGACCGCCCAGAACCGCAGGTAATCCGGACTCCAGATCCGGATGGTGCCCGGCTTCCACCGGCCGACAAGCAGCCATTTGGCGATGATCGGGGTCACGGACAGCACCACGAACATGGCTACACCGAACCCGATGGATCGCAGCCACATCTCCAGGAGTCCGTTGCCTCCCGAAGTCCACTCGTATCCGATAATCAGGATCCAGGCGCCGTACATCATGAAGCCCAGAAAGCACAGGAACTGGACTGCCCCGCAGAAGGCGTACTGGAAGGAACTGACCGGCGGCGGCGGTCCGGGCAGCACTATGTCTGCCTCGGGCCCGGTTGTGCCCAGGGCGGCTTCGAGGTGCCGGGCTTCCAGGCACGCCGCAAGTTGCCGCACGGTGGGGCACTCGTAGATGTCCTGCATGGCTGCCGGCGGCAGGGCGGTCTCTTTCCGGATGCGGGCGCAATAGTGCGCCATCAGCAGGGAATCGGCACCGAGGTCGTTGAAGAAATGGGCATCGGTGGACACCTTCTCCAGCCCCAGCACGGCCTGAAGCTGCTCCGCCAGGGCTTCCTCGGCCGCGGTCACCGGGGCGGTGAACGATCCGGAAACCGTTCGGCTGATCCGGTTTTCCGGGCGTGGCAGGCTCTTCCGGTCCACCTTGTCGCTGGCCATCATGGGAATGGTCCGGAGTTCCTCAAAGTAGGCGGGGACCATGTACCCGGGGAGCCTGGTGCGCAGCATCCGGTGGAGCTCATGGACATCGACGTCCAGCACGTCCGGGCGGAGGGTGAAATAGGCGGCGAGTTCTACGGATCCTTGCTCGGGTTCAAACGTTTGGACCACGGCCTGTGCGATGCCCGGCAGCTGCACGAGAACGGATTCTATTTCGCTCAGCTCGATGCGGTAGCCCCGGATTTTGACCTGCGTGTCGATCCGGCCAAAGTACTCAAGTTCCCCGGCGTCGTTGATCCTGCCGAGGTCCCCGGTCCGGTAGATCCGGCCGGAGGGGTTGTTCTCGATGCCCAGGAAATCCGGGATGAACGCCCGCTCGGTGAGGTCGGGCCGGTTGACATACCCCCGCGCCAGGCCTACCCCGGCCAGACCGATTTCGCCCATTTCACCGGGCGGCAATGCCCGCAGCCCGTCGGCGTCGACGATGATGGCGGTGTAGGTGGGCAGTGGCACGCCCAGGGACACGGGCGTGCCCGGATCGAGGAGCGACCAGGTGGCCGTTACGGTCGCCTCGGTCGGGCCGTAGACGTTCAGGAAGCGAAGGCCCGGCCGGTGCCAGCGCAGGACGAGGTCCCGGGGGCACGCCTCGCCCGACACCAGCAGGAACCTCAACCCGGGCAGGTCGTCGTCGAGGGTGGCCAGCAACGTGGGAACGCAGCACAGCGCCGTGATCCGTTTCTCCACCAGGTACTCCCCGAGCTCGGCACCCAGCAGGCTTGAGCGGCCCGGTTTGGGCACCAGCGTGGCTCCGACCATCCAGGCCACCCAGATCTCCTCCACTGAGAAGTCGAAGGCGATGGTCATGCCCTGGTACACACGGTCCGTCGGCTCGATGCCGTAGATGGCGGATGCCACCCGGACAAAGTTGCAGATGCTGGCCTGGTCCACGGCGACGCCCTTCGGACGGCCGGTGGACCCCGAAGTGTAGATAATGTAGGCCAGCTCGTCGTCTGGCTCACCCAGGTCCGCGTCCTGGAGGCGGGACGGATCTTCTGCGTCCACGTGCCCCTGGACGTGGTCCAGGCACACGGTCTGCGCGGCCACTTCCGGGAGCAGATCCTTCAGATGGGTCAGGGAAAGAACCATCACGACATCGGCGTCCTCGACGATGAACTTAAGCCGGTCAGGCGGAAATCCCGGGTCCAGGGGCACATAGGCTGCGTGGATCTTCAGCACCGCAAGCATTGCCACGTACGCGCGCCACGGCTGGTCAAAGAGCAAGGCAATACGGTCCCCGGGCCGCGCGCCGCATTCCAGAAGGTGGCGGGCCAGCTGATTGGCCCGGGCGTCCAGTTCCTGATAGCTCAGGACGACGTCGCCGGCGTCCACCGCGATTTGCGTCCCTCTCCCCTGTTCCTGCAACCGGTCGCAACTGTCTTCAAACAGCTGGTCCAACCGCTCGCCCTGGCGCCAGCGGGCCGAGTGGTCCGCGGCGGCGGAGGTCAGGACCGTCCCCGCCCCCGAACCGCCGTCGGGCATCATTTTGCCGCGCAGTTCGGCGGGGGCGATGGCACTCGACCGGGACTTGACCTTCTTGCTCATACTCTGTCTCCTCGCAAAACCTTGGTGCGTGCCGGGCGGAGCGCGGCTTCATCAAACGCCGCCCGGCCCGTGACACTGCCCCGGCGACATCCCATGCCTGTTACCTGCCCCGGGATGCAGGGCTGGCCGCCATCCCCGGAAAAACGTGGCCCCAGCGGAAGTCGCTGTCCGCGTCCTCGCCGTGGGAGCTGGGCATGCGTGACGGGTTCGCATCGTCGGGGGCGGGCGCCACGCCAAAGGCGGACCGGACGGCGCGTTCGGCCTCTTCGAGCCGCTCCGCCCGGGTGATGGCAGCGACGTAGGTCTCGGATATTTCGACGAGGTCGAAATCGATACCCGCCTCTGACAGCGTCCACAGGAACGTGCAGAAAACCTCGGGCGAGGACCGCATTCCGACGCCCGAGATCGACACCCTGCCGACCTCGCCGTCGTGCAGCAGGCCCTGGAACCCGATGGTCCGCTGGGCGGCACCCAGGACAGCGAGGGCGGGGGCCGCTTGCGTCGCGGGAACAATGAGGGCGACGTCGGACCGCCGTGCGCCGGCAGCGTTCTGGACGATGGTCTGCACGTTCACGCCCGACTGGGACAACACCTGGAACAGACGCGCCATACTGCCTTGCCCGTCGGGTACTCCGATAACAACGACTTTTGCGGCGGAGTCCACCCCGGTCACGCCGGTGACCACGGCCTGTTCCCGAACAGGCTTCCGGAAGGGGTGGCGGTCAGGTTCGGGCAGGATCAACGTTCCAAGGTCCGGCACGAACGAGGACCGGACGTGGATGGGAATCCCAAACCGGCGGGCGTACTCAACGCATCTCAGGTGCAGAACCTTGCAACCGGAGGCCGCGAACTCAAGCATCATCTGGCTTGAAAGTACGCCGAGTTTGCGGGCCTTCGGCACGATCCGCGGGTCCGCGGTGTAGACACCGTCCACATCCGTGTAAATCTCGCAGATACCGGCGCCCAATGCCGCGGCGAGGGCGACGGCCGTGAGGTCGGAACCGCCGCGGCCGAGGGTGGTCACCTTCTTGCCCTTCTTTGTCCTGCCCTGGAATCCCGCGACGATGGGGATTTCGCCACGGGCCAGGCAGGTGCGGATGCGGTCGGGCCGCACGTCGGTGATCTGCGCTTTCCCGTGAACGTCGTCGGTGATCAGCCCGGCCATGCTGCCCGTAAACGTCACGGGGGCCTGACTGAGATCTGCCAGTGCGATTGCGAGCAGCGCGGACGATATGAGTTCCCCGGTGCTCAGGAGGGCATCGAGGTCGCTGGGCCGCGGCCGGGAGGAAACACCGGCGGCAAGATCGCACAGTTCATCGGTGGTATCGCCCATGGCTGATACCACCGCCACTACCTGGTAACCGTTTTCCCGCGTTTTCGCGATGCGTTGGGCGGCGCGGAGGATGCCTCCCGGGTCCGCCAGGGATGAGCCGCCAAACTTCTGCACGATCACGCTTCCCCGCGGTATCGACCGGTCTGCTTCGTCTAGCATGCGCCGAACCCTGTC
Source organism: Arthrobacter sp. MP_M4 (assembly GCF_035984855.1). Classification (NCBI taxonomy): domain Bacteria; kingdom Bacillati; phylum Actinomycetota; class Actinomycetes; order Micrococcales; family Micrococcaceae; genus Arthrobacter; species Arthrobacter sp. MP_M4. Next base: position 47,658 of record NZ_JAXCHX010000027.1, read on the forward strand.
AGTCCGGCCGGCCGCTGCTTCGCGGCGCGGGCTCCGTGGAAACCATTCTGCTGAGAAGTTGTTGCCTGTTGGGTGCTCATTGCCGTCCCTAAAATCTGATCGGTCTGCTGTATAGGTCAATCCCTTCTGCACCAATTCCTAGGCAATGGACTTCACCGCAACCCTTCCGCCGGTTACAAACTCGGCGGCGTCGGCAAGAATGTCGAGTCCCCTCATGAGCTCGTCAGCGCCAATGGTCAGGGCAGGCATGGTCTTAAGGACTTCGCTCTCCGGACCGGACGTTTCCACCAGGAGCCCGCGCGCGAAGGACTCGGCAGCAATCTTTCCCGCCACCTCATGGTCGGGGTAATAAATGCCGGCCAGCAGCCCCCGTCCCCGAACCCGTGCACCTTCCGTGCCAGCTGCAATCTGGCTGAGCCCCTCGTGCAGCTGCGAGGTGAGCCCGGCAATCTTGGACTCGAAGCTCCTTCCGGCCCAGAAACGCTCAAGGGCGGCAGTCCCCGTGACGAAGGCCGGGTTATGCCCGCGGAAGGTTCCGTTGTGCTCGCCAGGCTTCCAGATGTCGTGTTCGGGTTTGAACAACGTGAGGGACAGGGGCAGCCCGAACCCGGAAATTGACTTGGACAGGCAGACGATGTCAGGGATGATGCCCGAGTCTTCAAAGCTGAAGAAGGTGCCGGTGCGTCCGCATCCGGCCTGGACGTCGTCAACGATGAGCAGGATGCCGTGCTGCCTGCACAGTTCAGCCAGCTCGCGGAGCCAGGACGCGCGTGCGGCACGGAGTCCGCCCTCGCCCTGGACGGTTTCCACGATGACCGCGGCGGGTTTGTCGAGGCCGGAGCCGCTATCCTCAAGCGCCTGGCGAAGCCACGAGGACTCCGCCGCCTGGTTGTCAAGGAATCCGTCGTAAGGCATGCTCGTGGTGTTCAGCAGTGGAACGCCGGCCCCCTGCCGTTTCATCGAATTGCCCGTGACGGCAAGGGAACCCAGAGTCATCCCGTGAAAGGCATTGGTGAAACTGAGAATTTGGGTCCGGCCGGTGACTTTGCGGGCCAGCTTCAAAGCCGCCTCCACCGCATTGGTACCGGTGGGGCCGGGAAACATGACCTTGTAGTCGTAATTCCTGGGCTTCAAGATGAGTTCGTTGAAGGTCTCCAGAAAACGCCGCTTAGCAACGGTTTTCATGTCAAGGGAATGCACAATCGCTCCGGAGAGCAGGTATTCCACCAGGGGGCGCAGCAGTTCAGGGTTGTTGTGCCCGTAATTCAGAGCTCCGGCGCCAGAGAAAAAATCGAGATAGTCCCGGCCGTCCTCACTGTAGAGCGTGCTGCCGGACGCACGGTCGAAGACCGTATCCCAGCTGCGGCAGTACGTGCGGACTTCTGATTCAAGGACGTCGAATATATCCATCAGTAGCTTTCCTTCGTTCAAATCCCCGGCCCAAATACGGCTAAGACGTCCGGAAAAACGGCCACGGAGCAAACGTGGCGGCAGAAAGCCGCCCTATGGAAGTGTGACCGGTGATGATTCCAAGCTATGGAACGCAGGGAGCTTAGGGACCCGTAACCCGTACTCGAATACTTTGGGGATATCCGGCCTGCATCTACTTAGCAGTACTCAGGCGGCCGGACGCCGGAATCAAGTAGTCCGAAAGCCTAATTCAAGTGCCCCAGCGCCTTTTCACGCGTAGCTGGCCCGTACTCCTACTGCGGACTCCACCGGCGTCCACCCTTCGCGTCCGGCGTGCCGGGGATGCCGGGGGTGCCGGCGTGCCGGGGATGCGCACTCTGGCACGTCGGCGGCGTTGGCGTGTCGGTCTGGCCGACGGTTCCGTCGGCCAAAAACGCCCTGTGGGCAGAGGTCGTCAAGGTGAGCCGCGCCGCAGCCGAGCCCCCTGCCCGTCTGGCGGTGGATACAGACTTCAGCCGCACTCAGCGCGGGGGTGTCAGCGCCGGGGTGCCAGGGCGTAGGTTGCGGTGGCGTAGGCCAGGGCGGCGGCCATGTCCTTGAGCAGGTCCGCGTCGATATT